>DATFMZ010000123.1:0-3603 GCA_035266665.1 Gemmatimonadales bacterium | reverse complement strand
CTCAGCGGTTGTTCCTCAGGGTGACTTGGGCCACCAGGTTCTGCGTGAGGTAGCCGTTGGCCCCGCCCGTCACCGGATCCGACTTGCCCGTGACGGTGATGGCGATCCGGGCGACGTTCGTCGCCGTGCTCGTGATCGCTCCCGAGGCGTCGTAGTACGTGAACTGGAGACCGGAGGACGTGAGCGGGCCGACGAGCGGCTGCGTCGTGGCCCAGCCGCCGCCGGCGCTGTAGGTCCGCTGACCGAGCCAGTACGCCCCGCTCGCGTCTTGATACAGCAGAACCTGCGACGGGTGGAAGCCGCGCACCGGGGCGCCGCTGTAGACGCCGGCAACCTGAGAGGCCGTGACGTTGCCGAGCGTGATGGTATAGCTCGGGGTCCCGCCGAGTCCGTTGGCCGGGCAGTTGCTGCCGCCGGAGATGCTCTGTACGGACGCGTGCAGCCACTCGTTGTCGCCCCGGGTGGTCGAATCGTTTTCGGCGAAGACCAGCAGGGAGTCGGAGGTCGAGAGCTGACTCAGGCCGTAGAACGAGTTCTTCGCGACGACGATCTGGGTCGAACCGAAGACCGGGTTCTTACACAGCACATAGAGGCTGCGCATTTCCTTGTAGGTGAGCGCGTTGGACGTCATCCCGAGGATGTCGCTCCCCGCGGGGTCGTCCGCGTCGAGCTCGCGCAGCTCGTCGGGCAAGATCGACACGGCGGCCCGGACGTTCTGACTCAGATCCACCTTGGCGGCCTGTGCCCGGTAGAGCCGCTGGTTGCTGACCAGCAGCTGATAGATCGCGGTCGAGACGATGCTGAAGATCACGAGCGCGACGAGCAGCTCGATCAGCGAGAAACCTTCGGATCGGCGCCGCATTAGCACAGCCTCTTGGTGGTGAAGGTGTCCGTGCGCGCCGTCCCGGCCCCGGTGGGCGAGGTGACCGTCACCGTGATGACGCGCGACTTGCCGCCGTCGGCCGAGGCGACCGTCCACCCGACCGTGTACGCGCCCTGCGTCTCGGTGCTGTCCGCGAGGGCGGTGCACGAGCGCGCCCGCAGGATCTCGAAGCGCTGGCTCGCGAGGGTCGACGCTTCCGTGTATCGCTGCCCCTGCCCGATCATCCGGGTGGTGAGGGCGGCGGTGGTGACGAGTCCGAGCATGCCGACCGTCAGGACCAGGACGGCGATCAGCACTTCGACGATGGTGAATCCGCGACGGTCCGTCATTGCATGATGTTCCCGGCTGGCGTGATCTTGACCGTGTCGGCGAATACGTCCTTGGAGACCACGATGTTCGTGGTGGTCGTGGCCGTGCCGAGGCCGCGCGGATCGAAGACGATCGAGTCGTTGTTGGTCGTCACCGTCACGCCATAGCGGTCATTCAGATTGACCGGGGCGTTGATGGTGTCGACGACATCGGTCACCGGCGTCATCGAGATCAGATAGATCTCGTTGTTCCGCGTGACGAGCGCGACCTGCCGCGCACGCTGGATCGCATAGGCCCGCGCCTTCGCGTGGAGCGTGGTGATCGCCACCCGCGCCGACCGCACGTTCTGTTTCACGAGTGCAGTCGAAATCCGCGGAATCGCGAATGCCGACATCAGCGCGATCAGCACGATCACGATGACGATCTCGACCAGAGTAAATCCACGACGATCCCGCATCCACGCCACCTCGGTTTGGCTGAAACGACCTAGGTACACGATTCGTGCCCTGGTGCAACCCATTGTTTTTCAATACGATACAAAATCAAGCGGCGTGCGGCGCCCATGCAAACTGCTGCAGCGATGCAGGAAATTGCATTTCACTCTGCAAGGTCACGGAGTTTGTAGTAGAGCGTCCTCAGGCTCACGCCAAGGAGCTGAGCGGCTTCACCGCGGTTGCCGCCGGCCGCGCCGAGCGCTCGCTGGACAGCGGCGCGTTCGGCGGCGCGCACGGCATCCTTCAGCGCCACGGGCGCCGATCCATTGTGATCGGGCGCCGGCGCCGGCGCCCGCTCGGGGGTCGCGCCGTTTGCCGCCACGTTCTCCGCGGCAATGACACCATCGGGAGAGAGTACCGCGGCGCGCTCGATGGCATTCTCGAGCTCGCGCACGTTGCCGGCCCACGTCCGGCGCTTGAGCGCGGCGAGCGCCCCCGGCGTGAGCGAGAGCGGACGCCCCGCGCGCTGCCCGGCACGGGCGAGGAGCGCCGCCGCGAGCGGTGCGATGTCCTCGGGACGGTCGCGGAGCGGAGGGATGTGGAGTCGCACGACGTTCAGCCGGTAATAGAGATCCTCGCGGAAGCGTCCCGTCTCGAGATCGGCCTCGAGATCCCGTGCGGTCGCCGCGAGGACACGGGCATCGACCTGGCGTGTCGCGCGATCGCCGACGCGCCGGATCTCTCCCTCCTGGAGCACCCGCAGGAGCTTGACCTGAAGCGCCGCCGGGAGATCGCCGATCTCGTCGAGCAGGATCGTGCCGCCCTCCGCTTCCTCGAAGAGCCCCGCGTGGTCGGCGGTGGCGCCGGTGAACGCGCCGCGCACGTAGCCGAACAGCTCCGATTCGAGGAGGTTCTCGGGGATCGCGCCGCAGTTGACCGCCACGAAGGGACCCTCGCGGCGCGCGCTCATGCGGTGAATCGCGCGGGCCAAGACCTCCTTGCCGGTCCCGCTCTCGCCGGTGATGAGCACGGTCGTCGAGTGGGCGGCGACGCGGGCCGCGAGATCGAGCATGCGACGCATCGCGGGGGACTCCGCCACCACGTCCCGGTCGCGCCACCGGGCGACCTCGGCCTCGAGGGCCGCGACCCGGCCCCGCAACCGCTCGCGTTCCTCGGCTTTGCGGAGGGTGAGCAACACCTCTTCGGCGCGGAACGGCTTGGAGATGTAGTCGTAGGCGCCCTCTTTCATGGCGGCGAGGGCCTGGTCGTCCCCGCCGTACGCGCTCATCACGATGATCAGCGCGCTCCCGCCATCGGCGCGATATCGCCGGAGAAACTCGATGCCGTCGATCCCCGGCATGCGCACGTCGCACAACACGAGGTCGAACGACTCCGCCTGCAGCCGCTCGAGGGCCCGCGCGGCATCACCTTCCCCCGCGACGTCATAGCCCTCCGCCGAGAGGAGCAGTGCGAGGGATTTCCGGAGCCCGGGGTCGTCGTCGACGATGAGGAGGCGCATCATCCAACCTCCGCGGTCGGGAGAAAGATCTTGAAGGCGGCACCGCCGTCGCGAGCGTCATCCACCCAGACGACACCACCCGCTTCGTGCACCGTCCGCTGCACGATCGCGAGGCCGAGCCCGGTGCCGCGGCCGGGGTCCTTCGTGGTGTAGAAGGGATCGAAGATGCGCTCTCGATCCGCGGCGGGAACGCCCGTACCGGCATCGGCAACCACGAACAGCACGCCCGGCGTGCCGGCGGGCAGGTCGGGCCGCAGCGGCCGTCGGAGGGCGGGACGCCGCGACGGGACGACGTCGGGAGACTCGCCGCGCCGGGGGCGGGCATCACTTCCACGGGGCTCGAAGGCCGTCGCTTCGACCGTCACGGCAATGGGACCATCGGGCGCGGCGTCCGCGGCGTTCAGCAGGAGGTTCACCGCCACCTGCTCGAGCTCGTGGCGGCGGCCGAGAGCCGGTGG
>DATFMZ010000122.1:0-13537 GCA_035266665.1 Gemmatimonadales bacterium | reverse complement strand
GGCGGGCCAGCGTCTCGTCCTCATGGACATCGCCCAGGCGCAGGGCCTGCTCAACGCCGCGGGCGGGCTCTCCCAGATCGACCTCAAGGCGCGGCCCGGCGTGCACATCCCCGCGCTCTCCCAGCGCCTCCAGCGTGCGCTCGGCCCCACGGTGGACGTCCTCACCCCCGAGCGACGCAGGGATCGCGCCGAAGGACTGCTCGCCGCGTTCCGGCTGAACCTCTCGGCGCTGAGTCTCATCTCGCTCTTCGTGGGTCTTTTTCTGGTCTATAGCGCGATGCAGGCGTCGCTCGTCCGGCGCCGCGCGGAATTCGGCCTGCTGCGCTCGCTCGGCGCCACGCGCGCGCAGGTCTTCCTGCTCATCGCGGCGGAAGTCGTGGTGCTCGGCGCACTCGGCGTCGCGCTCGGTCTCCCGATCGGCTACTGGGTGGCCCATGCCAACGTGCGGATGGTGAGCGCCACGCTCACCAACCTCTATCTGCTCCACGAGATCGAAACGCTCACCCTGAGCCCCGGCCTCTACGTGCTCGCCGCGGTCGTGGGCGTGGGCGGCGCACTCCTGGGCGCGCTCGGTCCCGCGCTCGACGTGAGCCGGAGCGATACCAAGACGCTCCTCGCCCCGTTCACCCTGCACGAGAAGCTCCGCACGATCGCGCGGCCGCTTTTCGTCGCCGGGCTCGCGATCCTGATCCTCGCCGGGGCCTGGTACTGGACCCTCGGCCGCGGGTGGCGGCCGGCCGGATTCGCCCTGGCCGTGGCGCTCGTGATCGCGTTGCCGCTCCTCACCCCGCTCGTCGTTCGGACGGTCTCGGCGCTCGCGCAGGTCCGCCGATTCGGCTTCGGCTACAGCCTCCGGAGCCTCGGCGTGCGGCTGCAGACCACCGCCGTCGCCGTGGCGGCGCTCGGCGTCGCGGTCGCGATGCTGGTCGGCATCACGTTCATGATCGGGAGCTTCCGCTCGACCCTCGACGTCTGGGTGAACAGCACGCTCCGCGCCGACGTCTACATCACCACGCCGTCGTGGCGCGGCACCGGCACCGCCGCGGCGCTCGATTCGAACGTCGCACGGCGTCTCGCGAACGTCCCCGGCGTGATGGCGGTGGACCGGCTCCGCGGCTTTCCCGCCTACGTCGGCGGGCGGCGCGTGGCGCTGGCGGGCGTCGAGATGGGGCTCCCCGGCGGCGAGCGCCGGTTTCCGCTGGTCCAAGGCGATCCCGCGACCGCGTTTCGCGCAGCCCAACGCGGCGCCGTGCTGATCAGCGAGCCGCTCGCACGGAAGACCGGACGCTGGACCGGCGATTCCCTGCCCCTCTACACGGCGCACGGCCTCGAGCACTTCCCGATCAGCGGCGTCTACTACGACTACAGCTCGGAGAACGGCACCGTCATCATGGATCTGGCCACGCTCCGCCACGCCTTCGGACCAGGCGCCATCAACAGTATGGCGCTCTATCTGGCGCCGGGTGCCGACGTGGAGCACACGGTGGATCGCCTCAAAGCCGAGTTTCAGGGAGTGCCGCTCGTCATCCGCTCCAACCGCACGCTCCGCCGGCAGGTGTTCAGGGTTTTCAACGAGACGTTCGCGGTGACGCGCATCCTCCAGGCGATGGGGCTCCTCATCGCGGTCTGCGGGATCACGCTCACCCTCCTCGTGCTCGCGCGTGAACGGGTAAGCGAGCTCGCGCTCTATCGCGCGCTCGGGGCAGGCAGGCGTCAGATCTTCCGCATCTTCGTCGGTGAGGGCCTCGGGATCGGCGTGCTCGGCCTCGTCCTCGGGGCGGTGGGCGGTATCCTGCTCGCCGGGGTCCTCATCTTCATCATCAACCGCGCGTATTTCGGCTGGACGATTCAGATCGCGCTGCCCGCCGAGGCGCTCGCCGGGCAGGCGACGACGATTCTCCTCGCGGCGGTGGCGGCGAGCGTCTATCCGGCCTTCAAGGCGAGCCGGGTGGGCGCGGGCGAGCTGGCGAGGGAAGATGTGTGAGCATCGGCGGCAGGAGCGGCAGGAGCGGCAGGGTGGCAGAGTGGCAGGGTGGCATCGTGGCAGCGTGGTAGCGCTACTGCTGCTGGCTGGGCTGATCGCGGCGGGGCCCGCGGCGTGGATTCCAGCGCGGCCGGATTACGCCTGGTCGTTCCCGCGCGATCACTACAGCCACGACGGGTATCGAACGGAGTGGTGGTACTTCACGGGCCAGCTCACGCCCCGCGGCGACCGCGCTCCGCGCTACGGGTACCAGTTCACGTTCTTCCGCGTCGGCCTCGTTCCCACCCTCCCCGATCTGCACTCGGAGTGGGACGCGAAGGATCTGATCATGGGGCATGCGGCGCTCACCGATCTCACCACGGGCCGCCACCGTTTCAGCGAGCTGCTCTATCGGGCGACGCCGCTGCTCGGACAGTTCGGGACGCCGCCGGACAGCCTGATCGCCTGGAGCGCGGCGCCCGTGGGGACGGCGGGCCGCTGGACGCTCGCGCGGACCGGCCCCGGCTTCGCCCTGGCGATGCGCGACGACCGGCAGGGGTTTGCGGTTCACCTCCGCACGGTGCCCGACAAGCCGCTCGCGTTCGAGGGCCCGAACGGCTACAGCCGGAAGGGCAGAAGCCCGGACGCGGCGAGTCAGTACTACAGCTTCACGCGGATGGGGGCGCGGGGCACGGTCGTGGTCGGGCACGACACACTCGACGTGTCGGGCAGCACGTGGATGGACCATGAATTCGGCTCGAATCAACTCGACACCACCCAGGTGGGGTGGGACTGGTTCAGTCTGCAGCTCGACGACGGGCGTGACGTCATGCTCTATCTGCTTCGGGGACGTCCCGGCACACCCAATTTCTCGCGCGGGACGGTCGTGGACTCGGCGGGCCGGCCGCGGTACCTCGCCGCCGATGACTGGAGCGCCGCGCCGGAGGGCACCTGGCGGAGCCCCGTCACCGGCACCCGCTACCCGAGCGGTTGGCGGGTCCGCATCCCGAGCGCGGGGCTCGACGTCGTCGTCGCTCCGCTCGCCGACGCGCAAGAGGATGTGAGCCATCTCATTCCCCATCTCTTCTACTGGGAGGGCGCCGTCCTGGTGCGGATGCCCGACGGGCGTCCCGTGGGCCACGGGTACGTGGAGCTCACGGGATACGGGAAGGGGAGGAAGCCGGCGATCTAGTGGGCGGGCACGGGCGGGCGAAGGCGGGCGAGGTCTCCCGCGTCGCGCCCGCCTTCGCCCGCCTTCGCCCGCCCACGTTCTGGCATCTTCCTCCGTCTCTCGCTAGACTCCCCCAGTGGCCATCTTCGACACCACACGGCAACGCGCATCGCTCGTCATCGTCCTCCTGGGGACGGGGATCGCGCTGGCGCTCGCGTCGTACGTCTCGGGACTGATCGGGGCGGCGGTGCTGTACGTCATTTTCGCGCCGCTGCACGATTATCTCGTCAAGTATCTCCGACCGGCCATCGCGGCGGGACTCGTCACGGCGGTCGCGCTCCTGGTAATCGTCTTCCCGGGTGCCTCGCTGGTGACGCTCCTGCTGAACCAGGCGCAGGACATTGCGCGCGGGGTGACGAACAGCACCATGATCGCCAAGATCCAGCACCTGACGATCGCGGGCTACGCCGTCGGCCCCCGGCTCGCGACGCTCGGTGACCGGCTGATCTCGATGCTCGGCAGCACGGCGTTCGGCCTCATCGGCACGGCCACGCGGCTGGTGCTGAACCTCACGATCGCCTTCTTCGGCCTGTACTACCTGTTGCTCCACCCGGCCAAGACGTGGGAATTCTTCCGCCCCTACATCCCGTTTTCTCAGAGCAACAGCGAGAAGCTGCAAAAGCGCTTCCGGGACGTCACCAACTCGACGCTGATCGGCACCCTCCTGGTGGCGGTGGTCCAGGGCGCCCTGATCGGGCTCACGTTCTTCGCGCTCGGGCTGTCGAATTCCCTGTTTTGGGGGGTGGTGACCGCGGCCGCGTCCATCCTGCCGGTGGTGGGAAGCACCGTGGTCTGGGGCCCCGGCGCGGCGGTGCTGGCCCTCGACAACCGGCTCGGTGCGGCGGTCTTCGTCATCTTCGTCGGCGTGGTCGTGATCAGCAGCGTGGACAACTTCATCCGTCCGTTCGTCTACCGGCGGTGGGCGCAGATCCACCCGCTGGTCACCCTGATCGGCGCGTTCGGTGGCGTGAAGTATTTCGGGCTGCTCGGCATTCTGATCGGGCCGCTGGCCCTGAGCTACTTCTTCGAGCTCATCCGGATGTACCACGAGGAGTATGTCGAGCCCGCGGCGGCGACGGCGTAAGCCGGCATACCGGGAACTTTTACCACCCTTCGCGTGGTCTAATCGTGAACATGATCCCCCGAGCTTTCCATGAAGCGTAACTCGCGCGCGACGGTCCTCCTCGCGATCGCCGCGGTCGCGGCGCTGCTCACGGCCGTGCCGTTCGAGCGTGCCGAGGCCCAGTACTTCGGACGGAACAAGGTCCAGTACCAGGACTTCAATTTCCGAATTCTGAAGACGCAGCACTTCGACATCTACTACTATCCGGAAGAGCACGTCGCCGCCGAGCTCGTCGGGCGGATGGCAGAGCGGTGGTACATGCGCTGGTCGACGATCCTGCACCATCAGCTCTCCGGCCGGCAGCCGCTCATTCTGTACGCGAGCGGTCCACAGTTCGCGCAGACCAACGCGATTTCAGGCCAGCTCGGTGAGGGTACGGGCGGCGTCACCGAGGTGCTCAAGCGCCGCATCGTCCTCCCGGTGGGCGGCAGCCTGGAGGAAACCGACCACGTGGTCGGCCACGAGCTGGTGCACGCCTTCCAGTACGACATCACCGGCCAGGGGCGCGTCTCCACCGGGAACTACCCCGGGGCGCTTCGGCTTCCGCTCTGGTTCATCGAGGGCATGGCCGAGTATCTGCCGTACGGGCCGAAGGACCCGAACACGGCCATGTGGATCCGCGATCAGGCGACCCGCAAGCTCCCGACGATCGAGGATCTCTCGGACGACTACAAGTGGTTCCCGTATCGCTACGGCGAGGCGCTGTGGGCGTACCTCACGGGACGGTACGGCGACGAGATCGTGGGTGAGCTGCTGCGCCGCGCGGGGGCATCCAACGACCCAGCCGCCGCGATCGAGCGCGCGCTCGGTACGACCTTGAAGGGGCTTTCGGCCTCCTGGCATCGCTCCATTCACGAGGCCTACGATCCGCTGCTCAAGGAGACCGTACCCGTCTCGGATTACGGGAAGGTCATTCTGGGTCAGGGGAAGCCCGGGCACTACAACGTGTCACCGGTCTTGAGTCCGGACGGCAACAAGATCGCGTTCATCTCGTCGCGCGGGCTCTTCTCGATCGACGTGTACATCGCGGATGCGCACACCGGAGAGGTGCTGAAGAAGATCACCAACACCGCCGTCGATCCCCACTTCGAGAGTCTCGAGTTCATCAGCTCGGCGGGTGCCTGGTCACCCGACGGGAAGTACTTCGTGTTCGCCGGAGTCACCAAGGGGAAATCGGTGCTGTCCATCGTGAACGCGGAGACGGGTGAGCGCGAGCCGGACATCCCGCTTCCCGGCGTCGACGAGGCGTTCACCCCCTCGTGGTCACCCGACGGACGCTCGATCGTCTTCAGCGGCCTGACCGGCGGCTTCACCGATCTGTTCATCTATGATCGCCAGACCAAGTCGCTCGAGCGGCTGACCAACGATCCGTACGCCGATCTGCAGCCGACCTGGTCTCCCGACGGCACCGAGATCGCCTTCAGCACGGATCGGTTCACCACCAATCTCGACTCGCTCGCCTACGGCAACCTGCGCGTGGCGCTGATGGACCCATCGACCAAGCGCATCACCCTCGTCCCGGGCTTCGAGAACGGGAAGAACCTGAATCCGCAGTGGGCGCCGGACGGCAAGTCGCTGTACTTCATCTCCGATCGGAACGGCATCGACAATCTCTACTCGGTGAACGTGCAGGATGGGACGCTGACCCAGCTCACCAACCTGTACGTCGGGATCTCGGGGATCACGGCCACGAGCCCAGCCCTCACGGTCGCGTCGAAGTCCGGGGCGGTCGCGTTCAGCGTGTACGACAACGGCGGGTATCAGATCTTCGCCGCCTCGACGTCGGCGATGGCCCAGGGGACGCCGGTCCGGCCGAAATTCGCGTCCGTCGACCCCGCGTTGCTCCCGCCCATCGGGCGCGCGCCATCGACGCTCACGTCACTACTCGCCGATCAGACGGCCGGACTCCCCGACACCGTCGAGTTCAAGGCGGCGAAGTACCACTCCTCGCTCTCGCTCGACTACGTCTCGCAACCGAGCCTCTTGCTGGGCTCGGACCGGTTCGGGACGTACATCGGCGGTGGCGCGGCGCTCTACTGGAGCGACATGCTGGGGAACCACAACCTGGCCACGATGCTCCAAGTGAACGGTACGCTCAAGGACGTCGCCGGCGTCGTGCAGTACGTGAATCTCACGCATCGCTTGAACTGGGGGGTGGTGGCCCAGCAAATCCCGTATCTCCTCACGTACTACAACGCCGGGATCGTCTCCGATACGTCGGGGAACCCATACTACGTCGAGCAGCTCGAGAAATTCCGCCAGACCGATCGGCAGCTCGGCGGGCTCGTCTCCTATCCGTTCAACCAGGTGGAGCGGCTGGAATTTCAGGCCGGGCTCCAGAACATCACGTTCGATCATACGCTCGAGCAGATCGTCACCGACTACTACACGGGGCAGCCGGTCAGCGACACGACGTACAACATCGGCACGTACAAGGCGCTCAACCTGGCCACGACGAGCGCGGCGCTGGTCTATGACGACGCGTTCTACGGGGCCACGGGACCCATCCTGGGCCGGCGGTTCCGGTTCGAGCTCTCGCCCGTGCTCGGCTCGCTCGACATGCTGAACGTCACGGCCGACTTCCGGCAGTACTGGATGCCGGTGCGGCCGTTCACGATCGCGCTGCGCCTGCTGCACTATGGGCGGTACTTTGGCCAGTCGCAGGATCAGCGTCTGACTCCCCTCTTCCTCGGTTACCCGGATCTCGTCCCCGGCTATCAGGACGGCTCGTTCAGCGCGAACGAGTGCGTCCCCAAACCCGGCGACTCCTGCCCGATCGTGACCCAGCTGTTGGGGTCCCGCATCGCCGTGGCGAACCTCGAGCTCCGCTTCCCGCTGCTCGGGGTGCTTGGGGTGGGAAGCGGATACTACGGTGCCTTCCCGATCGAGGCGGGGTTCTTCGGCGCATCCGGCCTCGCCTGGGGCTATCTCGGGCAGACCGCGAACCAGCCCTGGTTCGTCTCGGGTGGCACGCGGAAGCCCGTCTATAGCGCGGGTGCCCTCATCCGACTTAATCTTTTCGGGTTCGCCGTGATCCAGGTGGATTACGCCCGGGCGTTCAACCGGCACAAGGGCCTGTGGGAATTCAGCTTCACCCCCGGCTTCTGACCCGGTTGCCGAGGAGGTCGATGATGTCGTCAGCACGCATTGCCGCGGCGTTCGCCGCGGCGGCTCTCGCCGCGAGCACGCCTGTCTTGTCCGCGCAGGGCTTCGAGGGCACGGTGCACACGCGCGCCGTCACCGTCTCGCGGGACAAGCTCTCCCAGATGGGACTCACGACCCCGGAGGCGGTCCTCGCCCTCTCGGTGGATTCACTCTTTGCCGGCTCGCACGAAGAGGTGGGCGTCGTCCACGTCACGTCCACCTACTACCTCGCGCCGGGCAAGATCTCCGCGCAGTCGGCCTCGGTCGACACGACCGAGCCGTCGAACTACATGATCATGGACGCCGACGCGGGCACCATGGACGTCGTGATGCCGCTGCAGAAGGTGTACGTCGAGTGGACGGCGGACGACTTCAAGAAGTTGCAGGCCCACCAGCAGCAGCCGCACGACACGACGACGACCCCCATCACGGTCACGGCCCTCCACAGGACCGCCGTGGTGAACGGATTCAGGTGTTCGCTGTATCGCGCGGAGAGCGCCGAGCACGCCGACGGCAGCGGCCGGGAGATCGTCGTGGGCTGCCTCTCGTCGGAACACAAGGACGTTTCCCAGGCCCTGAAGAAGCTCCTCGAAGGGATGAGCAAGCTCGCGGGGGCGGGCGAGGGCGGCCAGAGCGCCGCCGCGGTACTCGCCCAACACGGCCTACCGATCCGCATTCAGACCCTCTCGGATTCCAGCGGGACGATCTCGAGCGATTACGACGTGGAAGACATCGTGGCCGTGACGCCGGGACACGTTCCCGCCGAGCGCTTCACGCCGCCGGCGGGGTTCACGAAGACGTCGATGGCGGATCTGATCAAGCAGGAGACGGGACAGGACCACTGAGTCGGAAACGGGCGGGAACAGGCGGTAACAGGCGGCAGGAGGGGCGGTGACTGATTCGGTCTCCCGCCCCCTCTTGCTGATACCGCCCTCGACCGCCCTATACCGCCTGTTACCGCCCTATTTCCGAATCGCCTCCACCGAGATACTGATCTTCACGTCGTCCCCGAGCAGCAGCCCGCCACCCTCCACCATCCGATTCCAGGTGACGCCCCAGTCGTTGCGGTTGATGGTGGTGGAGGCCTCGAAGCCGATGCGATCGCCATCGGTGGAGCGCATCAAGCCGGTGAAGTCACCCTCCAGCACCACCGCCCTCGTGCTGTCCCGGATCGTCAGGTTGCCGTAGATCTTGAGCTGGTCGCCGGTGGCCTCGACCTTCGTGCTCTTGAAGGTGAGGGTCGGGTACTTGTCCACCTCGAAGAAGTGCGCCGACCGCAGATCCTCATCGCGCCGATCGTTGTCGGTGAAGATGCTCGCCGCCTGGATCGTGACGTCCACCTCCCCCTGCGCCCACTTCCCCGAATCCGTCTGGATGGTCCCGCTCCAGTCACGGAACGTGCCGTGAACCCGGCCGATGAGATGGCGGATGCTGAACGAGATATTCGAGTGCGCGGGATCGATCTGCCACTGCGTGCGCTGCACTGAATCCCGGACGGCGACGGGGCCCGCGGCGGGCCCCGCGCCGAACGCGGCATGCTGGAGGGGCAGCGCACCGGCAATCAGCATGAGCAATGAAACGACCATCGAGATCCTCAGCCAGGAGTCTGAGGTCCAAAGATAACAGGCTGTCGGCCGCCTACTCGCGTCGGGCCAACGTCACACTGCCATTCGTGGTCTTGACGCGGATGGTCTTCCCGCCGTTCCCGAGATCGGCCGTGAGCCCGCGGTGCAGGCGGCCCTGCACCGTCACCGGAAACCGCAGGTCGAGCCCGCCGTTCACAGTCCCGGTCTCGAGGTGCGCCGAGTAGTTCGCCGGCACGGTCAGGCGCACGCCGCCGTTGGTGGTCGTCACGTCGAGCCCGTCCCCCGACCACGCCGTGCCCGTGAGTGCCACCGACACGCCGCCGTTCACCGTGCGCCCGCGCACGTCGCCGGCGAGGTCCGTGAGGTGCACCCCACCGTTGGTCGTGCGGAATGCGATGTCTCCGTCGATCCCCTGGACCCGGATTCCGCCGTTCGTTGAATGGAGATCGAGGTCGGTGCGGCGTGGCGTGTAGACCTCGAAGCTGACCGACCATCCCCGGTTCCCGTGTGCGTTCGGGCCATCGGTACGGAACCGGCTGCCGTCGATCCGAACGTGCACGTCGCCGGCCATGGCGCGCGCGGCGGCGTCCGTACGCTCCCGCGTACGCACGATCGCACGCACCTGCGTCGCATTGCGGTTCCAGGCGATGACGCGAATCCCGCCGTTCGGCGCCGCGTCGATCCCGAGCGTGCCCGAGACCGCGGGCAGCGTGTACTGGCGGACCTCGCAGTATTCACGCATCTCGTTGTGAGAGCGGGATGCGCACGCACTGTCGTTGGGGATGATGGTGGGCTGCTGGGCAAGGGCCGGGAGCGCCAGGACGGCCAGGCCCGCTGCGGCAAGGGACATCGGGCGGATGAGATGCTGGGACATCGAAATTCCTCCGGTCGTGTTCTCCAGCTTAGACGAGTCGAGCCACGAAAAGGTTTGCCTGGGATCGAGCCACCCCTCTCCGGCCGCCCCCGCCGCTCCTGGCTCCTTGCTCGTTGCTCCTCCGGCAGATAGAGTCCCCCCATGTCCATCGCACGCAGTATGCTGCTCTGGGGCTCCCGGAACCGCTGGCTCGCCGAGCAGGCGAGCCGCCGCGCGTTCGTGCGGCGGGCCGTGAAGCGGTTCATGCCCGGCGAGAACCTCGAAGCGGCACTCGGGGCCGCGCAGGCGTTGGCGACGTCCGGGATCGGCAGCGTGCTCACCGAGCTCGGTGAAAACGTCACGACGCTCGAAGATGCCAAGGCCGTCACCGACCACTACGTGATGGTGCTCGGCCACGTCGCCGAGCGGAAGCTGCCGGCACAGATCTCGATCAAGCTCACGCACATGGGTCTCGATCTCGATCCCGAGGCGGCGCGGCGTGACACCGTCCGGCTCGCGCGGATCGCCGCGGAGACAGGGGAGACGGTCTGGATCGACATGGAGGATTCGAGCTACACCGACGCCACGCTCGACCTGTACCGGCGCGTCCGGGAGACCGAGCCAAACGTCGGGCTCTGTCTCCAAGCCTATCTGTACCGCACCGCGAAAGATCTCGAGACGTTGCTCCCGCTCACGCCCCGCATCCGGCTCGTCAAAGGGGCGTACAACGAACCCGGGACCGTCGCCTTCCCCAAGAAGCGTGACGTGGACGCCAATTACCTCGTCCTCGCCCGTGTCCTGCTCGCGCATGCGCGCGAGGCCTCACCCGTCTTCGGCACGCACGACATGCGCATCGTGGGCGAGATCGGCCGCCTCGCCGACGAGCGGCAGCTGCCGGCGGACGCCTACGAGATCCATATGCTCTACGGGATCGGTCGCGCCGAGCAGACCGCGCTCGCCGCCGCCGGCCGCCGGGTGCGTGTGCTGATCAGCTACGGCGGCGCGTGGTTCCCGTGGTACATGCGCCGGCTCGCCGAGCGCCCGGCGAACGTGTGGTTCGTGATGCGGAGTCTGGTGAAATAGGCGGGCGAGGGCGGGCGGAGGCGGGCATGGCCTTCCACCCCGCCCGCCTGTGCCCGCCCGTGTCCGCCTATCTTCAAGTATGCCCCGCTGCCCGCTCTGCACCGCGTCCGACGTCGTTCCGATCGTCTACGGGCTCCCGGACGAGGCGCTCGCCAAGCGTGCCGAGCGCGGCGAAGTCTCGCTCGGTGGATGCTTCGTCCACGGCGACAACCCGACGTGGCACTGCAAGAAATGCGGCTACGAGTTCGGGAGAGAGCGCGACGCCTGAGTCCCCTCCCACTCTGCCACTCCGTCCATATCTTCTAGTCCATGCCCACCCGCCTCTCACCGTCCGACCTCTACACGCTGCACAGCCCGTCGCGGTGCGAGCTCCGGGTCTGGCTCCTCGCGCATGGTGAGGTGCCCGCCCCACCCGGAGCGTTCGAGAGGATGATGGAGGACATCGGGCGAACGCATGAGCGGCACCATCTCGACGCACTCGGCCCGGACGTGATCTCGTTCCAGGGGCTTCCCCGTGCGGAACGCGAGCGCCTCACGCGACAGGCGGTCGCGGACGGAGCACCCGCCATCTACCAGCCGGCGCTTCGCGCGGAGGTCGAGCTCGACGGAGAACGCATCGAGGTGGTGGGAGACCCCGATTTCCTGATTCGCACGGAAGAGGGCTATCTGGTGCGGGACGCCAAGATCGCCCGCGAGATCACGGAGAAGGACCATCCCGAAATCTTCCGGCAGCTCGCGCTGTACGGTTGGCTGTACGAGCGGACGTTCGAGGTCCCTCCCACGGTGCTCGAGGTCTACGCCGGCACCGAGGAGATCGTCCCGCTCCCGTACGACGGCGCCGCCACGGCCCTTCACGAGCTCGCCATGATTCGTGCGGTCCGCGAGCTCCCGACCGAGCCGTACGAGCCCGTCGGCTGGAGCAAGTGTCACGACTGCGGCTTCAAGGGCCATTGCTGGCCTCGCGCCGTGGGCCGGGACGACGTGTCGCTCGTCGTCGGCGTGGATCAGGGGCTCGCGCGCCGACTCTACGACGACGGGGTCCGCACGATCGCCGCCCTCGGCGAACGCTTCGACCCCGCGACGCTCGCCGAGCTCAAGCGCCCGTGGGGCACGCGCGAGCAACGGGTCGGCACGACCAAGGCGCCCGCCATTCTCCGCAGCGCCGAGGCGCTGCGCGACCAGCGCGAGATCCTCGTCGAGCCACCCGCGTTTCCCGAGTGCGCGAACTACGTGATGTTCGATCTCGAGGGACTCCAGGCCATCCTCAGCAATCCCGAGATCATCTATCTCTGGGGCCTGCAGGTCTTCGGCGAGCGAACGGGCGCGTTTCAGGCTGCGGTGCTCGAACCGGGCGACACCGACGACGAGGGATGCTGGCGACAATTTCTGACGTACGCCCGCACCGTACGCGCGGAGCATGGCGAGGACATCCCGTGGGTGCACTGGGCGAGCTATGAGAAGACGCACGTCACCGCGTACATCGAGCGATGGGGCGATCCCGACGGGACGGCGCAGTGGGTGCTGAGCCGGCTCGTGGATGCGCTCCCGATCACGCAGCGCGCCATCGCGCTCCCGTTGTACAGCTACAGTCTCAAAGAGATCGAGAAGTATCTGGGCTACGAGCGTTCGCAGGAGGAATTCGGCGGCACGTGGGCGATGGTGAAGTACATCGAGGCGGCGGAGAGCGGCGATCCTGCGGCGCGCCAGGCACTGATGCGGGAGATCGTCAAGTACAACCGGGAAGATCTGGAAGCGATGTGGGCGGTGGTGGAGTGGCTGAGAGACATGGGCGGGCGTGGGCGGGCTGGGGCGGGCGCGGACGAGCGCTGAACGGTTCGCCCGCCTACGCCCGTCTGTGCCCGCCTATGGCCGCCCACTTCATCTCCTGAAATTCTCCACGTCGAACCGCAACCCCACCACGCCGTCCGTCTTGCTCACCTGCGCTCCAAGATCGGTGAACTCGGCGTGCCGTCCGCCGAGCAGCTCCGCCTTTACCGAGCTGTTGCTGAAGAGCTTGTAGTAGCCGATGGCGTACCGCGTGGCACCCGGTGGCACGCGGCAGTTGCACGGCGTTTCCGCGGTGAAGCCCGCGTTCACGACGATATTCAGGTATCGCGGCGTGCTGTTGGTGATCAGCGGGGCGAAGTAGGTCCCGTTCGTCGAGACGGCCTCGGCGGCGCGTTCCATCTTCCCGCTGGGGTGCTCGATGTTGACCGTCCCATCCATCTCCTGCCCCATCGGCTCGCCACGCTCGTTGGTGGGACGGACGAGTGACCAGTGAAACGCTACGGCATGCCCGCGGCGGAGCTTCACCGTCGCGGTCCGCCCCGGCGCGAGCACCCGCTGCCGCCCGTCGGGCGCGGTCACGCGGATCGACTGAATCAGATCGTTGCGGAATGCGAGCACGGGACGCGTGAGCAACGCCGTGGCGAGCATGCCCCCCGCGATCACGACGACCGCGGCGACGATCCAGCCGACCCGGTGGCGGCGGGTCCGAGGCGTGGCAGGAGGGGCAGGAGCGGCCGGTTTCGAGGCGCGGCGTTCGCCGCTCGGG
>DATFMZ010000121.1:0-15122 GCA_035266665.1 Gemmatimonadales bacterium | reverse complement strand
CGCCGGAAGAAATCCATGGTGCTCGATCCCGCGGACCCGAACACGCGCTCGGCGGGCTCGTTCTTTCTCAATCCGGTGATCCCCCGCGCCGAATACGAGCGGCTCCAGGCGGCGGACCTCGCGGAGGGCGGCACGGGAATCCCCTCCTATCCCGCGCCGGGTGGCGTGAAGCTCCCCGCGGCCTGGCTCGTCGAGCACGCGGGATTTCACAAGGGCCTCAGGCGCGGCGGCGTCGGGATCTCCACCAATCACGCGCTCGCGCTGGTGAACGCGGGCGGCACCACCGCCGAGCTGCTCGCGCTCGCGGCGGAGATCGAGCAGGCCGTTGCCGAGCGGTTCGGCATCCACCTGGAACGCGAGCCGGTGCTCGTGGAGTGATGATGCGACGCTTCGACTTCCCCGATCCCCTCGCCCTCCTCACCGGCTGCGTCCTGCTCGGCGCCATCCTGAGCTACGTCCTGCCGGCCGGACGATACGAGCGTCGTGCCGATCCCGCGACCGGACGCGAGGTGGTGGTCGCGGGCACCTATCACCACGTCGCGCGCACGCCGGTCGGCCCCTTCCAGACGCTCGTCGCGATCCCGAAGGGCGCCGAGGACGCGGCCTCGGTCATCTTCCTCGTCTTTCTCGCGGGCGCGGCGTTCACCGTCGTGGATCGCACGGGCGCGCTCCGCCGCGGGGTGGACATGCTCGTCTCGGCCTGTCGAGACCATCCCGAGCTCGTCATCCCGGCCTCGTGTCTGGCGTTCGCCACCGCGGGTGCGCTCGAGAACATGCAGGAGGAGATCATCGCGCTCGTGCCGGTGCTGATCATCCTCACGCGCCGCGCGGGGTTCGACGCACTCACGGCCGTGGCGATGAGCATCGGCGCGGCGTCGGTGGGCGCCGCCTTCAGCCCGATCGATCCCTTCCAGGTGCAGATCGCCCAGAAATTGGCCGGGCTCCCCCTCTTGTCGGGCGCGCAATTTCGGACGGCATTCCTGATCGTCGCCGTCGGGTTCTGGATCTTCGGCACCGTGCGTCACGCCCAACGTCACCGGATCGTGCCGACCAGCGAGGACGCGCCGGCCACCGAAGCCTCCGGCGGCCGCCAGGTCATCGTGCTCGGCGTCGTGGTCGCGGCGTTCGTCTTTCTCGTGCTGGGCATTCTCCGGTGGGGCTGGGACTTCGATCAGCTCACAGCGCTCTTCCTGCTCATGGGCATCGCCGCGGGCCTGATCGGCGGACTCCGCGTGAGCGGGACCGCCGCGGGGTTCGCCGAGGGGTTTCGCTCGATGGCCTACGCCGCGATGCTCATCGGCTTTGCGCGCGCGATCTACGTGGTCCTCGCGCAGGGACAGATCGTGGACACGATCGTCCACGGGCTCTTCACGCCCATCGCACATCTTCCGGTGGCCCTCGCGGCGGTGGGCATGCTCGGGGTGCAGACGCTCGTCCACGTTCCCGTGCCGAGCGTGAGCGGGCAGGCGGTGCTCACGATGCCCGTGCTCGTGCCGCTCTCCGATCTCCTGGGGTTGAGCCGCCAGATCACGGTGCTCGCCTATCAATACGGCGCGGGCCTGTGCGAGCTGCTCACGCCCACCAACGGCGCGCTCATGGCCGTGCTCGTGGCGGCCGGCGTGAAGTATGACCGGTGGCTCCGGTTCGCGGTACCGATGTGGGGCGGGCTGATTCTGCTCGGCATCATCGCGATCGCGGCGGCGAACGCCATCGGCCTGCGCTAGGAAGGCGTGCCCGCCTCCCACTGATTACTCTTCGTCCATCCGATGCCCCGCAGGCGGGGCGGAACCGGCGAGCAGCGAGAGGAGCATTTCATGGTGGTGCTGTCCACGACGCACGGCGATATCACGATCGAGCTTTTCGAGAAGGAAGCGCCGATCACGACCGCCAATTTTCTGCGGTACGTCGACGAGGGATTCTTCGTCGGCACCGTGTTCCATCGTGTCATTCCCGGGTTCATGGTCCAGGGCGGCGGACTCACGGAGACCCTCGACACCAAGAAGACACACGAGCCGATCAAGAACGAGGCGGACAACGGACTCAAGAACGAGCGCGGGACGCTGGCGATGGCACGCACGAGCCAGCCGCACAGCGCCACCGCACAGTTCTTCATCAACGTCGCCAACAACGCCTTCCTCGATCATGGCGAGCGGGACTTCGGCTACGCCGTCTTCGGACGGGTGACCGACGGGATGGACGTGGTGGACAAGATCGTCGGGGTGAAGACCGCGAGCCGAGGCGGGCACGACGACGTGCCGCTCGAGCCGATTACCATCACCGGCGCGAAGCGCGCCTAGCGCGCTCAGGTACCGGCGCCCGCTCCCGAACCCGCCAGCTCGTCGAGCTCCGTCGCCGCGCGCTCCAGGATCTCGCGGATCCGCTTGGCGCGTTCGGGATCGCGGCCGTGGCGCCACGCCGCCGTGTAGGCGCGCGCGACGATCCGTCCGATGGCCTTGCTCACCTCCGGCATCGGCTCCTCGACGATGCGGTCGATGGTCTCGCTCATCCGCTCGAAGATCTCCTCGACGCGCGTGCGATGCTCGTCCAGGAATGCACGGCCCTGGTCGGTGATCTCGTAGACCTTCTTGCCCTCCACCTCGCGCGCGACGACGTGGCCCTCGTCCTCCAGCCACTGCAGCGTGGGATAGACCGTGCCCGGCGACGGCTTGTAGCAGCCGTGCGTCCGCTCCTCGAGCTCCTTCATCACCTCGTACCCGTGCATGGGCCGATCCTTGAGCAGCTTGAGGATCACGTACTTCATCTCACCGGACTCGAACCAGTGGCGACGTCCGCGGCCGCCCCAGCCACGGCGGCCGAACTCCGCGAAGGGCCAGCCGAACGGCCCCCAACCCTGCGACTTCTCCGACATTGCTCCCTCCAGTATTGCGCCCGTTCCGTGCCACGAAATATCGTACGATATATCCTACGATATATCGTACAATAGCGCCACCCCTTGCCACAACAGATTGCTATATGATATCATATAGATGTCATTTGCGAGGGGTGGAGAGGTGTTCAAGGAGATCGAGCGGAAGGCCCCGTCGGGCCTCGTGATGCTGGTCGTCTTTCTCGCGCTCGAGGCGCTCGCCGTCTGGCGCATCGTGATGGCGGCGCAGCACGCCGTGGTGGCGAGCCTCGTGCTGTGGATTCTGGTCGCGATCGTGGCGTTCTTCGGCCTGCTGGGTCTGTTCATCGTGAATCCGAACGAGTCGAAGGTGCTGCAGCTCTTCGGGCACTACGTCGGGACGGTGCACGACCAGGGGCTCCGCTGGGCCAATCCGTTTTACCAGAAGCGGAAGGTCTCGCGCCGCGTGCGGAACTTCGAGACCGGAAAGCTCAAGGTGAACGACCTGAACTCGAACCCGATCGAGATCGCCGCGGTGGTGGTCTGGAAGGTCGTGGACACCGCCGAAGCGCTGTTCGAGGTGGACGACTTCGAGAACTACGTCCACGTCCAGAGCGAATCGGCCGTGCGCAGTCTCGCGACCAACTATCCCTACGACGCCCACGAGCCCGGGCAGATCTCGCTCACCGGCAACACCGCCGAGATCGCCGAGCGTCTGCAGCACGAGATCCAGGAGCGGCTCGCCAAGGCGGGCGTGGACGTAATCGAGGCGCGGATCAGCCACCTCGCCTATGCCCCCGAAATCGCGGGCGCGATGCTCCAGCGCCAGCAGGCGAGCGCCGTGATCGCGGCGCGTCAGAAGATCGTCGAGGGCGCGGTGGGGATGGTGGAGATGGCGCTCGACATGCTCTCGAAGCAGTCGATCGTGACGCTCGACGAGGAGCGCAAGGCCACGATGGTGAGCAATCTGCTCGTGGTGCTCTGCGCCGAACGCGCGGCGCAGCCGGTGCTCAACACCGGATCACTCTATCAGTAGTGCATCGTGGCGGAACGCAAAGCCTTCCTGATCCGGATCGACCCCAAGGTCCACGAAGCGCTCGAACGGTGGGCCAAGGACGAGCTCCGCAGCGTGAACGGGCAGGTCGAGTACCTCCTGCGACGTGCCTTGCAGCAGGCGGGACGGCTGCCAAAGCGCGGACCCGAGCCTTGACTCGGGTCCGCCCGCCATGCTCAGTGGCCGATGCTCATCGGCCAGTAGAGACCCGCGTAGTAGGCAATCAGGAGTGCCGCGCCGGCGAGCGCGATGTCCTTCCAAAAATGCGAGCTCTCGTTGGCCCGGACCTGGGGATCCGTCTCCCGCCACGGGTTGTGCACGAGGAACGCGGCAAGCACGAGGAAGATGACCAGCAAGCCCGCCCCGATGAATCTGTGCCAGCCGAGCAGAATGGATAGCCCACCCAACAGGAGCATTACCCCGCTCACGACCACCGCTGCCGCCGGTGCGGGTACGTGCTTCATCGCCGCGTACGCGGCCATGTCTTTCGTCTTGGTCAGATGCCGATATCCGCTGCGGATGAAGATCGCCGAGAAGAGGATGCGCCCGACGAGCTGTCCCCAATTGTAGAGCTGAGCGGTCATGGAGCGAGCTCCTGGAAGATGGCCGGTCCCAACGATGTCGTCTCGCACGCCCGTGCGCAATTCGCCCGACCCGCGGGAACCCTGGCTCCTCGGCGTCCGTACCATACATTTCTGACAGCCACCACTCCTGGAGGTTGGCACATGCGCAAGCTCGTTGGGACGCTCGCCGCCCTCGGCGTCCTGCTCGTCGCGGCACCCGCGGCGGAGGCACAGGGGACGCCACAGAGCCATCCGCCGCTCGCGGTCGGTACGATGGCGCCCGATTTCACGCTTCCCGGCGCCACGCGCTTCGGCGTGCTCCGCAACCCAATTCATCTGCATGATTTTCGCGGCAAGACCGTCGTGATCGCGTTTTTCTACAAGGCGCGGACCAAGGGCTGAACGATCCAAATGGATGCGTACCGTGATCAGTACGCAAAGCTCTTTCACGGCGGGCGCGGGATCGTGCTCCTCGCCATCAGCGTGGATCCGGTGGACACCCTCGCGGCGTGGGCACACGACGCCGAGTTCCCGTTTCTCTTCGCGAGCGACACGGGCTCGGTGGTCGGCCAGGAATACGGCGCCTACAATCCGAAGTACAGCCTGGACGTGCGGAATCTCTTCGTGGTGGGTCCGAACGGGAAGATCGTCTATCGCGAGGTGCCGTTCCGGGAGATCGATCCGACGGCGTATGCCAACCTGGGCGCGGCGCTCGACTCGATCGCGCCACGGCCGGACACGACGGCCAACTAGCCGGCGGTTTTGGTGAGTTTGGCGAGGATCGGGGTCACGTCCTGGTCCTCGCCGACGCCGGTGTAGACCACCTTCCCCGTACCGTCGAGAATCACGATGTAGGACGTCGTGGGCGCCATGAACGCCCGCGTCGCTTTGCCGTTACCGTCCCAGAGCACGGGATAGGGCAGTGAGTCATGCTGGAGATGGCGCTTGATGGACCGCGGCGACTCGTTCACGCCCACGCTCACCGCGAGAAACTGCACCTGCGCGCCGAAGCGCGCGTGCGCCTGTTCGAGCTTGGGCTCAAGCGCCTTACAGAGCGGGCACCAGGTGGCCCAGAACTCCAGGAGCACGGGCCGTTTCCCGATGTACTGCGAGAGATCCACGGGCTCGCCGTTCAGGTTCTGAATGGTCACCGGCTTTGCGACGGTGCCCACCGGCATCCCGACCTGATCGGTCTGCGCGGTGAGCATCGCCGGCGCTGCGGCGAGCAGCGTGCCGATGGCGAGACCTGTCACGGTACGTCGGAGCATTACCACACCTTTCCAGCTTGTATGAAGTAATACTCCGCCATCGCCAAGATGATCGCGCCGGCGAGCCGTTTCACCCATATCATCCACGTGCCGGAGCGTGGCAGTGCCGCGAGCGCGCCCGAGAAGATTCCGACGATCGCGAGCACGGTACTCATCCCGAGCGCGAAGACGAAGAGGTAGATGAATCCCCAGATGGCGCTCTGCGTGGTGGCAACCCAGGTGAGCACCACCGCGAACGCCGGGGCGCCGCACGGCGCCGCGACGATCCCCGACGTGGCGCCGAGCACGAAGACGCTGGGATACGAGCCGCCCTCGCGGGCACCCGCCCATTGCATCAGACGCTTCGGTGCCGAGACGGGAATCACGCCCAGCATCGCGAGCCCGAAGAGCAGCAACAGATTGCCGATCGCGAGCTGCGCCCAGCGATTCGCGCTGACCGTCCCGAACAGCGTCCCCGAGAGACCCGCCAGCAGCCCCAGACTCGCATAGACGAGCGCGAGACCGACCACGTATGTGAGCGTCAGCATGACCGTGCGCCGCCGGGACGGCGTGCCTACGGAGCTTCCCGTGATGACCCCGACCGTGATCGGGATCATCGGCCAGATGCACGGCAGGAGACTCGAGACCACACCCGCCCCGAACAGGGTCGCGATCGCGACCACGTGTCGGTGTTGCAGGGCCTCGGCGAGTCCGCCGGCGGCGGTCAGGGCGATCGTCACGCCCGCCACGATACACGGCCGGCGCTTCCGCCGCTACGGTTCACGCGATACCTTCGCATCGTCTTCAACCCAACCCGCCCATGTCGCGTCGTGTTCCCATCTCGCTGCTCCTCGTGACGCTGGCCGCGGTTCTCGCGGCCCCGGCACCCGCCCTCGCGCAGCACGCGCGGTTCGATTTCTTCGCGCGCGGCCCCTACCGGGCCGACGTTCCGCGTCCCGACGCCATCCTCGGCTACGCGGCGGGCGAGCATCAGACCCAGTACGCCCAGCAGCAGGAGGTGTTCGACCGCCTCCTCGCGGCGTCCGGCGGACGGGCCGTCGCCGAGTCGATCGGCGTGACCGAAGAGGGCCGCCTCATGCGCGCGATCCTCATCTCGTCGCCCGCCAACATCGCGCGGCTGGACACGATCCGCCACGATCTCGCGCGGCTCGCGGATCCGGCGCACACGAGCCCCGACTCCGCCGCCGCGATCGCCGCACGCACGCCCGTGGTGGTGATGCTCGCCTACACGGTCCACGGCGACGAGCCCGCCGGCTTCGAGGCGTCCATGTGGGTGGCCTACCAGCTCATCGCGTCGAACGAGCCCACCACGAAGGATATCCTCGACCACGATCTCGTGATCCTCATCCCGTCGGAGAACCCCGACGGACACGAGCGGTTCGCGGTGTGGTACAACTCGCTCGCCGTCGGCACGGACGAGCCGGCCGCGTACGAGACGCGCGAGCCCTGGGGGATCGTCGGGCGCTACAGCCACTATCGGTTCGACATGAACCGGGATCTCATCGCGCAATCGCAGGCGCCGGTCCGCGCCATTCTCGGGATCATCCGCCGCTGGCATCCGCAGGTGTACGCCGATCACCACAGCACCACCGAGCAGTTCTACTTCCCGCCGTTCGCGGAGCCGGTGAACGCCAACATCCCGGCGGCGTCCAAGCACTGGATCGAAATCTTCGGCGAGGGAAACGCCGCGGCCTTCGATGCGCACGGGTGGCAGTACTACACGCGCGACGTCTTCGACGGGTACTACGTGGGCTACTTCGACGTGGGCCCGACGCTCGACGGCGCGACCGGGATGACCTACGAAAGCGATGGCGGCCCCGAGTACCGGATCCGGCACGCCGACGGCACCGACATCACCTTCGCCGACGGTATCGCGCACCATTACGTCGCCTCGCTCGCAACCGCCGCCACGGCGGCGCAACACGCCGCGGCCCGGCTCACGGATTACGCCGACTTCTTCCGCACCGCGGTGACGGATGGACGCGCGGCCACGATGAAGCGGATCGTGATCCTCCCCGACCGCGATCCCACCGAGGCGGCGCGCCTCGAGGCCTCGCTGTTGGGCCACGATGTCACGGTGGTTCGCCTCACCGAGCCGTACACCGCGGGGGCCGCGCACGACTACTACACGCGCAACGCACGCGGCACGCGCCGGACCTTCCCCGCGGGTGCCATCGTCGTGGATCTCGCACAGCCGCACGGGCGGATGGCACGTGCGCTTCTCGAACCCGACCCGGCGGAGCCCCGCGCCTTCGCCGAACGGGAGCTCGCGAAGTACCGCCGCAACCAGCGCCGCAGCGGCGAGGGATCCGAGGGCTACGACTTCTACGACGTCACCGCCTGGTCGCTCCCTTACACGTTCGGCCTCGACGCAGCATGGACCGAAGACCTGACGCCGGTCACCGGCGATACGCTCGCACTCACCGATCCCGCGCATCCGACTCGGACACTCGAGCCCGCCGGCGGTGTGTCGGGCCGCGCACGCTCGGCCTACGTTTTCCCGAACGACCGCGAAGGGGCGGCACGCCTCGCGGTCGGTCTGCTCGATGAGGGGTTTGCGGTGGACGTGAGCACCGAACCGCTGCGTGCCGACGGCAAATCGTATCCGCGGGGCACCTTCGTGGTGCGCACGGTACGGAACCCCGGGTCGCTCGACGAGCGCATCGCGACCCTCGCCAAGGAGTCCGGCGTCGAGGTCACCGCGATTCAATCGGCCTTCCCCGATTCGGGATGGGTGGGGATCGGTTCCGAGAGCGTTCAGGCGCTGCACGCGCCGCACATCCTCGTCGCGGCGGGTCCCGGCATCTCTCAGACGAGCTACGGCGCGCTCTGGTATTTCCTGGACCGCGAGCTCCACGCGCCATTCGTGCCCGTGGCGCTCGGCCGGATCGCCGGGATGCGTACCATGAGCGACTACAACGTGTTCGTGATTCCCGACGGCTCACCGGGCCGCATCGCGGACGAGCTGGGGAAGGGTGGGATCGCGCGGCTCAAAGCGTGGGTCAAAGACGGTGGCACCGTGGTCGCGTATGCGAGTGCCGCGCTCTTCCTCGCGCGCTCCGACGTGGATCTCACTACCGTGCGCGCCCTCGGCGATACCGCGCACGGGGGCGACTCCCTCCCGAGCGGGCCGGATCGCTCGCCACCCATCGCGTCACCCGCCGCGGATACGAACGCCGTGGTACCCCTGCCGGGCGCCATCTTCCGCGCGACACTCGACACCACGAGCTGGCTCACCATGGGCTACACGGGAACGACGTTCGCCGTCCCGGTCTCCGGTGACGCGTTCCTCATGCCGTCCAAGCACGGCGAGAACGCGGTGGTCTTCGTGGGCGATTCGCTTCGGCTCTCGGGGTGGCAGTGGCCGGGAAACACGGAGCGCCTGCTCCGGGGAAGCGTCTGGGCGGTGGCCGAGTCCTCGGGCCGCGGCACGGCCGTCCTCTTCGCGGACGACCCCCTCTTCCGCGCGTTCTGGCGGGGGACGGCGCGGCTGCTGACGAATGCGATGTTGATGGGAGGGAGATAGGGGCGGGCACAGGCGGGCATGGGCGGGCGCGGCGCGGCACCGCGCCCGCCCATGCCCGCCTATTCCCGCCTATGCCGCCTACGGCCGCCCATCATCCTCCGACTTCCACAGCATGCCCGTATCCCCATCCGGCACGGTCGCCGTGATGGTCATGTGCTTCTTCTGGCGCAGGATCTCGAGCTGGATCTTCTCACCCGCCTGGTATGAGGCGAAGATGCGCATCGCGTGCGCCGGACTCTCGGGAACGCGATCGCCGATCTTGAGGATCACGTCACCGCCCTTGAGCTCGAGCGAGCTGTCACGCGGGGCGCGCACCACGAGCAGGCCGTGGCTCGTCCCGAAGTAGCTGCCGAGCTGGGGATTAAGCGAGGTCAGCTCCATGTCGGACCACCGCTCGCCGATGCGGAAGAGCATGTTCGGACCGGAGCGATCCAGTTGAATGACGCGTGCGCGGTCGCGCGCCTCACGGCTGCGTTGCATCGCCCGCGTCATCGCGCTGTCCATGACCCGCTGCTTTGCGAACTCCCGCATCGAGAACCGCAGCGCGCTGTCGGCGACCCGCGGATCGAAGCGATACATGAATCCGTTGATGTCGTGCGCGACGAGCGTGGCGGTCTTCGTGGCGCCGTCCCGCCGGTAGGTAACGCGCACGGTGTCGCCCGGATCGAGCTTCTGCGCTTCGTCGATGAGCACGGCACCCGGTGTCTGATCGGCGTGTCCCACGAGCCGGGTGCCATTGAAGACGGTGATGACGTCGCCGGGCTTGAGTCCCGCGTCGTCGGCCGGCCCGCCCGGTGTGACCGCCTGCACCACCGCGCCGATCGAGTCGGTGCCGGGCTCCGAGTCGGCACGCACGATCACGCCGATGCGCCCGCGGTTGGTTCCAAAGACTGAGTACGCCACGTCGGGCACGGTGGTGAACACGCGAACGTCCGGCGCCGTGAAGAAACGCGACTCTCCCGATCCGGTGTCGCCGAGCTGTCGCTTCAGATTGTTCATCTGTCGCTGGAGATCCGCGAGCTTCCGCTCCATCTCGGCGCGATCCTTCGGGCTCACCGGCTGCTGCGCCGCGGCCGTCTGTGCTCCCACGCCGAGTCCGACCGCGAGTGCCAGCGCCGTGAAGACCATTCTTCGCATATCCTGCTCCTTGATATCGGCTAGAAGCCGACGTATGACGCGCGGGAGACGTGCACGTTGACGAGCGCGTCCATGAGATTCACCCGATCGCGCCAGAGATTGACCAGCTGTTGATCCGCACTCGGCGTGCGGGGCGCCGCTGAGGCCCGGGAGATGCCCGCGTCCACCGTGGCGATCCGTCCCTCGAGATCCGCGATGACGCCCGCGGTGCGTGCATTCACGACGCGGCCGTCGGGATCGTACTGCCGCAATTGATGTTCGAGGGACTGGGACTGTTGGATGAGGGAGGCCACCTCGACGCCGGGCGCTTGCGCCGGGGCCGCGGCGACCTGGGAATCGGGCGTTGCGGTCACGCTTCCCTGCCGCAGCGAGTGGACGCCCACCGCCGCGAGGGTGAACGCCGCCGCCGCCGCGAGCCCCACACCTCCGCGGCGGATCAGCCGCCGCCGTCGCGCCACGCGGACGCGCTCACGCACCACGGGCCAGCGGTCACGCGGCGGCCGCCGGGCGGGCAGGGCGCGGAGCGCCGCGATCCGCTGGGCGAGCGCATCCGCCTCCGCGGTACAGACGGCGCACGCTTCCAGATGGTGCCGTACCGCCGGCGTCGCGTCACCCGCACGCGCCACCAGCAGCTCCTCCATGGTCAGATGTGCTTCGGTCATGCGATCTGCTCCTCGCCGAGCCAGTCTCTGAGCCGCGCGTGTGCCCGCGCCAGCTGAGACTTCGAGAAACTCACCGTGCGATCCATCAACTCGGCTATGTCTTCGTGCGTGTATCCCTCAACGTCGTGCAGCCACACCACCGCCCGCGCCGTGTCCGGCAACCGGGCCATTGCCGCCTCGAGATCGAGCCGGAGCCCGATGTCCAGCGGCCGGCGGCCCGCGTCCGGTCCATCTTCGACCAGGTCGTCCGTCTCGCGGTACTTCTCGCGCCGAATGCGCATGAGCGCCTTGCTCGACGCGATTCGCTTGATCCAGGCGGTGAGGCTTCCCGGACCGTCGCCCCGGAACCCACCGATGCTTCGGCACACCTCGAAGAACGTCTCCTGCAGCACGTCCTCCGCGTCCTCGGCGGTCCGGCAGATCCGCCGGGCGAGCGAGTACACCGTGGCCTCATAGGCCCGGTAGACCCGCTCGAGCGCATCGAGATCACCGGATTTGGCGCGCTCGATCGCGAGATCGTCGAGGATGGCGTACGCTCCCACGGTGGCCTGGGTCATCGTCACTACTATAGATGCGGGAAGGCGGAAAAGTGTCGCGGGGACGGGAGACGGGGGACGTAGGACGGGAGACGGGGGACGGGAGACGTGGGCTGTAAGTCATGAGCCGACAGGCACTTCGGTCAACGTCCTACGTCGTACGTCTCCCGTTCAGACGACCAAATTCAGCAGCCGGTCCTTCACGAAGATGACCTTCTTGGTGGGGCCGCCGTCGATGAATCGCTTGACGTGCTCATCGGCGAGTGCGCGGCGGGTGGCCTCTTCTTCATTTATGCCGGCGGGCACGGTGAGCCGGGCCCGCACCTTTCCGTTCACCTGCACGACCAGCTCGATCTCGACGTCCTTGGCGAGCGCCGCGTCGAACGCGGGCCACGACCCATCGAAGACCGACTCGTGGTGCCAGAGCCGTTCCCAACACTCCTCGGCGAAGTGGGGCGCGAACGGGGCGAGCATCACGACCAGCGGCTCCACGAGCTCGCGCGGCATCTCGCGCGCGGCGTCCTGCCCCTCCTGCCGCAACACGTTCACATACTCCATCATCGCGGCGATCGCCGTGTTGTAGCGAAGCTCCTGGAGATCGTCGGTCACCTTCCGGATGGTCTGGTGCAGCTTCCGGAGCGCGTCATCGTCCGGCGTACCTCCCACCGGCTGTGCCGTGAGCGCCCAGACCTTGTCGAGGAAGCGGCGGATGCCCGAGATCCCTTCGTCCCGGAAGTCGCCGCCCTCCTGATAAGGGCCCAGGAACATGAGGTACATGCGGAACGTGTCCGCGCCCCACTGCGCGATGTACTCGTCCGGCACGACCACGTTGCCGCGCGACTTGGACATCTTCGCGCCGTCCTTCACGATGGTTCCGTGGGCGCGGAACCGCGTGAACGGCTCCTCGAACTTCAGATGTCCGAGATCGTGGAGCACCATCGTGATGAAGCGCGAGTACATGAGGTGGAGCACCGCGTGCTCGTTCCCCCCGATGTACGAATCCACCGGCAGCCAGCGCGTCGTCCGTGCCGGATCGAAGGCGCGGTCATCGAAATCCGTGGACGGATAGCGCAGGAAGTACCACGACGAATCGAGGAACGTATCCGACACGTCCGTCTCCCGCCGCGCCGTGCCCCCGCACTTCGGGCATGGCACGCGATACCACTCCTCGAGCCGCGCGAGCGGCGAGACGCCGCTCTCGTCGGGCCGGAAGTTCTCGAGCGGCGGGAGGATGACCGGAAGATCCTCTTCCGGCACGGGGACCGTGCCGCACGTATCGCAGTAGATCACCGGGATCGGCGGTCCCCAGTAGCGCTGCCGCGAGATGCACCAATCGTGAAGCCGGTACTGCACCTGCCGCGTCCCGAGCTTCTTGGTCTCGAGCCAGTCGGTCACGGCGCGAATGCCGTCCTCGCAGCTCATGCCGTCGAACTGCCCGGAGTTGACCAGCACGCCGTCCCGTGTGGTGAAGGGAAGATCGGGCGTGGTGCCGTCCCGCATCCGGACCACGGGGATGATCGGCAGCTCGAAGGCCGTGGCGAACTCGTGATCGCGCTCGTCGTGCGCCGGCACGGCCATGATGGCACCCGTGCCGTACTCCATGAGCACGTAGTCCGCGATCCAGATGGGCACGGACTCCCCGGTGGCGGGGTTCCGTGCGTACGCGCCCGTGAACTCGCCCGTCTTGTCCTTCGACCCGACGCGGCGCGAGACGAGATCCATCTGCGCCACCTTGCGGCGGTACGCGTTCACCGCGCTCCGCTGCTCGGCGGTCGTCAGCGCCTCCACGAGCGGGTGCTCGGGGGCGAGCACGACGTACGTCGCGCCGAAGACGGTGTCGGGGCGTGTGGTGAAGACGTGGATCTCCTGGCCCGTGGGCGTCGCGAAGACGAGATCCGCGCCCTCCGACTTCCCGATCCAGTTGCGCTGGAGCGTGCGGGTCGAGTCCGACCAGTCGAGCCGCTCGAGGTTGTCGAGCAACCGTGCCGCGAAGTCGGTGATCTTGAAGAACCACTGCTCGAGCACGCGCTGAATGACGCGCGTCTCGGGGTGCCGCTCGCAGTAGCCGTCGATCACCTGCTCGTTGGCGAGCACCGTCTTGCACATCGGGCACCAGTTCACCGGTGCCGCCCGCTTCTCGGCGAGCCCCGCCTTGTAGAGCTGGAGGAAGATCCACTGCGTCCAGTGGTAGTAGTCGGGATCGGTGGTGGAGAGCTCGTGATCCCAGTCCACCATGAGGCCGACCCGCCGCAACTGCTCGCGGAACCGCGCGATGTTCCGCGGGATCAGCTCCGCGGGATGCGTGTTGACCTTGAGCGCGTAGTTCTCCGAGTGGATGCCGAACGCGTCGAACCCGATCGGCTCGAAGACGTCCGCGCCGCGCAGCCGCCGGTACCGCCCGTAGATGTCGCTCCCCACGAAGGCGAACACGTTGCCGACGTGCAGGCCTTCGGCCGACGGGTACGGGAACATCATGAGGTTGTAGAACGGCTCCGCCGCGCCGTCGAGATCGGCCGCGTTCGTGCGGCGCTCGATCCAGCGCTCGCGCCATTTCGCCTCGACGGCGGCGGGATCGTACGGCTGTGTATCGGACTGCGTATCGGGCATAGAGGGGTAATGTACAATGGCTTGCCCGTGGTGGCAGCGGTCCGTAGCTTTCCGGCCAATGCCCGCCGGGTCCTCTCAACTTCGCAAGACGATCTTCACGATCGCCATCCCGGTGGTCGTCCTCTCCGTGGCGATCGGAGCCTACGTCGCCGAGCGGGCGACCACGGCCGAGCTCGAACGCGGCGCGGTGGGTCAGCTGCGCGTCACGACCGATCGGAGCGCGGCGCTCGTCACCCGCTACCTCGACGAGACCGAGCGCAGCGTGGAGACCGTGGCGCTCACGCCCGCCGTGGTCGCCGCCGCGCGTGCCGCGGGCGATCAGGCCGAGCACCTCGGCCTCGCCACGCTCTCCGCTGATCAGCTCGAGCGCCGCTACGCGGCGACCCACGCCTTCGGGATCTCGGACGCGCTCCAGCGCTATCTGGAGCATGCCGCATCCGCCGCCGATCTCGCCGACCTCACCTTCACCGACCGTCACGGCTACACCGTCGGCGCGACCCCGCAAAGCCCCGCCTTCGCACGGTCACGGGAGACCTGGTGGACGGAGGCGATGCGCACCGGCCACTGGATCGGTACGCCCGCCTTGGACCGCGTGGCCGGGGTCATCGGCATCCCGCTCGCCGCGCGCATCGACGATCCGGCAAACGGCCAGGCGCTCGGCGTCGTGACGGGAACGCTGCGACTGACCACGCTGGTCGATCTCCTCCATGCGAGCAACGATACGGCCATCGTGGCGGAAGTCATGGACTCGACGGGGCGGATCCTCGTCTCGCCGGACAGCGCGCGGCTCTTCACCATCTCCCCCGACCACGACCGCCTCCCCTTCGGCGGCGCGCTCGCGGTGACCCCCGTGCGGCTCGCCGGCGGCGCGTCGCTCGTCGGCACCGCCCCCACGGCGGCGGGCCGGTGGTGGGTCGTGGCGAC
>DATFMZ010000120.1:0-14250 GCA_035266665.1 Gemmatimonadales bacterium | reverse complement strand
ACCGTGGAGACGCTCAAGTACTACGCGGGCTGGGCCGACAAGATCGGCGGCACCGTGCTCTCGGTGGACGCTCCCGATTTCGTCTACAGCGAGCGCGTGCCCCTCGGAGTGGTCGGTGCGATCGTGCCGTGGAACTTCCCCTTGAACCTGGCCAGCTGGAAGTTCGCGCCGGCGCTCGCGGCGGGGTGCACGGTGATCCTCAAGCCCGCGTCGGAGACGCCCCTCACCGCGCTCGCCATGGCGGAGATCATGTTGGACGCGGGCCTGCCGCCGGGGGCGTTCAACGTGCTCCCGGGCGGCGGCTCCACCACGGGCGCCGCCCTCGTCAAGCACCCGGGCGTGGACAAGATCGCCTTCACCGGCTCCACCGAGGTCGGCAAGCAGATCATGCGGGACGCCGCCGACACGGTGAAGCGCATCACGCTCGAGCTCGGCGGCAAGAGTCCGAACATCATCTTCGCCGATGCCGACCTCAAGGCCGCGGTCCGCGGCGCGCAGAACGGGATCTTCTACGGCAAGGGGGAGGTCTGCGCCGCGGGCTCCCGGCTGCTGGTCGAGCGTTCGGTGCACGATCAGGTCGTGAGTGAGCTGGCCGAGCGCGCCAAGCGCCTCGTGCCGGGCGATCCCTTCGACAAGAACACGCGCTTGGGCGCCGTGGTCTCCAAGAAGCAGCAGGAGACGGTGCTGTCGTACATCGCGGCCGGGAAGAAAGAGGCCAAGCTCGTGGCGGGCGGCAATCCCGCACAGGTGAACGGGAAGGGGTACTTCATCGAGGCCACGATCTTCGATCAGGCGGAGCCCGGGATGAAGATCGTGGACGAGGAGATCTTCGGCCCCGTGCTCGCCGTGCAGACGTTCGACGACGTGGACGACGGCATCCGCCTGGCCAACCAGACCATGTACGGCCTCGCGGCGGGGATCTGGACCAAAGACATTCAGAAGGCGTTCCGCGTGGCGCGTGCCGTGCGCGCGGGTACGGTGTGGGTGAACACCTACAACGTCTACGACTCCGCGGCGCCGTTCGGCGGCTTCAAGGCGAGCGGCTTCGGCCGCGACCTGGGTCGCGAGGCGCTCGACGGGTACACCGAGTCGAAGACCGTGTGGATGGGACTCCGATGACGCGTCCCGAGGCGATGATCTATTCCGCCGTGCGCACGCCGGTCGGTCGTGCGGGCGGTGCGCTCGCGAGCGTGCGTCCCGACGACCTCGCGGCGCTCGTGGTGCGGGCCGCGGTCGAACGGATCGGGCTCAACGCCACGAACGTCGACGACGTGATCATGGGCTGCACCAACGGCGCCGGCGAGGACAACCGGAACGTGGCGCGCATGGCGGCGCTTCTCGCGGGCTTTCCCGTCACCGTGCCCGGCCAGACGATCAACCGGCTCTGCGCGTCGGGGCTCCAGGCCGTGGCCAGCGCCGCCCAGGCGATCAAGGCCGACGAGGGCGAGACCTTCGTGGCGGGCGGGGTGGAGAGCATGACCCGCGCCCCGTACGTGATGCTGAAGCGCGGCACGGGCTGGGATCGTCGCCCACCGGAGATCGCGGATACCACCGTCGGGTGGCGGTTCACCAATCCGAAGATGCCCGTCGAGTGGACAATCTCCCTGGGCGAGACTGCGGAGAAGGTGGCCAAGCAGTACGGCATCACGCGCGAGGAACAGGACGCGTTCGCGTACGAGAGCCAGCAGCGCGCCGCCCGCGCGATGGCCGACGGCGTCTTCACCGACGAGATCGTGCCCGTGCCGGTGGGCGACGAAATGGTCTCCGTGGACGAGCACCCGCGGCCGGACGTGACGCCGCAGAAGCTCGCGAAGCTCAAGCCGGCGTTCGTCAAGGGCGGCACGGTGACGGCGGGGAGCGCGAGCGGGATCAACGACGGTGCCGCGGCGCTCGTCGTGGCCCGCCCGGGCGGCCCCGTCGAGGGCCACGGTACGCCGCTCGCACGCATCGTCACGAGCGCGGTGGCGGGCGTGGATCCGAGCCTCATGGGTATCGGCCCCGTGCCGGCCACCCGAAAGGCGCTGGAGCGGGCGGGCCTCTCGGTCGGGGACCTCGATCTGATCGAGCTCAACGAGGCGTTCGCGGCGCAGTCGCTCCCCTGCATCCGCGAGCTCGATCTCGACCCGGCCAAGGTGAATGTCTCCGGCGGCGCGATCGCGCTGGGCCATCCGCTTGGCTGCACCGGCGCCAAGCTGCTCACGACGCTCGTCCACGGGCTCCGCCGGACGGGCGGTCGGTACGGGCTGGTCACCATGTGCATCGGCGTGGGACAGGGGATGGCCATGATCGTGGAGCGCGCATGAGCGGCGCCGGCTATGAGAACGTCCTCGTGGACGTGCGTGACGGGATCGGCACGCTCACGCTGAACCGGCCCGAGAAGCTGAACGCGTTCGCCGGGCGCATGCGCCAGGAGATCGCCGAGGCGGTGAGCGCGATGGCGGCGGACGATCGGGTGCGCGTCATCGTGATCACTGGTGCCGGGCGCGCGTTCTGCGCCGGCGCCGACATCGGCTACATGCAGGAGCTGCTCGACACCGAGGACTGGGACGCGGCGGCGGAGCTCGTGAACGCGGGGCGCAAGGCGGTCACGGCGGTGCGCGAGACCCCGAAGCCGGTCATCGCGAGCCTCAACGGCCCGGCGGCGGGCGGCGGCGCCAACTTCGCGCTGGCGTGTGATCTTCGGATCGCCTCGGACCGCGCCTCCATCGGTCAGACCTTCAACCGGATCGGCCTCCATCCCGATTGGGGCGGGACCTATTTCCTGCCGCGGTTGGTGGGTCCGAGCAAGGCGCTCGAGTTGATCTTCACGGCGGAGATGGTCCCTGCTGACGAGGCGCTGCGGATTGGGCTGGTGAATCGGGTCGTTCCGCACGAGCGCCTCGTCGAGGAGACCCGATCCCTGGCCGGACAGCTCGCGGCCAAGCCACCCATCGCCATCGCCCGAGCCAAGCGGGCCGTCTACGACAGCGGCGAGCGAACGCTCGCGGAGGTGCTCGCGGTGGAATTGGAGAACCAGGTGGCGTGTTTCCAGAGTGAAGATGCCAAGGAGGGGCTCGCGGCGTTCCTCGCGAAGCGCGCGCCCGTCTTCCGTGGCGCGTAGGGTGCGGGCCCGGCTGCTCGTGGCGCTCGCCGCCCTTGGGCTCGGGGCGTGCAACTCGTCGCCGATCTTCGTGGTCGTGCAGGTAACGCCGCCATCGCTCAGCATGGCGGTGGGCGCCACGGACACGGTGCGCGCGCAGGCGACCCAGCTGGGGTACGGCATCGTGCAGAACGCCCTCATCGGATGGACGTCCTCCGACCCGTCGATCGCGACGGTGGCCGGCTATGACTCGGTCGCGTACGTCACGGCGGTGGCACCGGGCTCGACGTCGGTCGTCGCCCAGTCCGGCGGCTCGGCCAGTACCGTGGCGGTCACGGTCCTCGCGCCGACGCCGGCGCCCGTCGCGCCGTGACGGGGGCGCGCCCGCTCGTCATCGCCCACCGCGGCGCGTCGGCCCAGGCGTACCAGAACTCCCTCGACGCCTTTCGTCGTGCGGTGGCATTGGGCGCGGATGGGATCGAACTGGACATCCACCAGACGGCGGACGACCAGCTGGTGGTCCATCACGACCCCGAGTTCGGCGGCCGGAAGATCGCGAACCACGCACTGGCCGAGCTCCGAAAGGAGCGGCTCCCCAACGGCGAGCCGATTCCCACGCTCGCGGAAGCGCTCGAGACGATCGGGGCCGAGACCCAGGTCTTCATCGAGGTGAAAGGCCTCCGGCCCGACGGCGACGATGTGTTCTTCGCCACCATCGACGCGGGACCTGCGCCGGCCAACTATCGGGTGCACGGCTTCGATCACCGAATCGTGTGCCGGCTCTGCACGGCGCGCCCCACGCTTCCGGGAGGAGTGCTCTCCTCCTCATATCCGCTCGACCCGTCCGCAGAGGTTCGCGCGGCGCATGCGGTGGCATTTTGGGAGGAAGCGATCCTGGTAGACGTGCCGCTCGCCGCGGCGCTCCATGCGGACGGGTTCGCGCTCTACGCCTGGACGGTGAACGACTCGGGGGAGATGCGGGAGCTGATCGCCGCCGGCGTGGATGGGCTCTGCACCAACAAACCGGACGTCGCACGGGGGGTCGTCGGATGATGCGCGTGGCTGTGATCGGCGCGGGCACGATGGGGCACGGGATCGCCCAGGTGGTGGCCGCCGCCGGGTGTGAGACCACGCTCACCGATGCCCGCCCCGACGCGCTCGACCCCGCCCTCGACCGCATCCGCGCCAATCTCGACGGGGCGGTCGCCCGCGGGAAGACCACGGCGGAGCTGGCGGCGGCGACGCTCGCGCGGATCGAGCTGTCGCCCGATCTGGGCGCGACGGTGGCGAACGCCGACATCGTGATCGAGGCGGTGTTCGAGGATCCCGCGCTCAAGCGCGCGCTCCTCGCCGACGTCGCGAAGAAGGCGCCGGAGCGCGCCACGCTCGCCACGAACACCTCGTCCCTTTCCGTCGCCCGCATCGCCGAAGCGATCGCGACGCCGGGACGCGTGGTCGGGATGCATTTCTTCAATCCCGTGCACATCATGAAGCTGGTCGAGGTGGTGCGGCACGACGCGGCCGATCGCGACCACGTGGACCGCGTGGTCGCGCTCGCCCGTGCGATGGGCAAGGAGCCGATCGTCGTACGCGACTCGCCGGGATTCGCGTCGTCGCGGCTCGGCGTGGTGCTCGGGCTCGAGGCGATGCGGATGGTGGAGGAAGGGGTGGCCGAGCCGGCGGATATCGACAAGGCCCTCGAGCTCGGCTACGGGCATCCGATGGGGCCCCTGAAGGTGAGCGACCTGGTCGGACTGGACGTGCGCCTCGCGATCGCGGAGTATCTTCATCGCGAGCTTGGCGCACCGCACTACGCGCCGCCCGAGATTCTCCGCACGATGGTGGCGGGAGGGCGGCTGGGGAAGAAAACGGGAAAGGGATTCTACGAATGGCCGAAGACGAAAACGTCCTGACGGCGATAGACGGTCGGGTGGCGGTTCTCACGATCAACCGTCCCGACAAGATGAACGCATTGAACGGTCCCACGCGCCGGGCATTCGGCGCGGCGCTCGCCGCGCTGGCGCACGACGAGACGGTGCGCGTCGTGATCGTGACCGGCGCAGGCGAGAAGGCGTTCATCGCGGGGGCCGACATCGGTGAGTTCGAGGGACGCACACCGGTCGATCAGTTCCACGCGATGGAAGGGCCCACGATCTTCGATCAGCTCGATGCCTTCCGGAAACCCGTGATCGCGGCGATCAACGGCTACTGTCTGGGTGGCGGCTGCGAGCTCGCGATGGCGTGTGACATCCGGATCGCGTCGGACAAGGCGAAGCTCGGCCAGCCCGAGGTGAACCTCGGCATCCTCCCGGGTGGTGGGGGAACGCAGCGTCTGCCGCGGCTCGTCGGACTCGGCACCGCGTACCGCCTGCTCTACACCGGCGAGATCATCGGTGCCGACGAGGCGTTGCGCATCGGACTCGTGGACGACGTGGTGCCCGCCGCGGAGCTCATGGCGCGGGCCAACAAGCTCGCGAGCACGATCGCCGAGAAGAGTCCCGTGGCGCTGCAGCTCATCAAGGAGGCGGTGCGCGCAAGCGTGCGCACGCCGCTCGACGAAGGGCTCCGCCACGAGCACACGCTCTTCGGGCTCGCGTTCGCCTCCGCCGACAAGGCCGAGGGCGTGAAGGCGTTCCTCGAGAAGCGTCAGGCCGAGTTCACCGGCCGATGAGCGGAGCGCTGCCCGGCATCACGGACATCCACATCCACATCCAGCCCTGGCGGCAGATGAAGCCGTCGGTGGCCGACGTCATGCGGAAGGGGAAAGAGGAGCACTGGCAGCGGCTCCTCGCCCTGATGGACTCGCCCCAGATGCTGCTGGACATCCTGGACGAGCGCGGGATCTGGCGGGTGGGGCTGATTAACTACCCGAGTCCCGACGTCATGGGGTTCACCGACGAGACCAACGTCTTTGCCGCGAACTACGCGAGCGCGGCACCGGAACGGTTGCTGCCGTTCGGTGGCGTGCACCCCCGGTTCACCAAGGACCCCGAAGGACAGATCGAGGAGCTGTTGAACCTCGGCATCCGGTGTCTCAAGATCCATCCGCCGCATCAGATGTATCCCGCCAATGCGTACACGATGGGTCTCGAGGCGTTGGGCCGGATCTACCGGCGGTGTGAGGAGCGGGGCCTGCCGGTGCTGGTGCACACGGGGACGAGCATCTTTCCCGGCGCGCGGTGCAAGTACGGCCGGCCGATGGAGCTCGACGACGTCGCGCTCGACTTCCCGGACCTCACCATCTTGATGGCGCACGGCGGACGGCCGCTCTGGATGGACGAGGCGTTCTTCGTGCTCCGGCGCCACAAGAATGTGCGCCTCGAGCTCTCGGGCATTCCGCCCAAGAAGATCCTCGAGTACTTCCCGCGGATCGAGGAGCTCGAGGGGCGGCTCGTGTGGGGGACCGACTGGCCGAGTCCCGGAGTCCGCGACCTGCGCGACAATCTGGACCAGTTCCTCGCGCTGCCGCTGCCGGAGAGCCTCAAGACGGCGGCCACGCGGACGACCCCCCTCGAGCTCTTTCCGGTGCGCTGAGGGGCCCTTGCCGCGGCATCGCCGATCGCCGACGTTCAAGACCATGCTCAAGACCGTGGCCGTAGCCAACTTTCGCACCCAGCTCGAGGCGGAGATCGCCGCGAAATCCCTGGAGGCCGCCGACATTCCCTTCATGATTCAATCGGCGGAGGGGATGGCCCACGGGCCCATCTTTCCCGGCGCCACTATCCTCGTCCGCGCAGAAGACGCCGACGCGGCCCGCGAGGCGCTCACGGCGTGACCGCGCGCCTGTTCGCCGCCATCGGTGCGCTGCTCGGCCTGCTCAGCGTTGCGGCGGGTGCGTTCGGCGCCCATGCGCTCCGGGCCCGACTCGAGCCGGCGATGGTCGAGGTCTTCGAGACGGGGGCGCGCTACCAGATGTATCACGCGCTCGCGCTCTTCGCGGTGGCGTGGGCGATGGATCGCTGGCAGCTGCCGCACGCGGCACTCGCGGGGTGGCTCTTCATCGTAGGCGTCGTGCTCTTCTCCGGCAGCCTCTATCTGCTCGCCCTCACGGGCGTTCGCGGGCTCGGGATCGTGACGCCGTTCGGCGGCGTGGCGTTCCTGGCCGGCTGGGCCGTGTTGGCGTGGGATCTCTTCGTCGCACGGTAGCGCACGGCCGGCTCACGGTGCGCGAGCGCCGGGTGGTCGACCAGTGCCGCACGCCGGCCCGCACGCAACGTTGGATTCGCTCGCTCGCGTACAACTGGGAACGCGGCGGCCGCACGATGCGGACCTTCCGGGGGGTGGTACGTTTCGGGGAGGCCCACTGCCTGGAGGCGGCACTCGCCGCGGCGGCCATTCTCGAGCATCACGGCCACCCGCCGCTCCTGCTCGATCTCGAGTCGCAGGATCGGCTCGACCACGTCGTCTTCGCGTATCGGCTCAGGGGGCGATGGGGTGCCGTGGGGGCGTCGCGGGACCTGGGGCTCTGGGGTCGGCGCGCGGCGTTCCGGTCGGTCCGTGATCTCGCGTACAGCTACTACGAGCCGTATATAGATCTCTCGGCACGCCTCACCGGATATGCGCTGGCCGATCTCCGGGACCTCGGCGCCTACGACTGGCGCCTCGCGAGCCACAACGTGTGGAAGGTCGAGCGGTGGCTGATCACCCTGCCCCACCGCGCGCTCCGCACCGACGACGCACGGTACCGCCGGCTGCGGCGGCGCTACCGCGACTACCTCGACACCAACCCCGCGTCGGGCACGCCCTTCACGCGGAACCGCCACCGGTGGATGTGACATGACGCCGATCGTGTACTTCAACGGCACGTTGATGGAAAAGGACCAGGTCCGCATCTCGCCCGACGATCGCGGCTTTCTGTTCGCGGACGGAGTGTACGAGGTCGTGCGCAGCTATGCGGGGCGGTTCTTCGAGGTCGACCCGCACTTCCGGCGCCTCGAGGAGGGGCTCTTCGCACTGCGGATCGAGGGCGCCGACATCGCCGCTCTCCGCGGCGCGCTCCCCCAGCTCCTGGAGCGGAACGGCCTCGGGCAGGCGGATGCCACGGTCTACCTCCAGATCACGCGCGGCGCGGCGCCTCGCATTCACTCGTTTCCCGATCCCACCCCGGCGCCCACGGTGTACGCCGAGGCGAAGGCCTTTCACCCCAAGGGCGATCCGGTGCGTGGTGCGGCGGTCGTCACCGTTCCGGACGTGCGCTGGGCCCGGTGCGACATCAAGTCGGTGGCGTTGCTCCCCAACTGTCTGGCCAATCAACGCGCCCGCGAGGCGGGGGCGCTCGAGGCGGTGTTCGTACGTGACGGTGTGGCGCTCGAGGCGAGCGCCAGCAGCTTCTTCGCCGTGATCGGGGGTGAGGTGCACACGGCGCCTAAATCCAACTACATCCTGCCCAGCATCTCTCGGGCGGTGGTGCTCGACCTGTGTGCGCGGCACGGCATCCCCGCGCGGGAGACTCCGGTCTTCCTGGACCAGCTGCCCGATGCCGATGAGCTCTTTCTCGCGGGCACGACGCTCGAAGTCATGCCCGTGGTCTCCGTGGACGGCCGCCCCGTCGCCGACGGCAAGCCGGGACCCGTGAGCCGCCGTCTGCACGACCTCTTTCGGACACGCGCGACGGGCGCCGACGACTGAACGATCCCCGTGTTCACCGCCGCAGATCGAGGGCCGGCATGCGCCTGCTGAGCCGTCTGCTGCACGCCGTCGTGCCGTGCGCGTTGATCGTGGCCGCACGCCCGGCGGCGGCTCAGGCACCGGTCCGGGTTCAGCACGACACGCTCGCCAACGGCCTCAGCGTCTACCTGGTGCCGGACACCAACGCGCCGATCGTGACCGTGGACGTCTGGTACGACGTCGGGAGCGCCAATGAACGGCCGGGCCGCTCGGGGTTCGCGCATCTCTTCGAGCACCTGATGTTCGAGGGCTCGGCCCACGTCAAGCCGGGCGAGCATCTGCGGATGGTCGAAGCGGCGGGCGGAGAGGCTAACGCCAACACCACCGAAGACCGCACCGACTTCCACGAGACGCTTCCCGAGAACCGCCTGAATCTCGCGCTCTGGCTGGAGGCGGATCGCCTGCGCTCGCTCACGGTGAGTGAATCGAGCTTCGTGCATGAGCGGGAGACCGTGCGGCAGGAGCGCCGCCAGCGGGTGGAGAACCAACCCTACGGTCGCGCCTTCACCGACGGACTCACCCTGCTGTACGACTCCACGGACTGCTTCGCGTACGCCCATCCGGTGATCGGTTCGCTCACCGATCTCGATGCGGCGACGGTGGCGGACGCGCGCGCGTTCTATCGGCGCTATTACGTCCCCAACAATGCGACCCTCACGGTGGTCGGCGACTTCGATCCCGCCGACGCGATGCGGCTGATTCACGAGTACTTCGACGGCGTTCCTCGCGCCGCGGCTCCGCCGCCCGTCACCTGTCACGTGCGCTACCATGCCGGGCGACGGGAGCGCACGTGGCGCGATCCGCTCGCCACACTTCCGGCGGTGGTCATCGCGTATCTCACCCCGCCCCACGCCGACCCCGATACGCCGTCGCTCGAGCTCCTGACGACGATGCTCGGGAGTGGAGAGAGTTCGATTCTGAATCGCCATCTCGTGCGGGAACGACAGATTGCCGTAATGGCCGGCGCCGGCTCGGACGATCACTTGGGCCCGAGCGTATTCTACGTCTACGCCATCGCCAATCAGGGTGTCTCGGCCGAATCGCTCGCGACGGCCCTGGCGGTGCAGGTGGCGGAGGTCACAGGGCATCCGGTGCGGAGCGCCGACCTCGCCCGCGCGAAGAACGAGGTGAAGGTGGGCGCGCTGTTCGACCGCCAGACCACGGCGGCACTGGCCGAGCAGATCCAGCACTTCGTGCGGTTTCACGGGTCGGCTGCGCAGATCAACACCGATCTCGACCGCTATCTGCGCGTGACGCCCGAGGACGTACGGCGCGTGGCGGAGAAGTATCTGGTGCCGGACAATTCGTACACACTCGTGGTGGTCCCGCGCGCCGATTCCGTGACCACGGAGACGCGCCGTGAATAGTTGCGTCGCGTCCTGCGTCGCATGCCTCGCGCTGGCGGCCGTCGGCCTGCGTCCGGCGGCGGCGCAACAGTTCCCCACCACGCCGCCCGCGCCCGCACCGATGGCGCCCGAGCATTTCCCGCGGTTTCACGAAGCCACGCTCCCCAACGGCCTGCACCTCGTCCTGGTCGAGAACCACACCCTTCCCATCGTGAGCATCGTCCTCACGATGCCGACGGGCGAAGTGAACGACCCGCCCACCGAAGCCGGGCTCGCGCGGCTCACCGCGGCACTGATCACGAAAGGCACCACCACACGCCCCGCGGATTCCCTCGCGGCCGAGATTGCGGGTGCCGGTGGCTCGCTTTCGGCGGCCGCGGGAGAGGACTTCTTCTCCATCGGCTCGACCGTGCTGTCGGAGCACGTGGACGTGGCGTTCACGCTGATGAGCGACGTGCTGCTCCACGCCACGTTTCCCGTCCCGGAGCTCGATCTGGCCCGCAAGCGGGAGCGCTCCGCGCTCGCGCTCCGGCGCTCAGAACCCACGAGTATCGCGGGCCGCTTCTTCGCGCATGCGCTGTACGGCCATCACCCGTATGGGCGCGAGGAAACCGCCGCGTCGCTCGACGCCATCACGCGCGACGACGTGGTCGGCTGGGCACGGACGCAGCTCGCGCCGGCCGGCGCGGTGCTCGTGATCGCGGGCGACGTGACGCTCGATCGGGCCCGCGCGCTCGCGCAACGGTTTCTCGGGGACTGGCAGGGCGTAGCACCCGTGCGCCACTATGGCGATCCCCCCGCCGAGCGGGCCACGCATATCCTGCTGGTGGATCGCGCCGGATCCCCGGAAAGCACGATCCTGCTCGGGAACCTGGCCCTCCGCCCGACCGATCCCGCCTACGACGCCGCCGTGGTGGCGAACGACATCCTCGGCGGGGGTGCGGGATCGCGGCTCTTCACCGATCTGCGGGAGCAGCACGGCTGGACGTACGACGTCGCCACGCGGCTCACCCGCCGCTTCGACGTCGGCGAGTTCGCGGTGCGCACCACCGTCCCCAACGCCGTGACCGACAGTGTGGTGCGGGAAATTCTCCGACAGATGGACGAGCTCAGGGAGCACGCACCATCCGACAACGAGCTCGCCGCGGCCGAGGGCTATCTCACGGGTTCATTCCCGCTCACGGTCGAAACGCCGCAGCAGATCGCCGCCCAGCTGTCGATGGTGAAACGTCTCGGGCTCGGCGACGGGTACCTCGCGCACTACCGCCAGCGGATCGGCGCGGTCACGGCAGACGACGTGCGCCGCGCGGCGCGCCGGATTCTGCGCCCCGACTCCGCCGTGATCGTAGTGGTGGGGGATGGGCGCGATCTCTACCCTGGACTGCGCGCCATCGCCCCGGTCGAGATCGTGGATCAGGAAGGTCACGCCCTCACCCCGGAGGCGCTCGCCCCGCCGGCGGTCCTGCCGTTCGACACCGCGGCGCTCGTCGCACACCGCGATTCGTTCCACATTACGGCGCCGGGACACGGTGTCGTGGGCTGGAGCGTTACCGCGCTCACACGGAGCGACACGGGCGTGACGGTCACGGAACGGTCGGTCATCCCGGCGAGCGGCCTCACGCAGGTGACCGAGGGGCACCTCACCCCCGCGCTCGAGCTCAAACACGTCACCCAGACGACCGATTTTCCCGGTGGGATTGCGCGAGTGGATCTGACGGCGTCGCGTGGCGCGATCCGGGGCACCGCCATTCGACCCACGCGCTCCGGCGCGGATACCGTGGCGGTGGATACCGCGTTTGCGCCGGGAACCTTGTCGATCGATATGCTCCAGGCGCTCGTGCCGGCTCTACCCCTCACCGTGGGCCGACGCTTCACCCTGCGCTCGATCGATCTCGGATCGTTCGGCGCGTCCACCCTGTCGGTGGCCGTAGCGGACACCGAGACGGTGCACGTGCCCGCGGGATCGTTCCGCACCTTCCGCATCTCCGTCACCGGCACGGCCGGTGGCGTGACCTATTTCGTCACGACCGATCGCCCGCATCGCGTGGTGAAGGTCGAGCCCTCGGGACAACCGCTCACGTTCGAACTCGTCAAGTGAGGAGGAGCATGCGTCGTCTCATCCCGTGGCTGGTGCTCGTCGCGGCCGGGTGTGCCCCCGCCGCGTCGCAGGCCCCCGCCCCCGCCCCCGCATCGGCCGACCACCAGGTGGCGGTCGCCGACACGATCAGCAGTGTCGATCGCCCGCAGTATCCGTCCACCTACCAGCGTCATGCGTATCCGCCGGTCGTGATCCGCCACGCCACCATTCTCACCGGCACCGGCGCCGAGATCACCGACGGTGCGATCCTCTTCCAGGACGGGAAGATCGTGGCCGTCGGGAAGACCGTGACGGCTCCGGCAGGTGCCGTCGAGATCGACGGGACCGGCAAGTACGTGACGCCCGGCATCATCGACACCCACAGCCACATCGGCGTCTATGCGGCGCCCGGCACCTGGGCCGAGTCGGACGGCAACGAGCTGCCCGTCAATCCGAACACCGCATACGTCTGGGCGGAGCACTCGTTCTGGCCGCAGGATCCGCAGATCCCGCGCGCCATCGCCGGTGGCATCACGACCGCCGAAATCCTTCCAGGCTCGGGCAACCTCATCGGCGGCCGAAGCGTCGTGCTGCGCTTCGTGCCCGCGCGCTCGGTGCAGGAGATGAAGTTCCCCGGCGCACCGTACGGTGTGAAGATGGCGTGCGGCGAGAATCCGAAGCGCGTCTACGGCCAGCGCGGCGGACCGGCCACCCGCATGGGCAACATGGCCGGCTATCGCGCGGCGTACATCGCGGCCGAGCAGTACAAGCGGAAGTGGGACGAGTGGAACAAGACCCACAAGGGCGATCCCCCGGCGCGCGATCTCCGGAACGAGACGCTCGCCGGCGTCCTTGCGGGCAAGTTCCTGGTCCAGATGCACTGTTATCGCGCCGACGAGATGATGCAGATGATCGACCTCGGCCGCGAGTTCGGTTTCAAGATCCGCTCGTTCCACCACGTGGTGGAGGGCTACAAGATCGCCGACAAGCTCGTCGCGGATTCGGTCGGCGCCAACGTGTGGTCCGATTGGTGGGGCTTCAAGGAAGAGGCGATGGACGGGATCCAGGAGAACGCCGCGCTGCTCGACAAGGCGGGCGTGGTCGTGACCATTCACTCGGACGATCCGAACGGCATCCAGCGGCTCAACCAGGCGGCGGCGCAGGCGATGTGGGCCGGCCGGCGCGCGGGGATGAAGATCACGGAAGCGCACGCCATCAAATGGATCACGTCGAATCCCGCGTGGATTCTCGGCATCGACTCGGCGACCGGAACGCTCGAGCCCGGCAAGCACGCCGACGTGGTGCTCTGGACCAAGGATCCCTTCTCGGTCTACACGCACGCCGAGAAGGTCTACAACGACGGATGGCTGGTGTACGACCGGGACGATCCGGCGCATCAGCCCCGCACCGACTTCGAGCTCGGGCAGGTGGTCAAATGAACACGACCCAGCACAGGATACTCGGCTTCGTCGTCGCCGCGCTCACGGTGGCGGCACCGCTCGGTGCGCAGACGATCGCGATCACCGGCGGCAAGGTCTATCCGATATCGGGTCCGGCAATCGAGCACGGCACCGTGCTCATCCGTGATGGGAAGATCGTGGCGGTTGGGAAGAACGTCCCGGTTCCCGCGGGCGCCACGCAGATCGATGCCACCGGTCAGCTCGTGACACCCGGCTTCATCAACGCGGCGGGGCAGATCGGCCTGGTGGAGATCGGCTCGGTGGCGGGCACCCGCGAGGGCTCCCTCTCCGGTGACGACGTCTCGGCGGCGTTCAACGTGCTGGAGGGGGTGAACCCCGCCTCACAGCTCATTCCGGTGACGCGCGTCGAGGGCATCACCACGGTCGTGGCCGGCCCGTCTGGCGGATTGATTTCCGGGCAGGCGGTGGCGCTCGATCTGATGGGCGACCGCATCGAAGACATGGCCGTCAAATCGCCCGTCGCGATGGTCGCGGCGCTCGATGAGGCGGCTAAGGATGCGGGTGGCGGCTCACGGGCCGGGATGATGGAGCGGATGCGCCGGCTCTTCGCCGACGCGCTCGACTACGAGAAGCGGACGGCGGACTACCGGAAGAACGGGA
>DATFMZ010000119.1:0-10746 GCA_035266665.1 Gemmatimonadales bacterium | reverse complement strand
GGCGTAGATCGACCGGGCGGCCCGCTTGCCGTGCCCGATCGAGACGGTGACGGACTGCTCGCCCGGCACCATGTCGCCCCCCGCGAAGATGCCCGGACGGCCGGTCATCATCTCGGCATCGACGGTGACGGCCCCGTCCCGTGCCACCTCGACCCCCGGAACGCGGCGCAGGAATGCGCTGTCCGTTTCCTGTCCGAGCGCGAGCACAATGGCGTCCGCTTTGAGCGTCTCGAACTCGCCGGTAGGATGCGGCCGCCCGTGCTCGTCGAGCTCCATCATCTCGACCGTGAGCTCCGCACCGACGATCTCCGTGATCGTCGTGAGCCACTTGATCTTCACGCCTTCCTCGAGCGCCTCATCGGCTTCGAAGGCATGCGCGGGCATGTGGTCACGGTCGCGGCGATAGACGATGAGCGTCTCGGCGGCGCCAAGGCGCTTGACGGTGCGGGCCGTGTCCATGGCGGTGTTGCCCCCGCCGTAGACCACGACGCGCCGGCCGAGGCGCGGCGCCTCACCCGCCTCGACGTCCCGGAGCAGGGAAACGGCATCGAGCACCCGGCCCGCGTCGCGCGCCGGAATGTTCACGTGCTTCCCGACGCCGGCGCCGATGGCCACGAACACGGCGTCGAATCCGCCCGCTGCTTGTTCGGCGATCAGGTCCTCGACCTTGTGGTCGGTGACGATCGTGACGCCCATCGCCTCGATGCGTTCGATCTCGCGCATCAAGTCGGCGCGGGGCAGGCGATAGGCGGGGATACCGAAGTGCATCATCCCGCCGGCGAGCGGCCCCGCGTCGTGGATCTCGACCGTGTGGCCGCGCTTCGCGAGGTGATATGCGGCCGAGAGGCCGCTCGGTCCGGCTCCCACGACAAGCACCCGCTTACCGGTCGGCGCGGCGTCCAGCGTGAACCGCCAGCCCTCCCGATTCGCGAGATCGCCGAGGAATCGTTCGACGGCATGGATGCTCACGGCGGCGTCGAGCTCGGCGCGATTGCAGGCGTCCTCGCAGGGATGGTAGCAGACGCGTCCATGGACGGCGGGCATCGGGTTGTCGCGGGTCAGGAGCTCCCACGCCTCGCGATAGCGACCGGCCTGCGCGAGGTCGAGCCACCCCTGCACGTTCTCTCCGGCGGGGCAGGCATTGTTGCACGGTGGGAGGAGATCCATGTACACCGGACGTCGGACGCGCACCGGACCCGTCCCCTTGTCATAGGTCAGGTCCACCACCGGTGTCATGTCGCTGGGCTTCACTGGCATGTGCCGTCACTCCGTCGAATCGGTCCGTACGAAGCACGACGCGAAGGCGCCATACCTCGAGGAGGTCAGCACGCAGCTGCCGCGGAGGGGTGAAACGAGAGGAGGGACGACGTCCGCATCGCGGACCCCCGTTGCCGCGTGACCGTCGGAAGGCTTTTCGGCCTATGGAGTTAGCTAGCCGCGCCGCGGTAAAGGCAGTGTGAAGAAATCCCGAGGCGTCCTTAAGAAACGCCCCGGGCGCTCCTGGTCTATTTCGCCAGCCAGTAGGAGAACTTCACGAGGAAGGTGTCGTTGGCGCGCTGGTCGAAGAGGTGCTGGAAGTCGCCGGCGAAGCTCCGGGTGCCGGCGAGGTCCGCCGAGGCCTGCCGGCCTTCGCTCCAAACCAGAAACAGCGTGGATCCCGGGCGGTATTCCCAGCGGAACACGATGTTGGAGCGGAACTGCTGGACGTTGAAGCCCCCGGGATCGGCGGTGACGGCGGGATCGCCATATGGACGGTACCGGGCATCGTACGCCGCCGCGCGGGGGTCGTTCAGCTCCCGGACGTCGGAGTAGGTCCCCTTCGAGATGAACGGGGACGCGTAGACCTGGAGGGAGGCGTTCGGCGTGAACGTGTAGTCGAGGCGCCAGGTGAGGCTCAGCGTCTGTTGATCGAGATGCGCAAACGTGTAATGCGCCGCGCCGATCGAGTCGGCGAAGGTCCCGAAATACTGCAGGTCGTTGTGATTGCTGGTGTAGCCCACGCTCAGCGACGTGGAGAATCGACTCGACATCTTGAGATCGAGCTCGGGGGAGAGGCTGATCGTGTGCGATCGGCCCTGATCGCCCCGCATGTAGTTCATCGACAGAGATGGGACGAGCGCGTGCCGGCTGTCACCCTCGAGACCGAGCCAGGGCGCGATGTAGGCATCCTGGCGGATCGCCGGGCCGCCCCGCGCGCAGCGATCGCAGTATGTGGCGCCGAGTTGGCCCACGGTTCCGCCCACGTGCAGCCACCACCGGTTGGTGAACTGGACGTGGACGTTGGTGTTGAGCGCCCGCTCGGTCGGCAGGCCGGCGGCGGTCCAGTACTCCCAGTTGTTGAAATTCCAGCGCAGCTGCTGGAAGACGCGGTTGGGTGTGCGAAAGGCGAGCCCCGCCCAGGTGGTCCATTCCTGCTGGTCCGCCTGCTGGAGGAATCCAATGTCGTTCACGTCGAATCCGGGCGTACGTCGCTGGTAGGCGGTTTCGAAACTCAGGCGCTTGCCAGAGACTTTGGCGAAGCGGAGCTCGAGGTTCGAGCCGGAGAGCGAGGTGCGGGTCGAATCGAACACCAGTGGCCCGTCGGGACGCTGGTAGAGGTGGACCGTCGAGCGCTGGGTGCGGGCGATCGCGGGGGGGGAACCGGCCACCCGACTCACGTCGAACGATCCCGAAACCTCGAACCGACCCGCGAAGCGCCGACGGGCATCGATGCCTCCGGTGTACGCCGATCGATGGAGGTAGGGCGCCGAGCTCGGGTCGAGCGCGCGGTTCACGCCGGTCACCATGAAGCCTACGCTCCCGTTGCCGGCCGCGTAGTCCTGATTCCCACGCACCACGGCGTAGTTCGTGGTTGGCTCGAGGGTCGATCCCCCCGGCCCGCCGACATAGTCGGTCACGGCGTCGAGGAGGCCGATGGAGAGCCCACCGGGCAGGCGTCCGGTGATCTTCCCCGCGCCGATGATCGGCGTGGACGTCGCGGACGAGGCGTTGCCATACACGTCGTCGAGTTGGGGCGCTCGACCGATGCGCCGCGAATAGAACAGACCCTCACCGGTATTGCAGTCGACGACGGCCACGCAGTTGACCGGAAAGCTGAACAGGCCTTTGCCTTCGACGAAGAAGGGACGCCGCTCGCGGAAGAAGGTTTCGAACGCCCCGAGGTTCAGCACGGACGGATCCGCCTCGACCTGACCGAAGTCGGGGTTTACGGTCGCGTTGAACAGGAGATTCGACGCCAGGCGGTACTTGAGATCGGCCCCCATGCTGAGCTGTTGCCGGCGCGCATAGTTGGATGATGCCGGGCCCTGGACGTTCTTCGTCACGACGTACGGCGTGAGCTCCGCGTCCCGCGGGTTGCCCAATCCGCGAAGCCCCGTGAGCTCGCCGAATTGTGAGACGAATCCCGACTTGGATTGACGATAGAGCGGCCACGTTACCGTCTCGGTGTACCGCTCGATCACGCGCCAGAGGAGTATGCCGAAGGTCCGGTCTCCGCTCGGCGAGTATCTGAGCTGGGAGAGCGGGATGCGATATTCGGCGGTCCAACCCAGCGAGTCCACGCGCGTGGCGACGTCCCAGACGGCGTCCCATGCGAAGTCCTCGTTCCCATCATTGTAGATCGCCGCATCCGCTTTGACGCCTGCCGGATTGACCCAGAATTCATACCCGCTCCGCCGATCATGGTAGGAATCGAGCAGCAGGACCATTTGATCCGACGAGGTGACGTCGTCGCGCCGGGAGAGGAGGGCGACGATGCTGTCGGGATGCGGATCGAACGCGCGCACGAAGACGTAGAGATTGTGCGCGTCGTACAGGACCCGCGCCTCGGTCTTGAGCTTCGGCGCGGCGCCTTCACTGGGGCGCGCCTCGCGGAAGGCGGTGATGGGAGTCGCCGAGCGCCATGCGGGATCGGTGTCGAGGCCGTCGATCACCGGGGGCGTGGCGGCACGCGTGGCCCCGACGGAGGTCGCGCCCGCCGGGACCGGCGGCACCGCACGCGGTGACGATTGGACTTGCAGCGCCAGGAGGATGCCGAGCAGTGGAGTCACGTGGTGGCCTTCGTGTCGAGGCGATCCGGTCCCGCGCCGTGATCGCGGAGGTGGCGGACGGTCTTGAATGCTGAAAATTCAGCACTCTGCTGAATATTCAGCATATCGCTGATCCCGTCAAGGCTTTAGGAGGGGGTGGTCGGCGGTCTCGGCCGATCCATCGCCTCATCCGTACCTGCTTGGACGACGTGACGCCGAGGATGGTTGCGTGCGGGGGGGTGTTTCGATTCGAGACGGTGGCGCAACTGCCGAGTAAAGGCGTCTCCGCTCAATGGTCGGTCGGATGTCGCGTTAGGCGAGCGACAGGATCTCCGGTGCGTGTTCCTCGGCCGCGAGGAAGCGCAGGAGGTCGGCCGCCGCGATCGCCGTGGTCATCGTATTGTCGAGTGGATGGAAGTTGAGTGGCTCGTGTGCGAGGAGGCTGCGCTCGAGCACCACCTGCGCGGCTCTCCCCGCGTCGTTGATCACGGCAAAGGGGCTCACCGCGCCTCGGACGACGCCCAGGTACTTCATCAGGCGTTCGTCGCTCGCGAAGGAGAGCCGGCCCCGGGCGCCGATCCGCTCGGCAAGCCGCTTGAGGTCCACATCCAGGTCGGCGGGGCCGCTGAAGAGCGTCATCCGTCCCTTCTTGTCGCGGAGAAAAAGGTTCTTCGACCGGCCGCCCGGGATGTCGCCTCGCACGTCGCGCGCCTCCTCGACGGTGAAAACCGGCGGGTGGTGATGCGTCGTATGCTCGATGCCGAGCGCGTCGAGGCGGGCGAACAGCGCCTCCGGCGTGGCCGGCGCGGTGCCGTCGGCGAGGAGGCCGTGGTGTGGCAGCGGGGACGTCATGCTCTTCAAGATGACGGGCGTCGCGCACGATGCCAGGGCGGGTCGGTGGACCGCGCCTGAACCCGCGGCTAGGTTCCGAGACGTGGCCGACACGCCCTATCCCGCCATCGGCGACTACGCCATCATCGGAGACTGTCGCTCCGCCGCGCTCGTTTCGACGCACGGCGGCATCGAGTGGCTCTGTCTCCCGCGCTTCGATTCGCCCTCCTTGTTCGCGGCGATCCTCGACCGGTCGCGGGGCGGGCATTTCACGGTCCGGCCGGTCGGCCCATACCACAGTGAGCGCCACTATCTTGCGCGCACCAACGTCCTCGAAACCACGTTCCGCACCGAACGGGGCGAGCTCCGGTTGCTCGACCTCATGCCGGTGGATTCCGAGGCCGACAAGCGTCAGGAGTTGTGGCCCGAGCACGAGATTCTGCGGCGTATCGAGTGCGTGGCGGGGGAGGTCGAGGTCGAGGTCGTCTGCGATCCCCGACTCGAGTACGGGGCCAAGACACCGCGACTCCGGCGCGCCGGGCGCTTCGTCTTCTGTCATGAGCATGGATCGGTGGCCCTGCACGTGCGCAGTGAGATTCCGCTCGCCGCATCGGACACGGCGCCGGGGCTGCACGGTCGTGCCGTCCTGCGCGCGGGCGATCGCCGCTACGTCTCGCTGGTGTACACGCGCGACGAGCCCGCCGTGCTGCCGGTCTTTGGATCGACGGCGGAACGGAAGATCGAGCGCACGGTAACGTGGTGGCGGGGATGGGCCGGGCGATGCCGCTACGAGGGGCCGTACGCGGATTACGTGATTCGCAGCGCGCTCGCGCTCAAGCTGCTGACCTACGCGCCATCGGGCGCGGTGGTGGCGGCGCCCACCACGTCATTGCCGGAGGCGGTCGGGGGGGGGCGCAACTGGGACTACCGGTACTGCTGGTTGCGGGACGCCTCGCTGACTTTCCAGGCGTTGGTGGACCTCGGCTACGCCGACGAGGCGTATGCGTTCCTGGTGTGGATGCTCGATTCCACGCGTCTCACCTGGCCGCGGCTGCAGATCCTGTACGACGTCCACGGCGAGGCCCGTGTCCCCGAACGCGAGCTGGCGTACCTGGACGGCTATCGCGGCTCCCGACCGGTCCGCGTCGGGAACGCCGCGGAGAACCAGTTGCAGCTCGATGTGTACGGCGAGGTCGTGGACGCGGTGTTCGAGTACGTTCGGCGCGAAGGGACGCTGCGCCCGATCACCGGCCGCACGTTGCGCGGTCTCGGCGAGACCGTCTGCGAGCTTTGGCGCGACCCCGACGAAGGCATCTGGGAGGTACGCTCGGGCCGGCGGCACCACACGTACTCCAAGGTGATGTGCTGGGTGGCGCTCGACCGGCTCGTCAAGCTGCATGAGGCGGGGCATCTTCCCGCCATTCCGGTGGAGCGGTTCCGGCGCGAGCGCGATGCCATTCGCACCGAGGTCGAGGCACGGGGATTCAGCGAGGCGGTGCAGAGTTACGTGAGCGTCTTCGACGGGCGGGACGTGGACGCCAGTCTCCTTCTCCTGGCGCGGTACGGATTCGCGGATCCGCGCTCGCCGCGTATGCTCGCCACGTGCGAGCGCATTCGCCAGCGGCTCGGGACGCATGGGCTGCTCTTTCGGTATCATGACGACGACGGCCTGGCGGGCGGCGAAGGCGCCTTCGGAATCTGCAGTTTCTGGTGGGCGGACGTGCTCTGCCGGCAGGGGAAGACGGACGCGGCGAGGCGGACGTTCGAACATCTGTGCGCGCACGCGAACGACGTCGGATTGTTCGCCGAGGAGATCGACCCCGAGTCGGGCCAGCCGCTCGGCAACTTCCCGCAGGCATTCACGCACGTCGGACTCATCGACGCGGCGCTGGCGCTCGCCGCATCGGCGGGTGCCCCGGTGGGAACGGTGTCCCGCGACCCGCACACATCCGTGGAGGCACGCCAATGAACGCACCGAGCATCGTGCTGTGGGGCTTCGTGGCCACGCTGTTGCTGTCGGCGATCACGTCGGCGAGTCAGGGACTCGGCATGTCGCGGATGAGCATTCCGTTCATGCTGGGGACGGTGTTCACGCCCGATCGGAATCGGGCGGGGGTCTACGGGTTCCTGGCGCACTTCGCGATCGGCTGGTGTATTGCCTTCGGGTACGCGCTGATCTTCGAGAGCTGGGGACGGGCGAACTGGCTGCTGGGCGGGGTGCTCGGCCTCGTCCACGGTCTCCTCTTCCTCCTGGTGGTCATGCCGCTTCTCCCGGGGCTCCACCCGCGCATGGCGAGTGCGCAGCACGGCCCCGAGCCGACGCGCAATCTCGAGCCGCCGGGGTTCCTGGCGCTCAACTACGGACGCCGCACGCCGATCATCGCGCTCCTGGCGCACATGGTGTACGGCATCGTGATCGGCGCCTTCTACCACCTGGCGGTCCACTGACCGCAGGCGTCGATTTCTACGGGGACGCATTCACATACGGCAGGATATGGAAGGAGTCACGATGAAGCTCGGACTCATCGGCCTCGGCAAGATGGGGGGCAATATGGTCAAGCGCCTGCGGCGTGATGGCCACGACGTGGTGGGCTACGATCTGAATGCCGACAACGTGCAGGCGGCGGTGCAGGCCGGCGCCGAGGGAGCGGACTCCCTCGAGGCGCTGGTGGGGAAGCTCGAGGCGCCGCGCGTCGTGTGGGTGATGGTGCCGCACGGTGGGCCGACCGATAAGACGATCGAGGCGCTCGTGCCCCTGCTCGCCAAGGGTGACGTGCTGATCGACGGCGGCAATTCCCGCTACGTCGATTCGATCGCAACCGGGAAGCGGCTGGCCGCCAAGGGTATTCGTTTTCTCGATGCCGGCGTGAGCGGTGGCGTGTGGGGACTGGAAATCGGCTACTGCATGATGATCGGCGGGCCGCAGGATGCCTTCGATCTGGTCGAGCCCATCTTCAAGACACTCGCGCCGGAGGACGGCTATCTGCGCGTGGGCGAGAGCGGCGCGGGACACTTCGTGAAGATGATCCACAACGCGATCGAGTACGCGATGCTCCAGGCCCTGGGCGAGGGGTTCGAGTGCCTCGAGCGCTCGGAGTTCTCCCTCGATCTCAAGGCGATCGCCGATCTGTGGCAGCACGGGGCCGTCGTCCGGTCGTGGCTGCTCGAGCTGCTCGGGCGCGCCTTCGACACCGAGGGGAACGATCTCGCGAAGATCGCTCCGTACGTGGACGATTCCGGGATGGGTCGCTGGACGGTCGAGTACGCCGTGGATCACGCGATTCCGGCGACCAGCCTCACGCAGGCGCTCTACGAGCGGTTCGCCTCCCGGCTCGACGAACGATTCTCCGCGAAAGTGATCGCGGCCTTGCGCAACGAGTTCGGCGGGCACGCCGTGAAGGCCGAGTGACCGGTATGACCCGAAACACGATTGAAACGCGCACGGTGGGGCTGTCGAACCGGACGGCGGCCGAGCCCTGTATCCTCGTGATCTTCGGCGCCTCGGGCGACCTCACGCATCGCGAGCTCATTCCGGCGCTCTACGAGCTGGCGCATCAGGAGCTGCTCCCGGCGCCCTTCGCGATGGTGGGGTTCGCGCGCAGCGGGTGGAGCGACGACGATTTCCGTGAGCGCATGCGTGATGCGGTGCAGCGCGAATGCACGTTCGACGAGAAGACCTGGCGGGCGTTTTCCCGGCAGCTGTTCTTCGTGCCGGGCGACTTCAACGCACCGGCCGACGGGGACTATGCCGCTCTCCAAGAGCGCATTGCATCGGTGCGTGCCGATATCGGCGCACCCGACAACGTCATGTTCCATCTCGCCACGCCGCCCACGTTCTTCCCGACGATCGTGGACAAGCTCGAGGCGTCGGGGCTCACGAAGGGCGAGGGATGGCGGCGCCTCGTGATCGAGAAGCCGTTCGGCGAGGATGAACGCACGGCCCGCGCGCTCGATCAGACGCTGCGGTCGGTCTTTGCGGAAGAGCAGATCTACCGGATCGATCACTTCCTGGGGAAGGAGACCGTCCAGAACATGCTCGTGTTCCGGTTCGCGAACCCGAGCTTCGAGCCGATCTGGAATCGGAACTTCATCGATCACGTGCAGATCACCGTCGCGGAGGACATCGGGATCGGCACGCGCGCGGGGTTCTACGAAAAGACGGGCGTCGTGCGCGACATGATGCAGAACCATCTGCTGAGCCTGCTGTGTATGACGGCGATCGAGCCCCCGCTCCGGTTCAACGGTCCGGCGCTCCGCGACGAGACGGTCAAGGTGCTCGAGGCGGTCGAGCCGCTCGGGCCGGACCGGGCGGTGCGCGGCCAGTACGCCGCGGGGACCGTGGGCGACGCCCCGGCACGGGGCTACCGGGAGGAGGATCGGGTCGCGTCGGATTCGGTCACACCCACGTTCGTCGCCGCGAAACTCACCATCGACAACTGGCGCTGGGCGGGCGTGCCGTTCTACCTACGCACGGGGAAGCGGATGCCGCGGAAGCTCACCGAAGTGGCGATCCACTTCAAGGCGACGCCGCATCTCATGTTTCCTCAGGAGCATCGGGACGGCCACAGCAACATGCTCACCTTCCGGCTCCAACCCGAGGAGGGCATCGTCCAGACGTTCGCGGCGAAGCAGCCGGGGCCGACGCTCCGGATCGAGAACGTGCGCTCGAGTTTCCTCTACGCGTCGGCGTTCGGGGTCACCGAACCGCCACGCGCCTACGCCTGGCTGTTGCTCGACGTGATGGAGGGCGATCAGACGCTTTTCGCGCGCGCGGACTGGATCGACCGTGCGTGGCAGATCGTCGATCCGTTGATCGCGACGTGGGAAGCCGACGCCCCGGCCGACTTTCCCAACTACACGGCCGGCTCGTGGGGTCCCGCGGCGGCGGACGCGCTGTTGCAGAAGGACGGGCGCGAGTGGACGGTGATTTGACGACGGCCGACCGCGTGACGGTGGTGGACCGGACCGACTTCGCGATGCTGGGCGCGGACCGGATCGCCCGGCTGCTCGCGAATGCCGCCGCGGCCCGAGGGACGGCGACGCTGGCGCTCGTGGGCGGCACCACGCCACGCCCGGTGTACCAGGCGCTCGCGGCGCGGGACGACGTACCGTGGCAGCAGGTGCACGTCTACTTCGGCGACGAACGCGCGGTTCCGCCCGACGATCCGGAGAGCAATTTCGAGATGGCGCGGGAGACCCTGCTCGCCCGCGTTCCGGTTCCGGAGACCCAGATCCACCGCATGCACGCAGAGGCGGCCGACGTCGAGGCCGCCGCGCGAGCGTATGAGGACCTCCTGCCCGCGCGGCTCGATCTCGTGTTGCTCGGGATCGGTGAGGACGGCCACACCGCATCGCTCTTTCCGGGCAGTTCGGCCGTCACCGAACAGACGCGCCGGGTGCTCTTCGTCACCGGTCCGAAGCCGCCGCCGCGACGGCTCACCATCACGCCGCCGGTGATCGCCGCGGCACGAGCGACGCTCGTGCTGGCCGCCGGCGCGGCCAAGGCGGAGGCGGTGGCCCGTGCCCTCGAAGGGGCCGACGACGTCATCGGATGCCCGGCGCAGCTCGCGCGGGCGGGATACTGGATGCTGGATCGCGCGGCGGCAGCCGAGCTCCGCGGAGGTACGTCATGAAGGTGCTGGCCGGCGACGTGGGCGGCACCCACGCGCGTCTCGCGGTCGTCGAGATCACCGCGACGAGCTGGAAGATGTTGGCGGAACGCCGGTACGAGAGCCGGAAGTTCGACGGTCTCGCGCCCATCGTCGAAGAGTTCCGCACGAACGTGGCGGGCGACGTGGAGGCGGCGTCGTTCGGTGTCGCCGGCTCGATCGAGAACGGCAGGGTGCAGCTCACGAAGCTCGATTGGTCGATCGACGTGCAGGGATTC
>DATFMZ010000118.1:0-5738 GCA_035266665.1 Gemmatimonadales bacterium | reverse complement strand
GCGCGATCGGCCTCACCGACGGCGGCCAGATCCCCAAGATCATCGTGAGCCCGACCGATCCCGACGTCGCGTACGCCGCGGTGCTCGGCCACATCTTCGGTCCCAATCCGGAGCGCGGTGTCTTTCGGACCACCGACGGCGGGAAGACGTGGAAGCGCATCCTCTTCCGGAACGACAGTAGCGGCGCCACCGACATCGTGATGGACCCGACCAATCCCCGGATTCTCTACGCCGCCCTCTGGCAGGTGGAACGGATGCCGTGGGGCTTCACCTCGGGTGGTGCGGGGAGCGGACTCTTCAAGTCCACCGACGGCGGGGACACGTGGACGGAGATCACGCGGAACAAGGGCATGCCCGACGGCGTGATCGGAAAGATCGGGATCGCGGTCTCGGCGAACTCCGAGCGGCTCTGGGCGCTCGTCGAGGCGAAGGACGGCGGGATCTACCGCTCAGAGGACGCGGGCAATACCTGGAAGAAGGTCAACGACGACCATCGCTTCCGGCAACGCGCGTGGTACTTCTCGGGGATCTATGCGGATCCCAAGAACCCGGATGAGGTCTACGTTCAGAACACCGGGTTCTATCGCTCGCTCGACGGTGGGACCACGTTCGAATCGGTCCGCGTCCCGCACGGGGACAACCACGCGCTCTGGATCGACCCGAACGATCCCAACCGGATGATCGAGTCCAACGACGGCGGCGCGTTCGTCACCTTCGACGGCGGCGCGTCCTGGACCGCATCCGACAACCAGCCGACGGCACAGTTCTATCATGCCTTCGTGACCGCGGACTTTCCGTATCGCGTCTGCGGCGCCCAGCAGGACAACTCGACGATCTGCGTTCCGAGCCGGACGCGGAGCTTCGGGATCGCGCCGTCAACGTATCAGATCGTGGCGGGCGGCGAGAGCGGCTATCTGGTGGTGCGTCCCGATTCCACGAACATCTCGTACGGTGGGTCGTACGGCGGCGCCATCGACAAGCACGATCTCCTGAACGATCAGGACCGCGAGGTGGACGTCTGGCCCGACAATCCGATGGGCCATGCGGCGGGAGAGATCACGTACCGCTTCCAGTGGACGTTCCCCATCGTGCTCTCGCCCGAGAACCCGAGCGTCCTGTACGTCGCCTCGCAGTACGTCCACAAGTCCACGGACGGCGGGCAGAGTTGGACCACGATCAGCCCCGACCTCACGCGGAACGATTCCACCAAGCTCGTTTCCTCGGGCGGCCCGATCACCAAGGACAACACGAGCATCGAGTACTACGGGACGATCTTCACGCTCGCCCCGTCACCGCTCGATTCCAACGTGATCTGGGCGGGGTCGGACGACGGGCTCATCCACGTGACGCAGAACGGCGGCGGCACGTGGACGGACGTGACGCCCAAGGATCTGCCCGCGTGGTCACGGATCAGCATCATCGAGGCGTCGCCGCACCGCGTGGGGACGGCCTACGTCGCGGCCAATCGTTTTCAGCTCGATGACGACGCACCCTACATCTACAAGACGTCGGATTTCGGGAAGCACTGGACCAAGATCGTGAACGGCATCCCCGCGGGCGATTTCATCCGCACCGTACGTGAGGACTCGGTGCGCGCCGGGCTGCTCTTCGCGGGGTCCGAGTATGGCGTGTTCGTCTCCTTCGACGATGGCGCGCATTGGCAGTCGCTCCAGCTCAATCTGCCGATCGTTCCGGTGCGCGATCTCGTGGTGACGCGCCACGACCTCGTGGCGGCGACGCACGGGCGCTCGTTCTGGGTGCTCGACGACATCGCACCGCTCCGCCAGCTCACCCCGGAGGTGGCCAAGGCGGGCCGGCATATCTTCCAACCGGAGGATGCCGTACGCATGGACGGGGGCGGCGGGTTCGGCCGTGGGTTCCCCGGCATGGCGTCGAATCCACCGAACGGCGCGATCGTCCGGTTCTGGTTCCAGGAGAAGCCGACGGGCAAGGTGACGCTCGATTTCCTGACGAGCGGCGATTCCGTGATCCGGACCTTTTCGACCACGGCCAAGCGGCGGAATGAGAAGCTCGACGTCGACGCCGGAATGAATCAGTTCGTCTGGAACCTGCGGTATCCCGACGCGCACAGTTTCCCCGGCATCATCATGTGGTCGGGGCGGGGCACCGGGCCCAAGGCCGTGCCGGGGACGTACAAGGTCCGGATCACCAACGGGAACTGGACCGAGACGCGGAGCTTTCAGGTGGTCGAGGATCCGGCCGTGCACGTCACGCAGGCCGATCTCGAGCAGCAATTTCGGTTCCTCATCCAGATTCGCGATCGCCTCAGTCAGGCGAACGACGCGGTCACCGCGATTCGCGGCATTCGCGATCAGGTGAACGCGGTCTCGAAGCGCATCGCATCGCTCGGTGATGCGGCGCCGGCGGGCGCGGCGGACAGCGTGAAGGCCGCGGCCGATACGCTCGACGCGCATCTCACCGCCGTCGAGCGCGAGATCTATCAGGTGCACAACAAGAGCGGCGAGGATCCCCTCAACTTCCCCATCAAGCTGAACGACAAGATCGCCGGGGTGGCGAGCGTGGTAGGGAGCGCCGATGCGAAGCCGACCGACCAGTCCTACGCGGTCTTCAAGGATCTCTCGGCCAAGCTCCAGGTACAGCTCGACCGGCTGCATGCGATCGAGGCGAATGAGATCCCGGCGTTCAACACGCTGGTGGGGAAGTACGCGATACCGGCGGTGGTGGTGAAGAAATAGGCGGACACAGGCGGACAGAGGCGGGCGTAGGCGGGCACGGTGCTTCCACGCCCGCCCGTGCCCGCCTCAGCCCGCCCTTTACCGCCCGTTACCGCCGTCACTATCATACGACCATGGCCACCTCCTCCACCCCCACCGGCTTCACCACCGACCGCGTCCGGCGGTTCGTCGTGGATCGCAAAATCCTGTCCGACGCCGCGCGGCGCTTCGTGGCCGGTGACGATGCGTCGGAGGTGCCGGCGGCGGCGGCGGTGCTGAGCGTCCCCGGCGTGGCGGAGGTCGTGGTGGAGGGTGACGCCATAACGGTCCTGCGCAGCACGGACGTCGCGTGGGACGCGCTCGAAGAGCGCGTGGCGTACGCGATCGAGCTCGCGCTCCGTCCAACTGCCCCCTCTGCCGCTCCTGCCGCTGCTACCACCTCGGACGACGACATCTACGCCGTCGCCGACCGCATACTGCGTCGCGACATCAATCCCGCGGTGCAGGGCCACGGCGGACGTATCGATCTGATCGACGTGCAGGACGGCGTCGTCGTGGTGCGGATGATGGGGGGATGTCAGGGATGCGGGATGGCGAACGTGACGCTGCGTCAGGGGATCGAGCAGTCGCTCCGTCGTGCCGTTCCAGGGTTCCGCGGGTTGCAGGACATCACCGACCACGCCCAGGGCACGAATCCCTACTTCGAGTCGCCTCCGGGGATGTGAGCGGTATCCCGTCTCACTCGGCGGCGATCACGTGTTTCACCGCCTGCAGCAGATCTTCCATCTCGAACGGCTTCAACAGATACGGCTGACCGGTTTCGTCGAGGAACTTGACGACTTCGGGATCCTTGCCGAGTCCGGTCACGAACACCACCCGATGCGTCATCGCCGGGTGGAGCTCCGTCACCTGCTTGTAGAACTCCTCGCCCCGGAGAAAGGGGAGACGGAGATCGCAGACGATGGCGGCGAAGGATCCCTGGCGGAGCTCCGTGAACGCCGCGAGGCCGTTCGAGGCGATGGTGATCTTGTATCCCGCGTGCTCGAGGACCTTCTGGATTCCCTGCCGCGCGAGCGGATCGTCTTCGACGAGGAGAATGTCCATGTCAGGCGGGCCGCGTGCGCTGCGCGAGTTCCCGCACGGCGTTGACGAGGTCGGGGGGATGGAACGGCTTCGTGAGATACGGCTGCCCCGTCCGATCGAGGAACGCGCGGATCGGCGGCTCGTCGGCGATCGCGGTCACGAAGACGGTGCGGCTGCACAGGGTGGGATACCGTTCCTCGAGCTGCTCGTAGAAGCTCACGCCACCGAGCTCCGGCATCCGGAGGTCGCTGACGATCACCTCGGGCGGATCCCGTTCGAGCACCTCGAAGGCGCTGAGCCCGTTCTCGGCGGATACGACGTCGCACCCCGCTTTGCGGAGCAGCCGGGCCAGGGCCTCGCGATTCGCGAGATCGTCCTCGACGAGTAGCACGCGCATACTGACAAGCTATGCGCGCCGCCCTATCTTGGCGAGATCGGGAGGTCATCGTGCGGCTGCGCTCGTGCTGGGAAGAAGCCCGCTGGGGACTGTCGGCCTATCGGGGAACCGCCGTCCTGCTCGTGGCGGCGGGTGCCGCAGCGATCGTCGCCTGCTTGCCGGTCTCGGCGCTGATGTCGAGTCGGTGGTTCGTGCCGGCGCTGGTTCCGGCGTCGTCGACGGCGTCGACCACGTCGTTCGGGCTCGATTGGGGCCCTCACGCCGTGTCCGCGGCCGAGCTCCACTGGGCGGGTGCGGTCGCGCTCTTTCGCCTGCTCGCCGGCGTCACGGCCGGCGTCCTCGCGGTGGCGGGCCTGACCGCGCTCTCGATCGGTGCGGCGCGCGGGACGGCCCGGGCGGGTGAATTGACGGTCCGTCGCGCCGTGGGTGCCACGCGCCGACGGCTCGCGCTGGTGGCGTCCCTCGAGAGCGCCACGCTCATCGTCGCGGCACTGATCGTCGGGAGCGCCATCGGCGTCGCAGTCGTCGCGCTGGCTCGTGGCGCGTGGACGGGCCGGATCGCCGACGTCGCCGTGTTGCCGAGCGCGCTCGGGATCGGCATCGCCCTCCTGGGGATGCTGCTTGGCGCGTTCGTGCCGCTCACGTTCATCCGGCGGCCGGGGCCGCTCACCGACGTCGGCACGCCACCGCTCGCGCTCGCCATCCCGATCGCGCAGCTCGGTCTGGGCCTCACGGTGCTCACCGTGGCCGGACTCCTCGGGCGCCAGGCGTCCCAGCTCACGGCCCCGCAACCCACAGACGGTGTGTCGGGAACCGTGTTTCAGTTCGCAACGCGCGCGGGGTCGCGCGTACAACGCTCGCGTGGGTACGAGCGGTTGCTCGTTCAATTGCATCGGTCCAAGGAAGGCGCGCCGATGAGTCTCGTGAGTCCGGGGACCATCACCGGCTTCGGTCCCGAAGACGTGGCCGTCGCCAAATGCGGCCAGTGCTGGGTGTTTGGCGGCGGCATGGCGGTGCCCATGCCGCTATGGCCGGTGCGTGCGGCCCACTATGCGGTGAGCGCCGACACGTTCCGCGCCCTGCATCTCACGATCCTCACCGGCCGCGGGATCACCGACGCTGATCGCTGGGGCACAGCGCCGGTGGCCGTGGTGAGTGCCACGCTCGCCCGTGAGCACTTCCAGAATGGCCGCGCCGTGGGCCGCACGATTCGCATCGGGTACGGCGCATCGCAGCGCTGGTATCGCGTGGTGGGCGTCGTGCCCGACCGCACGACTCACGCACTCGGCAGCGGCTTCACGGTGCCCGATGCTATCTACCTGAGCGTCCTGCAGGTGCCACCGGCGTCCGTCTCGCTGCTGGTGAACGACTCCGCGCGCGCACACGCCGCGCTGCGGGCGGTTCGCACCTTGGTCGGCACCGACGCCGGCGGGATCACGCGCACGAGCGTCGCCGCGATGATTGCGACGGATGCGGCCCCGGTCGTCTGGTTCACACGGATGTTCGATGGCGAGGGATGGCTGATGCTCTTGATCGCGGCGATCGGCGCCTTCACCGTGATG
>DATFMZ010000117.1:0-7950 GCA_035266665.1 Gemmatimonadales bacterium | reverse complement strand
CCGTGGACGATCGTGTCCACGATCTGTCCCTGCGCGAGCACCACGTAGATGGCGCGCGCGAAGCCGATGAGCATCGCGGCGTACGCCATCGAGCGGAACCCTTCGGCGAAGCCCGCGGCGGTCCCGCTCACCCGGAGTCCGCCGATCAGGCCCGCGGCGATGCCCATGAGCAGAAAGAGGGCGGTGAGCTGATCGAAGTCCCACCCCAACCTGAGAATGCCCAGCACCAGAAAGACGAACGCCGCGACGACGACGCCGAGCACGATCACCTGGCGTCCGCTCGAGGCCTCGGTGAGCGGTGTGGCCTCCGACGTGGGCACGATCCGGTGGCGCTGGGCGTGACGCACGGTGCCGAAAATCCAGAAGCCGACGGCGACGAGCAGGAAGAAGGTGCGGAACTGCCATCCCGAGAGAAGTGGCAGGGACGCGAGCTTCTGCGCGATCTGCACCTGGAAGGGATCGATCGGACTGAAGGCGGCGCCCACCGACGCCGCCCCGATGCTCATCGCGACCGCGGTGAGCGCGTCGAATCCCGCGCGCCGTGTGAGGATGATCAGCACCGGCACGAGCGCGATGATTTCTTCCTGCATGTTCTCGAGCGCCCCCGCCGTGGCGAAGGCGAGACACGAGGCCGGAATGACGAGCTCCGGATGGTCGCGGCAGGCCGAAACGAGGATATCCACCCCACGGCGGAGCGCGCCCGTGCGATCCACGACGGTGAACGCCGCACCCGCGAGAAAGACGAGGAAAATGACCGACGCCGCATCCTCGGCACCCTTCGGGATCGCGACGAGCGTCTGGAACGGGCCGACCGGCGTGCGCGCGACGTGGTGATACGTGCCGGCGACCACCACCTCACGTCCCGTCGCGGGGTCGGCACGGCGCTCGTACCGGCCGGCCGGCAGGACGTAGCTCAGGATGGCGCCGAGCAGGACGCAGCCGGTGAGGAGGGCGAGGGGATCGGGGAACTCGAAGCGTCGCATCGTCACTCCACGAGCACCGGCTCGCGTTCCAGGTGAATGCCGAAGCGTTCGGCGACGGCCTGCTCGATCTCCGCGGCGAGCGCGAGCAACTCGGCGGTGCTGCCGCCCGCGTTCACCAGCGCGAGCGCGTGATGGCTGGAGATCCCAACGCCGCCACGGCGCAGTCCCTTGTGAAATCCCGCGTGCTCGACGAGCCAGGCCGCCGGGAGCTTCACGCCACCCGGCGCGGGATAGGAGGGAATTCCCGTGCCGCCCGCCGCGAGATCCGCCGCCTGGAGCCGCTCGTATTCCCCGCGCGGGATCACCGGATTGAGAAAGAACGATCCGGCCGAGCGCGCGTTCGGATCCGCGGGGTCGAGCACCATGGACTTCTTGCGGCGGAGCGCGAGCACGGTGGCCCGCACGCGGCGCACCGCCTCGGCGGGTGGCACGGTATCCAGGGATCGCCCTGACTCGGCGAGCACGCGTGCGAGCTCGGGATAGCGCACCGTGGGCCGGGTGTCGGAAAGCAACCGCAAGGTGACCTCGAGGATCACGTACCGGTCACGATCGCCACGTTTGAACCGGCTCGTGCGATACCCGAACCGACAGTCGGCCGGGCCGAAGACCATCTCGCGGCCCGACATGCGGTCGAGGCATTTCACGCGCACGAGGGTCTGCGCGATCTCCTGGCCGTACGCGCCGACGTTCTGCATCGGCGTCGCCCCCACGAGGCCCGGGATGCCGGCGAGACATTCGATGCCCGTGAGCCCGCGTCCGACCACCTCGCGCACGAGCGCGTCCCACTCGACGCCCGCGCCCGCGGTCACGGTCGCGGCGCCGCGTTCCTCGTCGAACGCGAGGCCGTCAAGTGCGACACGCATGACGAGGCCCGGAAAGCCCGCGTCGGCGAAGATCGTGTTGCTCCCGCCGCCCAACACCTGGACGGGGAGCGTCTTCTCGGCGGCCGTGTCGAGCGCGTGGCGGATCGCGTCCACCGAGAGGCACTCGGTGAAGTACCGCGCCGCCCCACCCAAGCCGAGCGTGGTGTATGGCGCGAGCGGCACGTTCTCGCGGATCGGGTTCAGGTCCAGCCCTCGCGGGTCCGGAGCGCCGTGATCTGCGCGGTGTGATGCTTCCCGTGCCAGGCGTACAGCGCGAGCATCTGGTCGAGCGTCATCACGCCGTTCTCGGGATGCCGGAGCGTCCGGTGGAAGTGACTCGCGTCCATCGTGCGGAGCATCGCAACCCACCGGGCATGCAGGCTATCGAGCAGATCGAGCGACATCGCGACCGGGGCGGTCCGCGCCTCCGGCAGCTCGGCCCACAGCGCTTCCTCGTACGCGCAGATGAGCGGCGCATCCTCGGTGAGCGCGAGCTTGAAGCGCACGTACGAGTTCAGATGGCTGTCCGGGAGATGGTGCACCACCTGCCGCACCGTCCACCCGCCCTTGCGGTACGGTGTGCCCAGTTGCTCGTCGTTGAGCCCCGACACCGCGCGCCGGAGCGCGCTCGGCGCCGCCGCGATGTCGGCGATGAGCGGCGGACGCTCGGCATCGCTCAGCGTGTCGGGACGCTGATATCGGCCGATCGGGTACCGGAGGTCGTCGGTGGTCATGCGCTCACTTCCCGGCCGCATCGGTCACGGGGTGAAATTCGAGGTCCTGATAGTCGTAACTGAAATCCGCGAGCGGCGAGACCGCCTGCATGGTCATCGTGGCGATCGAGCCGTCGGGGTTGAGCGCGAAGGTGACATACGCGTTCGGAATCGTCGCCGTCCGCCAGTGGGTCTTGAACGTGTCGTACTGCCAGTGCTCGAGCGGGCCGGTGAAGTCCGGTGAGTGGCTGAAGCTCAGCACGAGCGTACCGTTCACGAGCGCGATGGTCGCGTCGCCGTACATCTTGTCGCGGTAGCGCCCGGCGTACTTCTGGAGGGGAAGCGAGGGGCCGCTCGCCGAATCGCGCGACGTGGAGGCGTTCGCCTCCACCTGTGCGGCGCGCTCGTGTGCCTTCTGCTGCAGGGCGGCGAACCCGCCGATCCAGTCGGTCGGTGTGAAGCCCAGGTAGCCATCCGCGATGTGGAGGGCGACCGCGTCGAACGCGGGCGACTCACCGTTGGTGAGCACCACGATCCCGAGCTTCTGGGCGGGGAAGAGCATCACGCGCGAGGTCATGCCCGCGAGCCCGCCCGTGTGCGTCACCATCTTGTGGCCGCGATAGTCGTACAGGAACCAGCCGAGGCCGTACTCCGCAAAGTCCATGTGATATGCCGGGAGCTCGGGCGGGGCGTTGCCGATGGGGAGAATGGTATTCCCCGACCACATGTCACGCGTGCGGGCCGCGCTCCAGAGCCGATGCTCGCCCACGCGGCCGGAGTCGAGCTGGACGATCATCCACTTGGCCATGTCGTTGACGCTCGCCACGATCGCGCCGGCCGGCGCGATGCTGCTCACGGTGTCGCGCGGCACGACCTGGAGCGTGCCGTGCACGACGCCGTGCGGCGACGCGAGATCGGCGCCCGCGGGCACCGCGGTGATGTCGGTGGTGGCCCCCGTCATGTCGAGCGGCCGGAGGATGTGTGCGGTCACGTACTGGGACCAGCTCGAATCGGTGATCGCGCGAATCACCTCGCCCGCCGCGGCGTAGAGGACGTTGTCGTAGGCGAACTTGCTCCGGAAGCTCGACGCGACGCGTGCATAGCGGATCCGGTGCAGCACCTGGTCCCGCGTGTACGTGGATCCCAGCCAGAGGAGATCGCCGGCGCCGAGTCCGAGTCCGCTCCGGTGGGTGACGAGGTCGCGGACGGTGAGCTCCCGGGTGACGTAGGGATCGGAGAGCTGGAACCACGGGAGATACTCGGTGACCTTGTCGTCCCAGTGGAGCCGGCCCTGATCCACCAGCATCGCGAGCGACGCGGTGGTGAACGCTTTGGAGTTGGACGCGATCTGGAACAGCGTATTCGCGTCCGCCGGCGTGGGCTCACCGAGCGTGCGTACGCCGTAGCCCTGGGCGAGCACCACTTTGCCGTCCTTCACCACGGCGACGCCCATCCCCGGGACCTGAAACGTCTTGAGCGTCCGCGCCACCCAGGCCGTCATGTCGCGTGGGAGGCCCTGGGCCGACAAGGTGGACGCGGCAAACGAGGCGGACAGGACGGCCAGCGCGGCCGCGGTGCGAGCTGAGCGGGCGAGTCGCATCGGCTACCTCACGGTGAGATCGGCGGTGGCGAGAAACTGCGGCGCACGGCGCGGTTTCGCGGCCTGCTCGTACGCGTACGCCAAACGGATCAGCGTGGCCTCGCTGTAGGCACCGCCGATGAACGAAATATTGACCGGGAGCCCGAAGTCGTAGCCCGCCGGGACGCCGACGCTCGTGTAGCCCGCGACGGCCGCCGGCGTGGAGCTTCCGCCCAGGAAATGATCGCCGTTCACGAGATCGGTCATCCAGGGCGGGTTCCCCGTGGGCGCGACGAGCGCGTCGAGCTTGTGCTTCTGCATCACGGCGTCGATTCCCTCGGTGCGCGCCAGCCGATGGTTGTTCGCCAGCGCCTTCACGTACTCGGGATCGGTGAGCGCCCCGCGCTTCTCGGAGCGCAAAAACTCTTCCTGACCGAAGTACGGCATCTCCTCCAGCTTGTGCGCCTCGTTGAAGGCGATCAGATCGGCGAGCGTCTTGAGCTTCGTGGCTGAGCCGAGGCCCCGGAGATAGGCCGCGATGTCGTGCTTGAAGTCGTACTGAAGCACGATGCTCTCGGTGTGGTCGTACTCGCCGACGTGCGGAATGTCCGCGGGATCCACGATCACGGCACCGAGGCCGCGCATGACGTCGATGGCCGCTTCGACGATGCGGTCGGTGGCGGCGTGGTACCCGAAGAAGTTCTTCCGCGCGACGCCGATACGGGCGCCCTTCAACCCGTTCGGATCGAGGAACTTGGTGTAGTCGGCGGCGACGTGGCCCGTGCTCTGCGCGGTGAACGGATCGTCGGGATCGACGCCCGTGAGCACGCTCAGCAACGTCGCGGCATCCGCCACGCATCGCGCCATCGGGCCCGCGGTGTCCTGGTTGTGCGAGATCGGCACTACGCCGCCCCGACTCACGAGGCCCACGGTCGGCTTGATGCCCACCACGGAATTGGCCGACGATGGACAGACGATCGAGCCGTCGGTCTCGGTCCCGATGCCGACGGCGGCGAAGTTCGCGCTGATCCCCGCGCCCGTGCCGGAGCTCGAGCCGCAGGGATTGCGATCGAGGGCATAGGGATTCTTGCACTGGCCGCCGCGACCGCTCCAGCCGCTCGAGGAGTGCGTTGAGCGGAAATTGGCCCACTCGCTCAGGTTGGCCTTGCCGAGGATGATGGCGCCCGCCGCGCGCATGCGCTGGACGATGAAGGCGTCCTTGGACGGCTTGGCGCCCACCAACGCGAGCGATCCCGCCGTGGTTTCCATCTTGTCCGCGGTGCCGACGTTGTCCTTGATGAGCACGGGAATCCCGTGCATCGGACCGCGCGGGCCCTTGGCCTTCCGCTCGGCGTCGAGCTGATCGGCGATCGCGAGGGCGTCCGGATTGGTTTCGATGACGGCGTGGAGCTCGGGGCCGCTTCGGTCCATCGATTCGATGCGCTGGAGATACGCCTCGCAGATCGAGCGCGCGGTCCACTTGCCCGACTGCATGCCCTGCTGCAGCTCCGCGATCGTGATCTCTTCGAGCTCGAAGGCGGGAGACGGGAGACGGGAGACGGGAGACGGAGAGGCGTCTCCCGGCGCACGTCCACCGGGAAGACGTATGCCCGCAGCCGCGGCGAGACCGCCAACCGCACCCGCTTCGAGAAACTCCCGCCGGCTCACGCCGTGAGATTCGGACGGACGATCGTGCCGGCGATCGGTCATGGTGCGCTCCTCGTGGAGGTTGCGGCGGCTTCGATCAACGTCTTGAGCGCCGGGATCACGGCGATGTGGACCAGGCCGATCGGTCCCGACGCGCGCGTGAGCAGGTCCTCGCGTGCCTCGCGCCATCCCGGCGGCGGGGTGACGCCGTGCGCCAGGTACGTGATGGCTTCGATCCCCGCTTGGCCCAGATCGGAGAGCGTCTGCGCCACGGGAATCGCGTCGTCCGCGAGGGGCGACTGCGCCGCGATCGCGTCGATCTGTGCCGGGAGGTCGCGCCAGGCGGTGAACGCGGCGACGAGCTTGCCGCGATACGCCGCGTAGTCCGGTTTGTCCGCGACGAGGGAATCCACCATCCGCTGATAGGCGCGGCGCGCGGGGACGTCGGGAACGGCGGCATCGACGAGCCGGACGAGCGGGGTGAGCTGGGTGGTCTTCTGGAGGGCGGAACGACGGCCGAAGGAGACCGGCTCGACGACGTCGGTGATTTCCTGGAGCGGCGCGATCTTCGCATGGCCCGCAATCGTGCGGAGCAGGCGGTCGGTGCTCGATTGCTGGTCGAGTCCGAGCTCCGACAGCTCACGGTTCACCGCCGCGAGCCGGCGGTACATGTCGTCGACGTCCGTGATGCTGCGCGGCGACCAGAACCGTTCGGCGATCGCGGCGAGCCGGGGCCAGATGCGCGAGTCGATCGTCACCGGGTTCACGTGCTCGGCCCACATGCAGGCCTCGCCGCCCAGCACGCGCGCGGAGTCGGCGCCGTTCAATCCCTGGAGCGGCTCGACCTGATAGTGCGTGGCCGCGGTCTCCATGTGATCGAGATAGAAGCCCGCCGAGAGAATTCCCGAGTAGCCCTGCTCCGCCGCCTGCCCGAGAAACCGCTGCCCGCGCCACGATTGAATCACCGCGCTCTTGGGGAGTCCCTTGTGCAGGATCTCGTCCCAGCCGACCATGTGCTTCCCGTGCGCCGCGAGGATCTTCTCGAGCCGCCCGTTGAAGTACGCCTGGAGCGCACCCGCGTCGGCCAGGTGGTGCGCTTTCATGAACGCGACGATGCGTGGGTTTCCGCGCCACTGGTTGCCCGTCGTCTCGTCACCGCCGATATGCCAGTATGCGTCCGGGAAGAGGTGCGACATCTCGCCGATGAACGCGTCGAGGAACTGATACGTGGATTCTCTGGTGGGGTCGAACGTCGGATCGAAGACGCCGAAGGCGCGTTGGATCTCGTATGGTCCGGGAGCCGACGCGTACTGCGGATAGCCCACGAACCAGCTCGTCGAGTGGCCCGGCATGTCGAATTCGGGCACCACGCGGATCCCGCGGTCCTTCGCGTACGCGACGACCGCTCTGATCTGCTCCTGCGTATAGTAGTTCCCGTCCGAGCCCATGTCCTGGAGCTTCGGGAAGAGCTTGCTCTCGACCCGGAACCCCTGGTCGTCGCTCAGGTGCCAGTGCAGGACGTTGAGCTTGACCGCGGCCATGCCGTCGAGCGTCCGCTCGATCTCGGAGACCGGCTCGAAGTGGCGTCCCACGTCCACCAACAGCCCACGCCAGGGGAAGCGCGGTCGGTCCGCGATCTCGACGGTGGGCATGTAGTAGCCGTCGCGATCGCCCTCGACGAGCTGAACGAGCGTCTGCATCCCGCGCATCGCGCCGATCACGGTCGGCGCATCGAGCACGGCGCCCGAGTCGGTGACGGTGAGCGTGTACGACTCGTTCTCGCCGAGTTCGGGGGTCACGGCGCCGTGGGCATGGGCGACGATCGTGATGACCGGCGGAATGGAATCCGCGGTGTCGCGGCCGGCGACCAGCCCGGTATGCCGCTCGATCCGCGCGATCATCCGCGCCACGGCGCGCGCGAGCCGTGCATCCGTCACGCCGCGCGCGGCGACGGTGAAGGCGCTGTCCAGCCGTAGCGTCCCGGCGGTGAACCGCACCGACGCCGGGACGGGCATCAGATCGTGGTACGGTGAGGCGGTTTGTGCGGTGGCGAGACGGGGGAGCGAGACGGCGAGTGTGAGGACGAGGAAGGGTCGGGTCATAGCGGGAGACGATACGGCGTCGGCGGAGGACGCGGTAGGGGTGCTCCCGCTAATGTCCCGGCC
>DATFMZ010000116.1:0-8912 GCA_035266665.1 Gemmatimonadales bacterium | reverse complement strand
TCGCCCTCGCGGTTGCGGCCGTTCCCGAAGCGCTCCCCGCCGTCATGACGATCACGCTCGCCCTGGGCGTCGAACGCATGGCGCGCCGCCGCGCCGTCGTGCGCACGCTCAGCGCCGTCGAGGCGCTGGGTTCAGTCACGGTCATCGTGACGGACAAGACCGGGACCCTCACGGAAAACCGCCTCGAGGTGCGGGCGCTCGACACGCCCGATCCCGACCGCGCCATCCGCGCGATCTGGCTCGCGAACGACGCGGACGCGGCCACCGGCGCGGGCGACCCCCTCGACCTCGCGCTCCGGGCCTATGTGACGAGCGACGGTCCCGAGCCCGCCGCGGCGGAACGGATCTCGTCGCGCCCCTTCGAGGCGCGGACACGCTCGATGCGTGTCACCTGTCGCGAGGGTGACGAGATCGTGAGCTATGTGAAGGGGGCACCCGAGATGCTGCTTCCGCACTGCGACCTCGATCCGTCGGAGCATCGCGCCTGGACGGCGAAGGTCGGCGACTACGCGCGCGAGGGGTACCGGTTGGTGGGACTCGCCTGGGGACCCGGCGAGACCGAGTCCCACCTCACGTGGCTCGGCGTCGCCCTCCTCTGGGATCCGCCCCGCGCGCGTGTTTCCGAAGCGATTGGGCGCGTGCGTGACGCCGGCGTGCGCGTGCTCCTCGCCACGGGCGATCATCCCGGTACGGCGGCCGTCGTCGCCGAGACGATCGGGCTCCCCGTCGTGCCGGACGACGTGATCACGGGGAGCGAGCTCGAGACCATGACCGACGAGGCCCTGGTCGATCATGCCCGTCACGCCACCGTCTTCGCCCGCGTCACCCCGGAACACAAGCTGCGGCTCATCACCGCCCTGCAACGTGCCGGTGAGATCGTCGCGATGACCGGTGACGGCGTGAACGACGCTCCCGCGCTCAAGCGGGCTGACGTCGGCGTCGCGATGGGCGAGCGTGGCAGCGACGTGGCGCGTGAGGCGTCGGACGTTGTCCTCCTCGACGACAACTTCGAAACGATCGTCGCCGCCATCGAGGAAGGACGAAGCATCTACGAGAATCTCGTGAAGGTGGTGCGCTATCTCTTCGCGACGAATCTCGCGGAGGTCATCACGGTAGCGGGGGGTGCCGCGATCGCGCTCGGCGCGCGCCTGCTCGGCACGCCCGCCGCCGCCGTGCTCCCGCTCACCGCCGCACAGCTCCTCTGGATCAATCTCGTCACCGACAGCGCGCCGGCGCTCGCGCTCGGACTCGACCGAAACCCCGGCGTGATGCATCGTCGGCCACGCGACCCCAGCGCTCCGCTACTCGACCGCGGCTCGGGCACCTTCATCGTGGCGGTCGGCGCGACGCTCGGCGTGCTGGCGCTGGGGCTTTTCACCCTGCTCACGCCACTCTTCGGCATTCCGGTCGTCGAGGTGGTCGCCGCGGTCTTTCTGTTCCTGGCGCTCGCCCAGCTCACGATCACCTACGCGGCGCGGCGCAGCGACGCCGTCCCCCTCCCGAATGCGTGGCTCTACGGGACCGTGGTCGCGACCGCGGGCCTCCAGATCGCCGTCGTCTTCGTTCCGTTCACCAAGTCCGTGCTCACGCTCCCGACCGTCTCACTCACGACGTGGGCGGCCGTCGTCAGCTCCGTGTGCGTTTCCGCGCTCGTGGCGCGCGGCATCGGCCGCGCCGTGCGTTGGCGGCGATGACGACCGCGACACCGTCACCCACGCATCACGACGGCCCGATCCTGAGTCGGCGGCGTGTGGTGCTCCTGCTCGCGTTGCTGGCGGTCGCGGCGCTCGTCGCCGGACTCCCCCAGATGCACGGATGGGCGGAACGCGTCATCGCCGACGCGGGACGGCTGGTCGTCATCCATCCGGCCTGGGGCGGCGTGGTCTTCGTGCTCCTCGCGGCCCTGTCCGCGATGCTCGCCTTCTTCTCGAGCGCGGTGGTGGTTCCCGTGGCGCTCAGTGCGTGGGGCGCCCTGCCGACGCTCGTGCTTTTGTGGGTGGGCTGGTTGCTCGGAGGCATCTGCTCGTACGCGATCGGACGGCTCCTCCGCCGGAGCGTGGTCGAGCGCCTCGCGGCCCCGGAGCGCGTCGCGTACTACACGCGGGTGGTCTCGCGGCGGCTGCCGTTCCCGTTGCTCTTGCTCTTCCAGGCGGCCCTCCCGTCGGAGATTCCCGGCTACGTCCTCGGCATCGTGCGGTATCGGTTCGCGTCGTACCTTCTCGCCCTCGGGCTCGCGGAGCTGCCGTACGCGGTCGGCGCCGTCGTGCTCGGCGACAGCTTCCTCGCCGGCCGATACGTGCCGATGATCGCCGTCGGGGTGTTCGGTATCGTCGCGGTCGCGTGGGCGGGCGTCCAGTTGCATCGCTCACTCGGGGCCGGCGCCCGGGGGGAGTCGTCTTCCGACCGAGTTTGAAGTGTCGTAACGTTGGGGCCGGTAGGCCCGGAATGCCCCGTACCACGGCGGTGCTGCCTTGCTAAATTTCGACATTCACGTCGCCGCAAACCTTGCGATCGCCGGATTGGCGGGACTCGCCGTCGGGATCGAGCGCGAGTGGTCGGGCCATACCTCGGGACCTGACGCACGCTTCGCGGGCGCGCGCACCTTCCTGCTGCTCGGCGTGCTCGGTGGACTCTCGGGTTGGTGGATCGGCGGCGGCTATCTGCTCCCCGGCACCGTCGTTCTCGCCGGCAGCCTGGCCTTCGTGACCGTCGCCTACGCCATCGCCGCCCGGAAGCCCGGCGGCACGGCCGACGGCACCACCGAGGTCGCGGCGCTGGTCGTCCTCGCGATCGGCGCCACCGCCGGACTCGGATTCCGGCTCCTCACGAGCGCCATCGCCTCACTCATGGTGCTCGCCCTCATCGAGAAGACGCGCATCCACGATGCGGTGCGCCGTATCGGCGAACGCGAGCTCGCGGCGACGCTGCAGTTCGCCGTGCTGGCGCTGGTCATCCTGCCCCTGCTCCCGTCCGGCCCATACGGCCCGTTCGACGCCATCCGGCCGCGCGTGATCTGGGCGGTCGTGCTGCTCTTCTCGGGTCTCAATTTCGTCGGCTATCTGGCGCGCAAAGCGATCGGTGCGCGGCGTGGGTACGGCGTGGCGGGCATCCTCGGAGGGCTGATATCCTCGACCGTGGTGACGTTGCAGTTCTCACGGAAAAGCCGGCACGACCTACCCGCGGGCATCCCGCTCGCACTCGGCGTGATCGGCGCGTGCACCGTCCTCGTTCCCCGCGTGCTCGTCGTGACCACGATCCTGAACCCCGCCACCGGGTGGGCGCTGGTACCGTATCTCCTGCCCGTGCTGCTCCTGGGGACGGTCATCGTGGGCGTTGCGTTCCTGCGCACTCCCGTGACGCCCGACGCCACGCCCCTGGCCGAGGATCGCAATCCCCTGGGGCTCGGCTCATCGATCCAGATGGCCCTGGCGTTTCAAGCCGTGCTCTTGGCGGTGCCATTCGTGCAGTCGCTCTGGGGCAATCCCGGGGTCCTGGCGTCCGCGGGGATCCTCGGCCTCACCAACATGGACGCGCTGACCTTCTCGATGGCGAAGCTCGGCACCACACCGTCCGCGGTAACGCTCGGCGCCGAGGCGATCGCGATCGGCGTGCTCGCCAACACGGTGCTCAAGTTCGCTTTGGCCGTCGGCCTGGGTCGCGGGCCGTATCGGCGCGCCGCGACGACGGGACTCGCCGCGTTGGGCGTTGCGAGCATCGTGGGGCTCTGGCTGGGTCTCGCGATCGGTTGACGCTACGCGGCGGCCGGAGTCGAGCGCTTCACGCGCGCCGCGAGCCCCTCCGCCATCCCCATCGCGGCGAGCCCGACGAACAGGTGCACGACCTGCACGATCCAATGGGCCGAGCCGACGAGGAGACGGGTCTGCGTCATGCCGAGACCGAGCACCACGAGGCCCCAAAGGAAGGCGAGCGCAACCATCCCACTGCTCGCCCCCGCACGCGCCGCGAACCCCGCCAGAATCCACAACGCGACCACGAGCACCAAACCGAGCAACATGTGGAGCGGAATCAGCGTGTGCGCCCGCCCGGCCCAGAACATCAGGCCGAGCACGATGAGCGCGACACCGGTGAGGCGGACGACCCACTGCATGACGACTGCCGTAGCTTTCATCGAGCACGTTCTCCAGGAGAAGGGAATGCGTCCCTAAGGTAACGCGACGTACCGTATATTATCGGCGTTCCCCCCGTGAAAGGTCTTCCCATGGACCGCCCCATCGATCCCGGCGTGGACATCGGCCACGTCCACCTCAAGGTGGCCGATCTCGAGCGCGCGCTCGGATTCTATCGTGACGTGCTGGGGTTCGAGCTGACGGCGCGGTATCCGGGCGCCGCGTTTCTCTCGGCGGGCGGCTACCATCATCACATCGGCCTGAACACCTGGGAGAGCGCGGATGGCGCGCCCCCGCCGCAGGGCACTACCGGGCTCTACCACGTGGCGATCCGCTATCCCACGCGCGCCGCGCTGGCCGATGCGCTGCGCCGTCTCCAGGCGGCGGGCATCTCGCTCGACGGAGCGGCCGACCATGGGGTGAGCGAGGCGCTGTACCTGCACGACCCCGACGGGAACGGCATCGAGCTCTACTGGGACCGGCCGAAGGAACGCTGGCCGCGCACGGCCGATGGCACCCTGACCATGGTCACCCTGCCGCTGGATCTCCGGAACCTCCTCGCGGAGCACACCCCTGGGAACCGGCCTGACGGGCATGGGTAGATTAGAAAGTTGACTGGTCATCGATTTCTGGCCGGCCCTACCCTGACCGCTCCTGCGGGGGACAATTCTTGATCGTATCCTTGGCCTGCTTCCTGGCGGCGTCCGCGATTGCCGCGCCCGCCGGTCCGCCCACGAAGCCCGCACCGGTTCCCCGCTTTTCGCTCGTCGCGCCGCTGCCCGACACGGGGTTGGCGGGCCCGGTCCTTCCGGCGTACATCGGCCGGGCGCAGCCCATCCTGGTGCAATCCGACACCGGCCATCATCTCCGCCGCCCGCGCCCGATCGAGTACAGCGACGCCTATTACACGCGGCTCAAGATCCACAAGATCGCGAGCTACGCGACGCTCCCGCTGTTCATCGCGGAGTACTTCATCGGCCAGTCGCTGTACAACAATCCGGATTCGGCATCACGCTCGCTCCGAGGCTGGCACAACCACATCGCCTTGGCGATCGGCGCGCTCTTCACGGTGAACACGGTCACCGGCGTGGCCAACCTCTGGGCGGGCCGCAAGGATCCCAACGGCCGAGCGCGGCGGTACATCCACGGCATCAGCATGCTGGTGGCGGACGCGGGCTTCGTGGCCACGGCGCTCATGACACCGAGTCGCACGTATCGCCGTTCCGGGGGGACGCTCGATCAGAGCAGCGCGTCCCTGCACAAGGGGATCGCGATCGGCTCGATGAGTCTCTCGCTGGCGAGCTATCTCATGATGCTCATCTGGAAGAACTGATGTTCGTGGCACCCACGGGAGTTGCCGGCCTGGTGCATCGCTGGGCCAAGTTCTACGACGACCGCACGAGCGTGAGCACGGCGGTGACCTTCATCCACCTCGCCGGCATTCTCGTGGCGGGCGGGTTCGCCATCGTTGCCGACCGCGCGTCGTTGCGGCTCTCCCCCACCGGAGACATGGATCAGATGCGCCAGCTCGACGAGATCGCGTCGGTACATCGCTGGGTGCTCATCGGGCTGGCGGTGACGTTCGTCAGCGGGATTCTGATGTTCTTCTCGGATCTCAACACCTACCTGCATTCGGCCGTCTTCTGGACGAAGATGGGCTTGATCGTACTGTTGCTCGGTAACGGATATGTCCGGATGCGCGCCGAGGCCGCGCTGCGTCGGGGTGTGGCGGTGTGGCGGCGCTTCCGTCAAACGTCCATCGCGAGCCTGGCGTTGTGGTTTGCCGTGCTCCTGGCTGGCACCATTCTTCAGAACTCCTGATCATGAAATCCACTCGCACTGAGAATCGGCGGCCCCCTTCCGCGTGTTGCGATTGCCCGTTGGTCGATCGCCGCGGATTTCTGACCGACGCTGCAGCGTTCGCCGCCACCGTGCTCGTCGCGCTCGGCGCGAGCCCCGCGCGCGCGGCCGCCATGGGCCTCAACGTGGTGCCCCGCTTCCGGGTCGGTCTCGACGAGCACGCCTACCCGATCCCCGCGTCCGACGGCGCGTCGATCAACAACGACGACTACGTCATCATCGCGCGTTACGAGGGCAAGGCGTACGTCTTCAACCTCTCCTGCCCGCACCAGAACACGGCACTCCGCTGGCATCCGGACGACGAGCAGTTCGAGTGCCCGAAGCACCACTCCCGCTATCGTCCGGACGGCACGTTCATCTCCGGACGCGCGACGCGGAGCATGGATCGCTTCAAGGTGCGGCAGAACGGCGACAAGATCGTCGCCGACCTGGACACCCTCTATCGACAGGACAAGAACGCCACGGAGTGGAATGCGGCGTTCATCACGCTCGGTCAGGCCCCGGCCACCCAGACCTCGGGCGGATCTCGCTAGGGGAAACGCGGCGACGTCGCGCTAGGCGCCGATCTCCTCGAAGGTCGCCGTGAAGTGCCGGAGATGCGGCGGCGCGTTGGTCATGCGTAGGCCGCGGAGCGCATCGCGCCGGGCGAAGACGGCCTCGCTCGCCTCGACCACGTAGTCGATATGGCTCTGCGTGTAGACGCGCCGCGGGATCGCGAGGCGTACGAGCTCCATGGGCGGCACCTTCCCACCCGCGCCGAACATCACGCTGCCGATCTCGACCGCGCGGATCCCGCCCTCGCGGTAGAGCGCGCAGACCAGTGCTTGCCCCGGAAACTGCCCCGGAGGAATGTGCGGGCACAGCGCCGCGGCATCGATGTAGATGGCGTGCCCGCCGGGCGGCTCGACGATCTGATACCCGATCCGTTGTAGTCGCTCGCCGAGGTACGCGGTCGAGCGGATCCGATAGGCCAAATAGTCTTCCTCGAGCACCTCGGCAAACCCCTGCGCCATGGCCTCGAGGTCGCGCCCCGCGAGTCCCCCGTAGGTGACGAACCCCTCAGTCAGGATGAGCAATGCATCCGCGCGCTGGGCCAGCGCCTCGTCCCGCAGCAACAGGACGCCGCCGATGTTGACCAGGCCGTCCTTCTTCGCGCTGATCGTCGCGCCGTCCGCCAGATCGAACATCTCGCGCGCGATCTCCTTGGGCGTGCGATCCTGCTGGCCCGGCTCGCGCAACTTGATGAAATACGCGTTCTCGGCGAAGCGACACGCGTCCAGAAAGAGCGGGATGCCGTGCCGATCGCACACCGCGCGCACCGCGCGCAGGTTCTCGAGACTCACCGGCTGGCCGCCGCCCGAGTTGTTGGTGACCGTCACCATACAGAGCGGGATGCGCTCCCGACCCACCTTCTTGATCAGCGCCTCGAGGCGCTCGATGTCCAGGTTCCCCTTGAACGGATACTCGCCCGCCGCGTGCCGGCCCTCTTCGATGACGAGGTCCACCGCTTCGGCGCCGGTGTGCTCGATGTTGGCGCGGGTGGTATCGAAGTGGCTGTTGTTCGGAATGACCTTGCCCGGACCGCCCACCAGCTCGAAGAGAATGCGCTCGGCCGCGCGTCCCTGGTGCGTCGGAAGGATGTGCTCGAATCCGGTGATCTCGTGCAGCCGGTCGCGGAACCGGAAAAAGCTCTCCGCCCCCGCGTACGATTCGTCACCCCGCATCATCGCCGCCCATTGCAGGCTGCTCATCGCGCCGGTGCCGCTGTCGGTGAGCAGATCGATCAGGACATCACGGGCGGGAATCGCGAAGACGTTGAACTTCGCCGTACGAAGCGCCGCTTCGCGCTCCTCACGCGTCGTCATCCGCAGCGGTTCGACGACCTTGATGCGGAAGGGCTCGATGATGGTTTTCATGTGACGCAAGACCTCATGGCGCGCGCGTCATGCCGCGCGCGGCCGGAGCAAGCCGACGAAGAAGAAGATTGCCGCCACGCAGATGATCACCGGCCCGCTGGCGACGTGGAACGCAACGGCCCCGAGCGATCCGATCGCGGTGGACAGCATCGCGAGGACGACCGACACCGCAAGCGTGGCGTTGAGACTGCGCGCCACGTGACGTGCCGTCGCCGCCGGAATGATAATGAGCGAGCCCATGAGCAGTACGCCCAAGAATTTCAGGCCAAGCGCCACGGTGACGGCGAAGGCGAGCAGGAACATCAAGTTGAGGCGCCGCACGTTGATGCCCGACGTGTGCGCGAGATCCACGGAGACGAGCGAGATGACCAGGCGGTTCCGCTCGCGGAGCACGAACAGCATCACGGCGATCGAGGCCACGATCCCGAACACCAGTTCCCACGGCTTCGGCTGGCTCGCCGCGCCGAACAGCGCGTGGATCAGCTCCTCACCCGACGTCATGAGACTCCCGACGGCCAGCGCCAGAGAGAAGACGACCCCGATGATCGCTTCGGTCGGCATCCGCGTCCGATTCTCGAGCGTCCACACCAGCATGGTGCCGACGAGCAACGCTGCGATGGCGCCGATCAGTGGGTCGATCGAGAAAATCAGCGCGAGTCCGATTCCCGGGAGCGCGATGTGCGAGAGCGGATCGGCCGCGAGCACCATGCGGCGCATGACCGCGAACGCGCCGACCATGCCCGCGGCCGCGGCCGCCGCCAACGCGAGGACGATCGTGCTAGGCGCCATGATCCTCGTGCACGTGAAACTTGAGCGGCGTGCCGTACAGTTCCTCGAGGCGCTGCGGCGTCAGAATTTCCACCGGTCGGCCGATGCACGGTTGGCCGAGGTATGAGAGGCAGAGCACCTGCTCGGCGTAGTGGTAGATCAGCGACAGCTCGTGCGAGACCAGGACGAGCGTCATGCGCTCGGCCGACTGAACACGATGGATCATCTCGTAGAGATCTTC
>DATFMZ010000115.1:0-4538 GCA_035266665.1 Gemmatimonadales bacterium | reverse complement strand
GCCGCATGCCATGAGCCGCGCCACCGCGGACACGGCCCCGTTCTATCTCGGTGCCGACATCTCGGCGCTCGATGCTCCGATGCGTTCGGGACGCTTTCACTTCCCCAACTACCAGGAGAACGGGAAGCCGAGCGACGAGATGACCATCCTCGAGCGCCACGGCTGGAACGCGTTCCGTCTGCGCGTGTTCGTCTCGCCCGTGCGCCAGGCGCCCGACAACTCGCTCGCCAACACGATTCCGCTCGCCAAGAAGATCAAGGCCTCGGGCGCCAAGTTCCTGCTCGACATCCACTACTCCGATACGTGGGCGGACCCGCAGCACCAGGAGATTCCGGTGGCGTGGCGCGGCCTGAGCTTCCCCGAGCTCGAGCAGAAGGTCGAGGAGTACAGCCGCAATACGATCAAGGCGCTGAAGGATGCCGGGGCGATGCCGGACTGGGTGCAGGTCGGCAACGAGATCACGCGCGGCACGCTGTGGCCGATCGGCCAGCTCGAGATCCCGGGTGACACGACGTACCTGCCGCCGCAGCCGTACGATTCCGTGACGCAGTGGGCCCATCTCACGGGGTTGCTCAAGGCGGGCATTCGCGGCGTCATGGAGGGCGCGGGGGATACGCCGCCGTTGATCGCGATTCACATCGACCGCGGCGGCAAGTGGAACACCACCAAGTGGTTCTTCGATCACCTGGTGGCGGCGCACGTCCACTTCGACATCATCGCGCAGAGCTTCTACCCGGAGTGGGAGCACGGGACGCCGGAGCAGCTCTGGCAGAACATGCTGAACTGCGCCAAGCGGTATCCCGGGAAGAAGTTCCTCGTTGCCGAAACGGGCTACGGGAATTCCCGCCGGCCGAACAACCCCGACATGCTCTGGCCGATCACGCCGCAGGGGCGCCTGCAGTTCATGGTGGATATCGTGAACATCGTGCGCGCCGCGCCCAACGGACTCGGGGTGATGTACTGGGCGCCCGAGTTCGGTGCATGGAACCGGGACGGCACCCCGGGCCCCGTGGTCTTCACGATGGATTCGCTCGAGGCGCTACGTCACGCGGCGGACAGCCACTTACCGGCCGACGTAAAGTGAAGCGGGGCGACGCGTAGTCGGCGGCTCCGGTGACGCCCCCGGCTGGTCCCGCACCGCCTCACGTGACGACCGCCGGGCCGCCAGGTGATCAACGATCCGCGCCGCATCCCGCCCCACCCCGTGAATCATCGCGGACGAGAGCGAAAAAAGGAAATGCAGCCCGACGAAGTACAGTCCGGGATGACTCGCGACGATTCCCCGGTGGTGCAGCGGTTCATGATCGCCGACGATCGGCAGGTCGATCCAATCGAACCCGGGGTGGAATCCGGTACACCAGATCACGTTCGCGACGTCGAGCACGCGCCCGTCGGCGAGGAGCGGCTTGCCGTCCTTCACGCCCGCCATCCTCGGTACGCGTTCCACGCCGGCCGCGGCCAGGTCCGCGGCCTTCACGCGAATCCGCGGGCCGCCGTGCGAGATGAGCTTGGGGCGCGCCTTGCGGCCGACCGGTGTGCGCACCGTCAGCACGTGATGGAACAGGAAACGAATGACGAATCGTACGGCGAACAACCGCGCCGGCACTCCCTCGATGCGGAACGGAATCTGGCCGGTGTCGCGTCCCGCGAGCCACGTGCGATGCGTCTGCACGACCTCCATGCCGATATCCGCTCCCGAATTGCCCGCACCGACGATGAGGACGCCGCCCGGCTGGAGCTGTAATGGATTGCGGTACCGCTTCGCGTGCAGCTGGACGACGTGGCCGTTCAGGTCGCCGGCAAACGAGGGCGTGCGCGGCGCCTGGTAGTTGGACATCGCGACGACCACGTTCTCGGCCTCGAACCGACCGTTCGTCGTCTCGACCAGGTATCCCGTGCCGTTCCGCGACAAGCGCGTCACCCGCACCCCAGTCCGGACGGGCAGCGCGAACCGCCGGGCGTACGCTTCCAGGTACTCCGCCATCTCGTCCTTGGTGGGGAAGGTCCACGGCTTCGCCGGGAACGGCGCTCCGTCGAGGCCGTTGAACCGCGCCGGGGTAAAGAGGCGCAGCGAATCCCAACGCGTGCGCCACGTGTCGCCCACGCGATCGTGCGCGTCCAGGATGACGAACGGGAGCCCGCGGCGCCGCAGGTGATAGCCCACGGAGAGCCCCGCCTGTCCGCCGCCGATCACGACCGTTTGAATGCGTTCCATGGTTTCGTGTCCTCCGTCGCGCATCGTCCGTACCTACGATAGGGCGCGGGCACCGAACGCACATCGGACGGAATGCCCATGTGCTCGCCACCGGCGAATGGGCAATTCTGTGTAGGAAGGAGTTCAGCGGAGGTGGTGATCGTACGCGTACGCGGTCGCCGCGGAGCGTGACGACACGTCGAGCTTGATGAAGATGTTGCTCACGTGTCGCGCGACGGTCCTTTCCGAGATGCCGAGGACTGTCGCGATGGCTCGGTTGGTCATGCCCTTCGCGACGAGCCGGAGGACCTCGGTCTCCCGTCGGGTGAGGGGCGTCGCGGAGGCGCGGTCCCCCGCGACGGAGAGCGCGTCGACCCGTGCGACGTCAGGAACGGCGCGCAGCTCCGCGAAGACCCGACGCGCAACAGCGATCTCGAGGGCGGCCGCGTCGCCGTCGCCGAGCGCGCGGCACGCCGACCCGATGAGGACGCGAATCCGCGCCGCCTCATACGGCGCGTCCAGCGCCTCCCATGCGGACCACGCCTCCCGGAGCATCGGTAGGGCGCGCTGAGCGCCGCCGTCGGCGAGCAGCACGGCGCCACGCGCGCCGGCGGCGAGCGCCTGGAGCACCGCCGCTCCCGACGACTCGGCGAGGTGCGCGAGCTCCTCGGCGGCACGCCGCGCGTCGGGGAGGCGGCGCGCGGCGATCATGATCTCGACGCAGGCCGCGAGCACCCACGGGCGGGCGTGGCGGTCGTGACGTTCACCCGCCATCCGCTCGATCGCGGCCTCGGCCTTGGCGGGCTCACCCTGCGCCAAGCGGAGCAGGGCGAGTCCCGGCTGCGGCCGGCCACTCAGGCGGCCGGCCTCGCGATACGCCCGCTCCGCCTCGTCGAACTCACCGCGCAGGCGATGGAGCTCCGCCGACCGATACCACGCCGCGCCGGCGGCCGTCTGTTCCGTGGGACGCGTGAGCAGCTCGCGGGCCCGTCGCGCCTCCTCCAGGGCATCAGGCCACGCGCCCTCCAGCTGTAACACTTCTGCGCGATGGATCAGGCACTGACCGCGATAGGGCACGAGATCGGGCTGCGCCGCGCACCATTGCGTGAGCGCCGCGGTCCACTCGCGCGCGCGGCCCACGTCGAAGCATTCGTGACACGCCGACAGCACGCTGCAATACACGAGGCCGGCAATCACCGGGGACGTGTCGCCGGCGGTAACGGCGACCATGACCTCGTCGAGCAGCGTGATTCCGTCCCGCTCGTGTCCGAGGTTGATCAGCGCGCGTCCGTGGCCGTGTCGGGCCAGCGTCACGAGATCGGGGTCCCCGAAGCGCTCACCGATCTCCGCCGCCCGCTGAAACGTTTCCATGGCGGCCGCGAAGTCGCCGGCCACGGCGCGATGCACGGCCTGTGGAACGAGGAGGTATCCCCGTTCGACGCAGTCGAGCGCGGCATCATCGAGGAGGCGTCCGGCACGCGCGAGCCACCCGCTCGCTTGTGCGTGGTCGCGATTCTCGAGTTGACCGAAGGCGATCCAGAACGCGCAGCGCGCCGCGCGGGCCGGATTTCCCGCGTCGAGGTAGGCCTGGTGGGCGCGCGCGAACGCCGCCGTGCTTGCCTCGTCTCGGCCGAGCAGAAACGCGGCGGTACCGAGGCACTCCAAATCGGCAGGCTCGAGGTCCGCGCGAGCATCGGCCGCGGCCAACGCATCGTACGCCGCGCCCCACGCCTTGCGTCCAAAGGCCGCCCGCCCGCGATCGAGCGCGGTGCCAGGGGTCATCTGGATGGCTCTCCCATCAGGAAAGTGTAGTGCCCGAATCGTTCGAAGGGGAGGCAGCGCGCCCGCCGGTGGCGCGGACCGTGTGGGGACGCTCCTAGGGTGCCTGGAAGAACGCCGCCATGTTCGACGCGCTGTCGGCGGCGCCGGGGAAGGTGGTGAGCCCGAGCGCCTCGGCGGTGAGCCGGAGCGTGCTTTCGTGCTGGTAGGTCGCGGTTGAGCGGTACCCACGCTTCGCCTTCGGGCTCACGACGACCCAGGCGATCCGTCCCCCGCCGCCGGTGGCGTCGCTCGCCGACTCGTCGAAGACGAGGATGAGCAGGCCGTCCCGCTCGAAGTCCGCGCTCCGAATGAGCGGGTCGATGTTGGTGCGGAGCCAGGCATCGGCGATGTCGAGTCCGCAGTTGTGGGCGTCGTTGCAGAGATTCGGGACGATGAACGCGTAGTCGGGCAGGGTGCCATTCGCGAGGTCGCCGGCGAATTCGCGGAACGGCACCAGGTTCCGCCGCTGCGCGCTGTCGTTCACGACGTCCGAGAAGTACGACAGCGGATTATGCCGCCGCGC
>DATFMZ010000114.1:0-9800 GCA_035266665.1 Gemmatimonadales bacterium | reverse complement strand
TCGTCCAGGTCACGGTCCACATCGCGGCCGCGGAAGAGCGCGCGGAGGCGGCGGGTGAGGCGGGGAAACGGGTTGTGCACGGTCGCCTCCTATTCGGCTCGAAGGGCCTCGGCGGCGTCGATTGCCGCCGCCCGGCGCGCGGGAATCCAGCAGGCGGCGAGCGCAGCGACGAGGAGCACGGCACTCGTGCCCGCGAGCGTCGCGGGATCGGTGGGGTGCACACCGAAGAGTCGCCCCGCCAGGCTCCGTGTGGCGAGCAGGGCGATGCCGAGGCCGAGACCCGCGCCGATCGCGGCGTGCCGCATGCCTTCCCACACGATCGCCTTCACCACGCTCGCCGGCCGCGCGCCGAGCGCCATCCGCACGCCGATCTCTCGCCGGCGCTCGCTCACGGAGTACGAGAGCAACCCGAAGACGCCCACCGCGGCGAGGGTGAGGGCCGCCAAGGCGAACGACCCGAGCAGCGAGGCGGCGCCCCGCGGCGCCGAGACCGAACCGTCGACGCGCTCGCTCAACGGCGCGGCGTCATCGAGCGGCACGCCGGGATCGACGGACCGGAGCGCCTCCACCACGCCGGTGAGGACCTGAGCGGCCGGGCGGGTGGTTCGTACGAAGAGATTGGCGCGCGAGGCACGCGCCAGCGCGGCGGGCTCGTAGATCGCCTCGTCGGTGCCGTTGAGCCCCGCGTACTTCACGTTCCCCACCACGCCCACCACGATACTCGGCGCGCAGGTCACGCATCCGCCCGCCACGAGACGGCGGCCGAGCGCCGATCCATCGGGGAAGTAATGCCGCGCCCAGGCGCGGCTCACCACGAGCGGTGTGGCAGGGGGAGCATCGGCCGCGGTGTCGCCGGGTTGGAAGACGCGACCCTCGAGCAGCGGTACGCCGAGCGCGTGGAAGTACCCGGGCGTCACGGCCACCCACGGCGCGGTCGGTTGCGCGGTGCCGGGCGGGACGGGCCGGTCCGCGAGGTCGAAGTTGTTCTCGTCGAGATTGGGGCGGGCATCGGGAAGCATGGCGTCGTTGAGTGTGGCGTCGGCCACGCCCGTGACGGCGCGGACGCGGGCCATGGCGGTCTGCCAATACGCCTGCGTCGCGGAATCCGTGCCGTAGCGGGCGGTCGGGAGCGCGACCGGCACCGCGAGGAGATGCGCCGGGTCGACGCCCGGCGCCACGCGCTCGAGCCGCATGAAGCTGTTGATCAAGAGCCCCGCGCCGGCGAGGACCGGGAGCGCCAATGCGAACTGGGCGACCACGAACCCGCCGCGCACGGCGTGACTCCGCGGCGCTCCACCCAGCGCGCGCGCGCCGGCGCGCAGTCGGGGTGCCAGGTCGTGACGGAGCACCACCACGGCGGGATACGTGCCGATCGCCGCACCGGCGATCAGCGCGAGAAGCGCCCCCACGACCGCGGCGCGCCAGTCGAGATGCACGGCCCCGGCGCTGGCGAGCGCGGGCCCCAGGGCGCGATAGCCCCGGACGGCGAGGGCCCCGAGGCCGAACCCCAGCACCGCCGCTGTCGTCGCGAGCACGGCGCTCTCGGTGACGAGGAGCCGTATCAACCGGCCGCGGCCCGCGCCGAGCGCCGCGCGCAACGAAACCTCATGCCAGCGGGCGCTGACCCGCACGAGCATGAGGCTCGCGACGTTCGTGACGGCGACCAGCAGCACCAACGCCACGGCACCCACGAGGAGTCCCGCGGCTCGTGGCGCGTCACCGAGGAGCGCGCGTCGGAGCGACACCGGCGTGAGCGTCGCCGACCGGTCCTGAAACGACGTGGCCCATTCGGGGAAGAGCTGCGCGCTCACCTGATGAAGATCCTGCTGCGCCATCTGCAATGTCGCGCCATCCGCCAGGCGTCCGACGACGAACAGCCCAAACGGTCCGCGGCGGGTCGGGGCTCGGAGCTCGAGGTTGGGCCACACGTCGGCCCGAAGCGTGCCTATCGTGGGCACGACTCCAACCACGACGTGCGCGGCGCCGTCGATCGTCACCGTCCGGCCGATCGCCGCGCGGTCACCGCCCAACTCGCGCGCGGCAAAGGCGTGCGTGACCACGGCAACCGACGGCGCACCGACGGCGTCATCAGCGGTGGAGAGCAGGCGGCCCGCCTCGGCGCGCACCCCGAGCGTCTGAAAGAACCCGGAGGTGACGTATCCGACCGGCATCTCCACGGCCGGACGGCCCGCCGTCGCGAGCGGCACTTGGCGCCCTCTCAGGACGCCGACGGCCGCAAAGGCGTGCTGCCAGCGCTCGATCCCCCGAACGTCCGCCACCGAGAGCCCGAAGCGATTGGTCGGCGAGTTCTGCTCGTAGATCTGGACGAGCCGTTGTTCGTGAGGGAAGGGAAGCGGCGCGAAGAGCACCGCGTTCGCCAGGGCGAAGACGGCGGTCGCGGCGCCGATCCCGAGCGCCAGGATGAGCAACGCCGAGAGCGTGAATCCCGGCGTCCGGCGCAACGTGCGCACGGCAAAGCGGATGTCCTGTCCCAGCTCCCGCAGCCAGCGCAATCCGCGGGCATCCCGATGCTCCTCGCGATACCGCTCCACGCCGCCAAACGCGACGAGCGCTCGGCGGCGCGCTTCTTCACGTGTGAGCCCCTCGCGCGCCATCAACGCTTCGGTCTCGAGCTCGACATGCAGCCGGATCTCTTCGTCCAGGTCACGGTCCACATCGCGGCCGCGGAAGAGCGCGCGGAGGCGGCGGGTGAGGCGGGGAAACATCTTCGGCATCGTCTCGCCCTAGTCCGTCCGGAGCGCCTGCACGGGATCCGACCTGCCGGCCCGCCGCACCGGGACGCCGATCGCGACGACCGCGACGGCGATCAGCACGAGGGCGGCCGCGACCACCACCCGCGGATCCATGGGCCCCACGCCGTACAGCAATCCCGCGAGGAGTCGTGTCGTGGCGAAGGCGGCGAGCACGCCCACCGCCAGTCCCGCGGCGAGTGGCGCGAGTCCGGTGGCGAGCGCCGCGCGCATCACGCCGCTCGCCGTGGCGCCGAGTGCCATGCGCAGACTGAACTCGCCGCGGCGCGCGCCCACGGCATAGGCCATCACGCCGTACACGCCGACCGCGCCGAGGGTGAGGGCGAGGATGCCGAAGAAGCTCAGGATGCTGGTGAAGAAGCGCTCGCGCGCGAGCGACTGATCGAGCACCGCGGACAGCGGCCGCATGTCGGCGATGGGCACGTCGTTCCCGACCGACTGAATCGTGCGACGCACATCCGGCAGGACGGTGGACGGCTCACCGCGCGCGCGGACCATCACGACCATTCCGGTCACCGGAAACTGCGCGAGCGGGACGTACATCTCCGGATCCGGTGCGTCGCGCAGGGCATGCTGATGCACGTCGCCCACCACGCCGATCACCGTGAACGGCCGGTTGCCGAAGAGGCGGATCACCTTGCCCACCGCGCGCTCGCCCGGCCAAAGTTGCTCGGCCATCGCGTGGTTGATGAGACCGACGGCCGGCGCGTCGGCGCGGTCGCCGGCCTCGACGTCGCGTCCCCTGAGCACCGGTACGCCGACCGCCCGGAAGTAGCCGGGCGTCACGACCCGGAAGCTCGCGGCGGGCAGGCGCCCCGCCTTGCCGGGCGCATGATCCTCCGCCAGGTAGGGAAAGGCCCAGTTGTTGTGCGTGAAGGGCAGGAGCTGCACGGCGCCCGCCTGCGCGACACCGGGAAGCGCGCGGAGCCGTCCGAGAAGCTCCTCGTAGAACCGGACGCCGCGCTGGCCACCGTAGGATTCCGACGGCGGCTCGAGACGGGTGGCGAGGACATGGTCCACCCGCATGCCGGGGTCCACCGACGCCAGCGCGCGCAGGCTCGAGAGGAGCAGTGCCGCGCCCGTGACGAGCACCATCGCGATCGCCGTTTCGGCGGCGATGAGCGCGAACCCGACGCGGCGCCCATAGCGCGTCGGCCCCGCCGAGCGCGTGCCCGCGCCGAGATGGGTCTTGAGCTCGCCCGACGATGCCCTGAGGGCGGGGAGCAGTCCGAAGGCGAGCACGCACAGGGCGCAGATGCCTGCGGCGAAGACGAGCACGCGCCAATCCAACGAGAGCGCCGCGACACGCGGCAAGCCGGAGAGCTCACCCACTCCCACCGCGCTCAACACCACGCGTGCCACGACCACGCCGGCCACCCCGCCGACGAGCGCCAGGACGAAACTCTCCACGAGCTGGTCGCGCACGAGACGCCGCCGTCCCGCGCCCAAGGCCGCGCGCACGGCGAACTCCTGCCGGCGCCGCTCGCCGCGCGCGAGCAGGAGGTTCGCGAGATTGGCGCACGCGAGCAGGAGGACGAGCCCCACGGCCGCAAGCATGATGAGCAGAGGGGTGCGCACGTCGCCCACCATCGAGTCGAGGAGACTCATCGCGCCGGCGGTGCGGGCGACCTCCGCATCGACATACGCGGGGTACGTGCCCGACAACCGTTCCATGGTGGTTCGGATCTGCGAGGCCGCGGTCGCCACGGTGGCGCCGGCCCGCAGGCGTCCGACGATGTGATTGACGTACCAGCTGCTGTCGGTGGCGATGGTTTCACCCGGCGGCCGGCTGAGCGGCGCCCATGCCTCGATGTCGCTGCCCGGTGGGGCGAGCGGCGCCGTGAAACCGCGCGGCATCACACCGATCACGGTCCGCATGCGGTGCCCGTTGCCGTCCAGTGCGATCCGGCGGCCGATCACCGATGGGTCACCGCCGAAGCGCCGCTGCCAGAGCCCGTAGCTGAGTACCACCACGTCCGACCGGCTCAGATCGCGCTCGTCGGCGCGGAAGGGCCGGCCGAGAAACGGCTTCACGCCGAACACGTCGAAGAACGCGGCATCCGCGCACTGCGTCTCGATCACCGCCGCCTCGCCCTGGCCGGTGAGCGTGAGATCCCAGATCGAGAGTCCCGTGCTCGCGGCGAGCGCGGGCGTGCCCTGACCGAGCGCGTCCGCGAGTGCGATGTTGGCGTTCTGTCCCGGAAGCACCTCAACGAGGCGCTCGGCATGTGAGTAGGGGAGGGGACGGAGCATCACCGCATCGATCACCGTGAAGATTGCGACGGCCGCACCGATCCCGAGCGCCAGGACGATCGTCGCCGCGGCCGTGAACGCGGGGGCGCGCCGGAGTGAGCGCACCGCGAAGCGCAGGTTTCGCGTGAGCTCCTCCATCCAGTTCACGCCGCGCGCGTCGCGATGAGATTCCCGATACCGCTCGACCCCACCGAAGGCGACCAGCGCGCGGCGGCGCGCCTCCTCGCGCGTGAGACCGTCGCGCTGCATCAGCTCTTCGGTTTCGAGCTCGACGTGCAACCGAATCTCAGCGTCCAGTTCACGGTCCACCTCGCGCGCGCGGAAGAGCGCGCGCAGGCGGCGGGCGAGGCGGGAATGCCAGGAGGTCATTCGGACTTCCTCACGTGGCGTGCAGTACCTGGTTCACGGCGGTCGAGAAGTTGCGCCACGCCGATCGCTCGGCGGCGAGCTGCTTCTTTCCTTTGGCGGTGAGCGTGTAGATCTTCGCGCGGCGGCCCTCGTCGCTCGTGCCCCACGCCGCGGAGATCCATCCCTTGTCTTCCAGCCGGTAGAGGGCGGGGTAGAGACTCCCCTGGCCGACGTTCAGCACCTCGCTCGAGAGCTGGCGCAAGCGTTTCGAGATGGCCCAGCCGTGCAGGGGCCCCAGCAAGAGGGTCTTCAGGATCAAGAGATCGAGCGTGCCTTGCAGCAGATCGGCGCGTTGAGCCATGAGTGGGTTGCTCCCGTTGTTACTATGACGTTCGACAACAGAATAGGGTTTCGTGTTGTCGGATGTCAAGGTATCGGGAAAAGTGTTCGATTATGGGACCGCCCCGTCCCACATCCGCGCAGATCGCGTGCGCTTCATGCTGAAACGACCGCTGTAACCTTTTCCACTCCAATGCGTTGTACTTGCTGACGGAGACGGCACGCTCCCTGCCAACCATTTCACTGACTCCGTGTGTCTAACCCGGAAGTGAGAGGCAAGCACTGACGTGGACATTCCGCGCGCAAAGCAAACGAACAAGAAGCCATACATCTACGGCGGGGCGGGGATCGTCGCGGTCGCGATCGTGACCGTGGCGCTGAGCCGCCTCGGTCCCGCCGCGCCGTCGGTCGACAAGAGCACCGTCTATCAGGACACGGTGCGCCAGGGGACGATGCTCCTCGAAGTGCACGGCCCCGGCACGCTCGTCCCCGAGCAGATCCGCTGGGTGGCCGCCGTTACGGCGGGGCGCGTCGAGCGGAAGCTGGTGCAACCCGGCACGCGGGTGGATTCCAGTACCGTGCTGCTCGAGCTCTCCAATCCCGACGAGCAGCTCCAGGCGCTCGACGCCGAGAACCAGCTCACGCAGGCGCGGGCGAACCGCGTGAGCCTCGGTGCCACCCTCGAAAATCAGCGCCTCACCCAGCAAGGCGTCGTCGCGCAGGCCGAGGCCGATTCGGGTGACGCGGTCCGCAAGGCCACCGCCGCGGTGGCGCTCGCCAAGGACAATCTCATTTCCTCGTCCGACCTGGAGAGCGCGCGGGCGACCGCCGCTGCGGCCGCGGTCAAGGTGCGCGTCGAGCGCCAGCGGCTCACCGTGATGACCGAGTCCATGCAGGCGCAGCTCGCGACCGCCGACAGCCAGGTCGTCGCGATGCGCAAGATCGTCGAGTTCCGGCACCGCCGGCTTGCGTCCATGCGTGTTCGGGCGGGCGCCGACGGCGTGCTCCAGGATCTGCCGGTCGAGGAAGGGCAGTGGGTGCTGGAAGGCGCGACGCTCGCCAAGGTCGTCCAGCCCAAGCGCCTCAAGGCCGTCCTCCAGATTCCCGAGGCCCAGGTGCGGGACGTCACCCTCGGCCAAGAAGCGTTCATCGACATGCGCACCGACACCATCACGGGGAAGGTCTCTCGCATCGCGCCCGCGGCGGTGAACGGCACGGTGGCCGTGGACGTCTCGCTCCCGCAGCCGCTCCCGCGCTCGGCCCGGCCCGATCTGACCGTGGACGGCACGATCGAGATCGCGAAGCTCCAGAACGTGCTGTACGTCGGCCGGCCCGCGTACGGGCAGGAGAACAGTACGATCGGGATGTTCAAGGTGGTGGACGGGGGCGGGGCCGCGGTCCGTGTGTCGGTTCGCCTCGGCCGCGCATCCGTCAATACGGTGGAGATCAAGAACGGCCTCAAGGTCGGCGACGTCGTCATCCTGTCCGACATGTCCCAGTGGGACGCGGTGGATCGCGTCCGTCTCAAGTGAAACCCTCAGGAGATGCCATGACCGCGGCGGAAACGCTGATTCGGCTCGACGGAGTGAAGAAGGTCTTCTATACGGACGAAGTGGAGACACACGCGCTCTCCGATATCCACCTCGAGATCGCCAAGGGTGACTACATCGCGATCGCGGGACCGTCGGGATGCGGGAAGACGACGCTGCTCTCCATTCTCGGACTGCTCGACTCGCCCACCGGCGGCGAGTACACGCTGGCGGGGGAGCCGGTGGCGAACCTCACCGCGTCGCAGCGCGCGTACGTGAGGAACCGGCAGATCGGGTTCATCTTCCAGGCCTTCAATCTGATCGGCGATCTCACCGTCTACGAGAACGTCGAGCTCCCGCTCACGTACCGGAAGATGCCGAGCGCCGAGCGCAAGGAACGCGTGCAGAAGGCACTCGAGCGCGTGGGGATGGCGCACCGCACGCGCCACTATCCGGCCCAGCTCTCGGGCGGCCAGCAGCAGCGCGTGGCCGTTGCCCGCGCGGTGTGCGGCGAGCCCGCGATTCTCCTCGCCGACGAGCCCACGGGAAATCTCGATTCCAAGAACGGCGAAGCGGTAATGGATCTTCTGAAGGAGCTGCACGGCGGCGGCGCCACGATCTGCATGGTCACGCACGACCCGCGCTACGCCGAGCACGCCGATCGCGCGATTCACCTCTTCGACGGCCGCGTGGTACAGGACGAGTCGGGGCGTGCGGCGCACGAGCTGGAGGAGAGCGGGTTCGAGCTGTAGGAAACCGTCGTACGGGGAGACGGCACGATGAACGGTGTGGTGCAAGACATCCGCTATGCCCTGCGCGCGCTGCGGAACCGGCCGGGACTGACGATTGCCGCGGTACTCTGTCTCGGCCTCGGCATCGGGGTCAATGCGAGCCTGTTCAACGTCGTCGATACGCTCCTCTTCCGCGCCCCGCCGTACCTCACCGATCCCGGCCGCGTCGTCCGCGTCTACTTCAATGAGTCGATGGGGCCGCTCGGCCGCATCACCCAAGCCAGCACCTCCGTCCCGAACTTCGAGACGCTTGCGACGCACGCGTCGGCCTTCGAGGATCTGGCCGCCTTCTACTACGGCGATGTCAGCCTCGGGAACGGGCGGGCCGCGGCCCCGGCGCACGGCCTGTTCGTGAGCGCGGGGTACTTCCGCCTGCTCGATGCCCGTCCCGTGCTGGGCCGCTTCTTCGGGCGAGACGAGGACCGGGTCGGGCAGGGGGCGACGGTCGTGCTCGGGTACGGGCTCTGGCGGCGCCGGTTCGGAGGCGACACCGGTGTCGTCGGCCGGACGCTCAGGATTTACCACACGCCGTTCACGATCGTCGGCGTGGCGCCCGAGGGGCTCACCGGCCCGAATCTCCGACCCATCGATCTGTGGATGCCGCTGCGCCCGGCGGGGGCCGCCCTGCGCGGTCCCGCATGGGTGCAGGGGAAGGACTACTACTGGATTCGGCTCGTCGGCCGGTTGCGCCCGGGCATGACGCGGGCGCAGGCGACGGAGGCGGCGACGATCGCGTTTGCGGGGGGCATGTCGGATGCCGAGCGTTCAGCGCGCCATCCGACCGTCACCTTGGCACCGATGCAGCAGGCGCGCGGACCGAAGCCGGCGAACGATGCGTCCGTGGCGCTCTGGCTCTCGGTGGTTGCGGCCATCGTGTTCCTCATCGCGTGCGCCAACGTGGCCAACCTGCTGCTCGCGCGCGCGATCGATCGCCGCCGCGAAGTGGCCGTGCGACGTGCGCTCGGGGCGGGCGGCGCGCGCATCGTTCGGCAGTTTGTGCTCGAGGCGGCCCTGCTCGCGGCCGCCGGTGCGGGCGCGGCGCTGCTCGCGAGCCTCTGGGCGGAACCGGTCTTCCGGCACCTGCTCTTGCCGCACGACATGATGGCGTGGACGGGGGTGGGCTGGCGGGTGGCCGGTGCGACGGCGGCGACGGCGCTGGTCGCCGGCGGGATCGCCGCCATCCTGCCCGCGCTGTCGGTGGGCACGTCGGACGTGACACCGGTGACGCGCTCGGGCGCTCGCGGGACGACGGCGGGCCGATCGCGGCTGCGCACCGGACTGCTGGTCGGTCAGGTGGCGCTCACGCTCATGCTGCTCGCCGGGGTGGGGCTCTTGGTGCGGAGCCTCGACAAGGTGACGGGCCGGCCGATCGGCTTCGAGCCCGACCATGTTCTGCTGGCGACGATGGATCTCGACGCGGCGGGCTTCGATGGCGACGACGCCAACCGTATCTACCTGGCACTCCGCGATCGCTTGCGCTCCGTCCCCGGCATCGCCGGCGTGAGTGCGAGCGTCGGCGCACCGTTCTGGTGGTCGTTCGGCGTCGATGTCTCGGTGCCCGGTCGCGACTCACTCCCGCGGCCGGCGACCGGCGGGCCGTACTATCAGGCCGTCACGCCCGACTACTTCGTGACGATGGGCACGCCGATCGTGACCGGCCGCGGCTTCACGGCGCGGGATGTCCGCGGCGCGGAACCCGTGGCAATCGTCAACGCGACGCTCGCGCGGCAGGCATGGCCCGGGGGGGCGATCGGCCGTTGCCTCACGGT
>DATFMZ010000113.1:0-7891 GCA_035266665.1 Gemmatimonadales bacterium | reverse complement strand
CACGGCCTCCAGGACTTTCGCGATCACGACATCCGGCGAGACGTCTTCGGCCTCGGCCTCGAAGGTGAGGAGAACGCGGTGGCGCAGCACGTCGGGCGCCATCGCCTTCACGTCCTCCGGCACCACGTAGGTCCGCCCGCGAAGGAAGGCGTGCGCGCGAGCGGCCTGGGCGAGGTAGATCGACGCGCGCGGACTCGCCCCGTAGGCGACCAGCGGCTTCATGTCGTGCAGGCCGGCTTTCTGCGGCTCCCGCGTCGTCCGGACGACATCCACGATGTAGTCCACGATCTTCTGATCCATGTACAGCTCGGCGATCGCCTGGCGCGCGGCGAGGAGGTCCGCCGCTTCCGCCACGGGCGTGACCGGGATCGGTTGGCCACCCGCCATCCGCCAGAGGATCTCTTTCTCCTCGTCACGCGTCGGATAGCCGACGTGCACCTTGAGCATGAACCGGTCGAGCTGCGCCTCGGGCAGCGGATACGTGCCCTCCTGCTCGATCGGGTTCTGCGTGGCGAGCACGAGGAACGGTTCGGCGAGCGGATGCGTCGTGCCGCCGATCGTGACCTGCTTCTCCTGCATCGCTTCGAGCAGCGCCGCCTGGACCTTGGCGGGTGCGCGGTTCACCTCGTCGGCGAGCACGATGTTCGCGAAGAGCGGACCGCGCTTCGGCCGGAACTCGCCCGATTTCTGATCGAAGACCATCGTCCCGATGACGTCGGCGGGGAGGAGATCGGGGGTGAACTGAATCCGCTGGAACGACGTGCGCACCGCCTCGGCGAGCGAGCGCACCGCGAGCGTCTTGGCGAGTCCCGGCACCCCCTCGAGCAAGATGTGTCCGCCGGTGAGCAGGCCGATCAGCAGCCGCTCGACCATCGCCTCCTGCCCGACGACGCGCCGCGCCACCTCCTCGACGATCAGTGAGGTGAGCGTCGCATCCACCGATTTCACCGCGCGCGAAGTCACCGCTTGAGGCGCTCCCCTCCGTCTTCGTGTTTGAACACCCAGACCGCGAATCGCGCGGCCTCCACCGGCCCGTCGGGATCCATGCCCTCCCAATCTTCGGCGCTGCTCGAATCCTCGCGGGCGGCGCGCTCCGTGCCCTGCGCGACGATCCGCTCGGCGCGGGCGATCCACTGCGCCATGTTCGGTTCCCGCAGATCGACCCAGCCCCGGCGCGCCGCGTCATCGAGATCGCCGTTCCGGGGAGTGATCATCACCTCCGCGCCGCGATAGAGTCGGCCGCCGTCCACCAGGATCGGAATCCCGACGGAGATGATCTCCGAGCGGAGCTCGGCGTCGGACGCGATGAGCTTCGCCGCATCGGCGGCGAGCGTCTTGCCCTTCGCCGTGCTCAGCGCCCGCACCGTCGGCGCCACCCGTGCGCAGATCGCGGCCTCGAAGAGCCGCTTGGTGAGGTGGGGTCCGAGCATCTCGAACGCCACCGAATCGACGCCGTGCTCTGCCTCGAGCTCCCGCAGCCGCTGGACGGCGTAGGCCCGCAGGATCCCCGCGCGGAAGGTGGGGCCGGCGACCGCACCGTCGAGCGCCGCCACGATGTCCCGCCCCGTGGGACGGCCCTGGAGCTCCCAGATCGCGTAGTCCGCCACCTCTTCCGGCGTGATCAGCTCCATCGAGCCGAGCGCCGTGAGCGCCTCGAATTCGCCGCGCGCAAAGAGCCCGTTTTCCCCCACGTCAATGTACACCGACTCGAGAGGTCTGCCGAGGTCTTTCCACCCCGCGGCGCCCTCCGCGAACGCCTGCGCGGCCGCGAGCGGCTCGGGACAGTCCACGCGCGGAATCGGCTTGCCGTGCCGGCGGATCGGACCGCGCACGATGCGGCGCCACCCGATCGCCGCGGACGGTTTGATCTCCACCGTCGCCGGCAACCCGGGCGTACGCGCCATCAGGAAGAGCAGGAGCGACTGCGCACCCGCCACGGCCGACTTGGTGAGCAGCGTGCGGGACGGCCACTCCTCGGAGTGCGTGAACGGAATGTTCAGCCCCATCCCTCCCGTGCCGCTCGTGCCGATCTTCACGTACCCCTGCACCTCGAGCGTGCGCAGCGTCTCCGTCATGATCTGGACGTGGCGGATCAGCTGCGGGATCGTGAGCGTCAGCACGTGCTCCTCGATCAACGCACGGTCCACGGGACGCTCGTGCGCCACGTCGAGCAGCTCCCGCGCGCTGTGGAAGACGTCCTGGTAGGCGAACGCGGTCGCCGTGTTGATGCAGTCCACGATCGCGTCGGGACGATGCTTCGCGATCAGCTGGTAGAGATGGCTGCGCTTGAGGATCTCGGGCGTGAGATCGTCGAGGAGATCACCGATCACGAGTGCCCGCATCTTGGCGTCGGCGAGAATCTGGTGCCGATCGAGCCGCGCGGCGGGTGCCGGCATGAAGACGTTGCCCCAGTCGATCGCGATCTCGGTCTTGCCGCGATGCGGATCGAGCGCACGCGCCGCCGCCGTGAGCTCGTCCTCGAAGAGCGCCACGAGCACGATCTTCTTCGGACCGAAATCGAGAAGCCGTCGTGCGATCGCGTGCCCCACGAGACCGCTACCGCCCAATATCAGGATCGTACGATTCGCGAAATCCATGCGCGTCCGTCGTCGTTTAAGTCGAGGTGACGGTGCCGATGGCACCGAGCTCCGCCTTCGAGAGATACCGCCATTTCCCCACCGGCAGGCGGCCCAGCCGTACCGGGCCGTGGCTCAGCCGGGTCAATCGCTCGACCTTGAGGCCGAGCTGCTCGCAGAGACGCCGCACGATGCGATAGCGTCCCTCGGCGAGTGTGAGGGTGAGGTCGGTGGTCCCGGCCTTCGTTCCCCCGCGCGCCGTATACCCGGTCAGCGCGACACGCCGTCCGTCGATCGTCACCGGCTGATCGAGCAAACGCCGGATCTGATCGGTCGGCTTGCCGTGCACCAGTACCCGATACTGCCGTTCGACCGCGTAGCGCGGGTGCGTGAGATGGTTCGCGCCCGTGCCGTCGTTCGTGAGCAAGAGCAATCCCGACGTCATGACGTCGAGCCGCCCGACGTAGGTGAGACCCGGCACGTCGGGCACCAGGGAAAATACTGTGGGGCGCCGCTCGGGATCACGTCGGGTCACCACGTGGCCGATCGGCTTGTGGAGCGCGATCCAGACGGGACGCACCCCGCCCACCCGCTTCCCATCGATCGTGATCACGTCGGTGTCGGGATCCGCCTGTGCACCGATCGTCACGACGGCGCCGTTCACACGCACCCGGCCCTGCCGTATGAGCCCCTCCGCGGCGCGCCGCGAGCCGATCCCGGCCCGCGCGAGCGCGCGCTGGACGCGCATCTTCACCCCGCCTCCTCTCCGCCCCCCGCGGCAGGCGCGGCAGAGGTGGCAGGAGACGCCGCGTCGTGGCCGGCATCCTGCCGCCCTGCGGCTTCTGCCGCTTCTGCCGCTTCTGCCGCCTCCTCCGCTTCCTCCCGCTCCACCGCCTCTTCCACTTCCTCGTCCAGCTCCGGCTCGCTCTCCGTCTTCATCGGCGTGAGCGCCACCGAAAGCTCTTCGAGACGCGGCATGTCGTCCAGCGTGCGGAGCCCGAGGATCTCGAGGAACTGCGGCGTCGTGCCGTAGAGGAGCGGCCGGCCGAGCCCCTCGCCGCGCCCGACGACGTCGATCAGGCCGCGTTCGACCAGCATGCGCAGCACGCCGTCGGCGGCGACCCCACGGATCTCTTCCACCTCGGCGCGCCCCACCGGCTGGCGATACGCGATGATCGCGAGCGTCTCCATCGCGGCGGCCGAGAGCTTCCGCGGCCGGTCCACCAGCCGCGCCTGCGCGAGTGCCTCGGCGAGATCGATGCGCGTGAGGATCTGGTAGCCGTCGGCGAGCTCCGCCACCTCGACGCCGTGTCCCGCTTCGTCGAGCTCGGTCCGCAGCTCGGTGAGCGCGGCGTGGAGCTGATCGTCGCTCGCCTCGGGGTCGAGCCGGCGCAGCTCGTCGAGCGGCAGGGGCCGCGATGCCGAGAAGAGCGCCGCCTCAAGCAGCCTGGTCAGACGATCCACGCGTGATTCCCACGGAGCCGAAAGGTTGGGGTTGGCGGAGCCGGATTTCCCCCTGGCGGGCCAGCTCGAGAATCGCGATCAACAACGAGATGACATCGGCCGGCGTCGGACGCTCCCCCAGCGCCTCTCGGAAATCGAGCGTCTCTCGCTCGGCGAGGAGATGGCGCAGCCGCCGCGTCGCGCCTTCCACGTCGAGCGGACGCGCCACGACCCGATGGAGGATCGGCTGCGGCATCGCCGCGACCACCTCATCCACCGCACGGAGCAGCTGCTGGAGGTCGAGCATCACGGGCGGCGGCGGCGTCTCGGGCGGCTCCGGCATCCACCCGCGCGGGAAGCGATCGGCACGCGCCTCCGCGCGGTCCACCAGCCAGCCCACCAGCTCCCGAATCTGCTCGTACTCGAGGAGCCGCCGCACGAGCTCCGCGCGCGGGTCTTCCCACGCCTCTTCGTCGAACGGCCGGGGCAGGAGCATCTGGATCTTGATCCGGAGCAGCCGCGCCGCCATCTCCAGGTACTCGGACGCCTGGTTGAGGCCGAGCTGGTGGATGGCCGCCACGAACTGATCGGCCACCTGCGCGATCGGGATGTCCGCGATATCGATCTCCTGCTCGCGAATGAGATGCAGCAGCAGATCGAGCGGCCCCGAGAACTCCTCGAGCCGGACGATGAACCCCGGCTCCTCCATCTGATGCAGCACGAGCGAGCCGGTGGTCATCTCAGAGGAGCGGCAGCGTGCCGAGGACGTGCGGGCCGAGTCCTACGGCGGCGAGATGGTAGAGGTAGAAGGCCGGTGCGAGGAGCACGCTGAACGTCCCGGGCACGAACCAGAGCAGGGCCACGAGGATGAGCAGCCCGTAGCGCGAGAGCGCGCGGTACTGGGCGCCGAGCCGAGGCGGCAGCAGATGGTAGAGAATGTGTGAGCCGTCGAGTGGCGGAATCGGGACGATATTGAAGAAGGCGAGGAGCAGATTGAGCCAGATCCCCCAGAAGAGCACCTGCTGAATGAGCGCCGCCGCGCCCCCACCGCCGAGCGCGCCGCCCACGATCCCGACCACGAGCGCGAGCACGAAGCAGATCAGCGCGAGACCGAGATTGGTCACGATCCCCGCGGCCGACACGATGATGTCGCCGCGCCGGTAGTTCCGGTAGTTCCGGGGATTCACGGGAACCGGTTTCGCGCCGCCGAAAATCATCTGTCCCTTCGTCACGACCGCCAGCATGATGGGCAGCATGATGGTCATGAAAGGGTCGATGTGCTTGATGGGGTTGAAGGTCAGGCGGCCGAGGGCGTACGCGGTGTCGTCCCCCTGCCGGAGCGCCGCATAGCCGTGCGCATACTCGTGCGCGACCATCGAAAACAGCAGGATGGGGATCGCGAGGAGGAGTTGTTGCACGTGTCGGTGAGCTCACGGAAACGAGGGGTCTTTCGCGCGAGAAACGTAACGGTCCCCGCGGCGTGAGTCAAAGCCCTAGTCCCTTGACGCAACGGGACTTGCGGGATAGGTTACGCCTTCTTTTCGCCTTAGAGTTCGAGGAGACGTCGTGCCGAACATTCGTTCTGCCAAGAAGCGCATGCGGCAGTCAGAGGAGCGGAACGCGCGGAATCGCGCCCAGCGCTCGAAGGTCCGAAATGCCGTGAAGAAGGTGCGGGCCGCCGCGTCGGCCAAGGATGCCGAGGCCGCGTTCCGTCAGGCGGAGCGTCTCCTGGATCAAGCGGCGCGTAAGCGGCTCGTGCATCCCAACGCCGCCGCCCGGCAGAAGGCACGCCTCGTCAAGGCGTTGCGCGCCAAGTCCGCCTGATCAGAGGGCCGCGAGCTCGGCGCCGCACCGCTCGCAGTACCACTCGGTCGGCAGATTCATGGCGCCGCATTCACTGCACTTGAGCGTCCGCTGCGTCGTGCCCGACTTCGTTCCCGCCCCGGCTTCCGCCGGGGCTTTCTTTTTCTTCTTGGAACCGCCGTCGTCGGACAGGTCGGGCGCGCGCATCGACCCGCTCGCCCGGGACGCCCGTGGCCCCTGCTCCTCGTCGTCCGTCACCGACTTGAGAAAGGCAAGCTCGTCACGGGGAACGTTTCCCCGGCCCTCCGCCTCGTCCGGGGCCGGGATCTCGTCGATTTCTTCGACGGCGGCTTCGTCCGCCTGCGGGGCCGGCGCGTTCAACACCTCGAAGATGCTCTCGAGCTCCGTGATCTCCCGCTGCTCGTCCGCGAGCTCCTCGCGGATCTGCACGAGACGCTCGAGAATACCCGCTTTGCGGTCCCGCCAGTCGGACTCGTCAAATTCACCGACCGTGTGGCGCAGCTCCGCTTCCGCCAGCTCGTCGTTGGCCTCGCCCTCCTGCTGCTCGAGGCGTGCGCGGGTGGCCTGATGCCGATCGAGGTTCGTCCGGAGATCGCTCTCGTAGCCCTGGAGCTCGCCCGTGACGTCGCCCAGCCGCCGCTCGTAGTCGGAGCGCACCTTGTCCCGGACCGGGCCCGCGGCTTTGTCGGACGCGTTCGCCAGACGCTCCAGCCATTGCTCGATCTTGCGCCGTTCCTCGATGAGCCGCTGGATCGCCGCCGACTTGTCTTCACGCTTCGCCACACGAGCCTCCCTGACACGCTTCCTGCAAAATAGCGCAAACGGCGATTTGCGAAAGGCTTAGCTCCTCACGCACGGCTTCCGCCGAAGACCGTCCGACCTCCGACGAGGGTTCGCACCGCCCGCCCGACGAGGTGCCGGCCGGCGAACGGCGTATTGCGGCTCTTGGAAAACGACTCGGCGGGGTCCACCACCCAGCGGGCCGACGGGTCGAACACCACGACGTCCGCCGGCGCACCCTTGGCGATCGTGCCGCCCGTCAGCCCGAAGAGGCGGGCCGGTACGGTGCTCATCCGTTCGATGAGCTGCGGCAGGGTGAGCAGCTTGCGCTCGACGAGCTCCGTGATCGCCAGGCCGAGCGCCGTCTCGAGTCCGATGATCCCGAAGGGCGCGTCGTCGAACTCGCGCTCCTTCGCGTCGTAGTGATGCGGCGCGTGATCCGTCGCGATCGCGTCGATGGTCCCGTCGGCGAGGGCCGCACAAACGGCCTCGACGTCCTCGGGCTCGCGGAGCGGCGGATTCATCTTGGCGTTGGTGTCGTACGCTCCGCACGCCTCGTGCGTCAGCGTGAAGTGATGCGGGCAGGCCTCGGCGGTCACGCGGAGCCCCTCGTCCTTCGCCCGGCGGATCAGCTCGACCGACCCGCGGGTGGACATGTGGCAGAGATGCACGTGCCCCCCGGTGAGCCGCGCGAGGATGACGTCGCGCGCCACCATGATCTCCTCGGCCGCCGCGGGAATCCCCTTGAGGCCGAGCCGTGCGGACACCACGCCCTCGTGCATGACGCCGCCTTTGGCGAGCGTCGGCTCCTCGCAGTGATCGGCGACCGGAATACCGAACGTTTGCGCGTACTCGAGTGCGGTGCGCATGAGGTGACCCGACGCCACCGGATGGCCGTCGTCGCTCACGGCGACGGCGCCCGCGCCGACGAGTTCGCCGAACTCGGCGAGCTGCTCCCCGCGCTGGCCGAGCGAGACGGCGCCGTACGGATACACGCGCGCGGCACGCGCGGCGGCCGCCTGCTTCACGATGAACCCCACCGCCGCCTGGTTGTCCGTGACCGGGTCGGTGTTGGGCATCGCGCAGACCGCCGTGAACCCGCCCGCCGCCGCCGCGTGGGCGCCGGTGGCCACCGTCTCCTGATGCTCCTGACCGGGCTCCCGGAGGTGCACGTGGAGATCGACCAGGCCGGGAGCGACGACCAGCCCCTTGGCGTCGATCACCTCGGCGCCGTCCGGGGTGCCGTCTCCGCGCCCGAGCCCCGCGAT
>DATFMZ010000112.1:0-10454 GCA_035266665.1 Gemmatimonadales bacterium | reverse complement strand
CATCGGAGACGGCTACGGCTCCACGATGATCGTCACCACCTCGCGCGGTGCCGCGGCGAACCGCACCACGCGGCGCGGTGGATCGAGCGCGATCTCTTCCTGCACCGTCTCATCGAGCCGCGCGCGATAGGCCCGCTTGAGCGGGCCCGGCCAGGTCCACGCCCCCTGCACCGTCGCGCCCGTCACGTTCGCCGCGCGCACGACGATCCCCGGTCCATCCTCCCGCGGTTTCGCCGCCTTGAAGGCGAGGCCCGCCCCTTCGAGCGCCGGCCCCTTCACGCGGTCGGGCACGCGGATCCCGTGCCGGAGCATCCAGCCGGCGAGCGGCGCGTGAAACTCCTCCGCGAGCTGCTCCGCCCCCGCCCAGCGTTCCGGAGGCATCGCTTCATCGAGCGAGATCGGAGCGATGGCGAGCTCGGCACGAAACGGACCGCGCTCCTCCGCCCCCGGGGTCGGCATCGGCCACGCGGCGTGGCCCGGGCGCGCGCCCAGATCGTCGCGGGACAGGGCGCTCACCGACCGGAACAGCGTCGCGAAGAGCAACCCGCGCGGCGTCATCTCGTACTCGAAGCGATCGCGCGCGAGAAGCGTCACACCGCCGGCCGAGACGTAGCGGTGCATCGGCGCCGTCGCGACCGGCCATTCCTTCGGGTATTGGGTGGGATCGTGGCGGCGGAGGTCACGGGTCGTCGGCCCGTAGAGCATGTCGGCGAGCGTCGCGTCCGCTGGCTCGGGGACGGGCACGCCGATCCGCAGCCGGTGGCCTGCGGCGAGGTTCTCCCCCTCCACCACCAGCCGGACGAGCCGTGAGCCGGCGTCGAGCCGCAGATAGACCGTGCCGCGCGCCCGGCCACCCACCGTGAACCCGTACGCGAGTGCGCCGATGAGCGGTCCGGCGGACACGACGCGGGCGCCATGCCACTTCGCGCGCACGGGCGCGTCGCCGGCCACCGGCTCGAAGGTGTAGGTGTCGCCGCGATCGGCCTCGCTCTCGAGGCGCACGGCGTCGTTCCACGTGGGACCGTCGGAGTATCGCACCGCGAACCCGCGTCCCGGCACGACGGCGGCACGGACCGCGTCGTTCCGGAGCGCGCGGCGGTGGAGCGTGACCGGGTCCGGCACGGTCGGGGCCTCCCGCGCCCCCGAGACGACCGAGAGCCGGAGCAGGCCGAGTGCCGGAACGGGGGGCGCCGCCACTGCGACACGCACCGCACGCACGCGATCCTGATCGGGATAGGCGCGTGGCGCATCGAGCCGTTCCATCGCGTCGTACGCGCCGAGCAGCTGGAAGGGGACGACGGCGCCGTTCGGGTCGAGCAGGTGAAATTCGTCCGGGATCTCGGGCGCCTGAGGGTCCGGTGGCCGTCCCACGACCACGTCCGCGACGAACCGCGTCACCGTCGCTTCGAGCACGCCGCCGCGCGGCGCCGGTGAGGGGTTCACGGCGATCAGCGCGGGCTCCCAGGCCACACGGCCTTCGCGCCGGGCGAGCGTAGGATCCTGTCCGAGCCGCGTCGTGAGCGCCGTGTCCATGAGCGCGCGCGCCGCTTCGGCGACATGGCGCGCGCGCAAGGATGCGTCGTCGGCGACGGGGTCGGCCACCGTCCCGGCGAGGACATCATGGCTCAGGTTGAGCAGGTGCTCCCGCCAGACGTCGTTCAAGACCGGATGTGGCGTCGCGCGGGCCTCGCCACTCGCGAGCGCGACCTGGGGCTCCGCCCAGCGGCGCAGCAATGCACCGCCCCGCGCGATCGCCGCCTTCAGACGCGCCCGCGTGGCCGCGACGCCCTGGAGCGTCCAGGTGTGGCGAGCCGAGAACCGGAGCTCCCCACGGACCAGCGGGGCAGCCTCGTACAGCGACTTCGCGAGATCGAAGTAGTCCGCGGGACTCCCGATCACGAACTCGTGCTCCGGAGCGATGGCGCGCAGGGACGCCACCACGTCCGGGAGATCGGGCTGCATGGCGTGGTGATCGGCACCGTTCGGCACGTAGAGCGCCGGCGCCAGGGCGCGCGGCGCGAGCACAGCGGCGATGGTGCGCCAGCGCTCGCCGAGGGCGGCGCGATCCGCCGGGAGCTCGGCGCCGATCTCGTAGCCGTCGGGCGGGAGATGGTGCACGAGCACGGTGGCGCCACTCGGCGCCTCCCAGCGGAAGAGATCCCCCTCCTCGCCGGGCTCGCCGCCGTACCCGCGCCAGAGCACGGCCGACTCGATGCCGAACCCGGCGAGGATGGTGGGGAGGGCTGCGGGATGGCCGAAGGCATCGGGGCTGTAGCCGACGCTGAGCCACCCGCCGAGGGCGGCGGAGACGTCACGGCCCACCAGGAGATTCCGCACCAGCGGCTCGTCGCCCGCGAGGAGCTCGTCGGCGAGCACGTACCAGGGGCCGACCTCCAACCGCCCCGCGCCGACGAGATGCCGTACCACACGGCGCTGCTCCGGTCGAATGCGCAGGTAATCGTCGATGAGCGACGCCTGGCCGTCGAGGAGGAATACGAGTCCCGCATCGCGCGAAAGCCGGTCCACGACATCGTCGAGCAAGGCGACGAGGCGTCCGCGCAGCACGCTCTCGGGCTCGTACCACTCACGATCCCAGTGCGTATGCGGGATGATGACGACCTTCAGGATGCCGCCTCCTTCCGTGCGCCGCTTGGAAGTATAGGCGGCGATATGGTGTGGTGCACCACAGCGCGCGTTATGTTTCCCCGACCATGGACGCCCCCGTACGCCCCTCGAACCCCAGGATCACCGGTGCCGTGGACGCCGCGCGCCTATTCGCGCAGGCGGAGACGGTGTTCGCCGGGCTGTTCGAGATCGAACGGGTGGTGGCGGCCAGCGCCGAACGGATGCTGCTCGTGGCGCGTGACATCGTGCTCAAGCGGAACGTCGCCCTCCGGGTCCACATGCAGCCCAATACCCCGGGGCGCATCTGGTTCGAGCGGGAGAGCGAGCTGCTCGCGTCGCTCGACCATCCGGGCATTCGGCCGGTCTACTCCGCGCGCTACCGGGAGAATTGGGCGTACCGGGTCAGCAAGTGGATCGAGGGCGAGAGCCTCGAGGAGGCCATCGAGCGCGGCCCCCGCCCCATCCCCACGATCCTCAGGCTCGCGCGCGATCTGCTGGCGGCGCTCGACTACGCGCACCACGAACATGTCATCGCCCGGCGGGTCGTGCCGTCGTCCTTGATGCTCGAGCACGGCGGACGCGCCGTCATCACCGATCTGCGCTGGGCCAATCCCTGCCTGAGTGTCGCGGGGCCCGATCCCGACTCCGCCGGCAGGCCGTTTCTCGCGCCTGAGGTCCGGGACGGCCAGCCGGGCGATCCCGCCGGCGACGTGTACGCCGCGGGAGCCGTGCTCTACTACGCGGTGACGAGCCGCGCACCGGCGCTCGATCCGACGCTCGTCGTGCCGGCGCGTGACGTGCGGCCGCACACGCCGCAGGCGCTCGAACGGGTCATCCTGCGCGCGCTGTGCGTCTTCCCCGCGGATCGCTATTTCACGCCCGCGGAGATGGCGGACGATCTGCTCTCGGACCTCGGCGACTACGAGTTCCGCGGCACGCTCGCGCCGCCCGTGGGCGCCGACACCGAGGATCCCGCCGAATGGGAGAAGCGCCTGCGCCGCGCGCTCGGCGACGACTACGAGCTGCTCGGCGAGCTCGGGTCCGGCGGGTTCGGCCGCGTGTACCGCGTGCGGAACCTCGCGCTCGAGCGCGAGGAGGCGCTCAAGGTGCTCCATCCCACGCTCGCCGCCGACCGGGACATCATGGAGCGCTTCCAGCGGGAGGCCCAGCTCGCCGCCGCGGTCCGGCACCCGAACATCGTGGACGTCTACGGCACCGGCGGGCGCGCGGGGATGCTCTGGTACACCATGGCGTTCGTCCGCGGCGAGAACCTGGCGCAGGTCATCCAGCGCGGCGGTCCGCTTCCGGTCGGACGCGTCGTGCAGCTCCTCGAGCAGAGTCTCTCGGCGCTCCAGCACGCGCACACGCGCGGGCTGATCCACCGCGATCTCAAGCCCGAGAACGTGTTGCTCGAACAGCCCGGCGGCCACGTGCAGATCACCGATTTCGGCCTCGCGCTCGCCGTGCACGGACGGGAAGGCTTCGGCGGCGCCTCGTCGCACTCGGGGACACCTGAATTCGCCTCGCCGGAACAGCTCCTGGGCGAGCGCGTGGATCTCCGGACCGATCTCTATTCGATCTCGCTGGTCGCGCTGTACGCGCTCACCGGCCACGCGCCGTTCACGGGCGGGAGCGTCGAGGCGATTCTCGCCAAACAGACGATGGGCAATCTCCCGGACGTGCGCGAGGTGCGGGATGACGTACCCGACGAGCTGCTCGCCGTCATTGCGAAGGGCGCCTCGCGCGATCCCGCGGAGCGGTTCCCATCGGCGGAGGCCTATCTCGTGGCGTTGCGCGATGCGATGCGGCGCTGGCGCATGAGCCCCAGACGATTCTTGCGACGAATTCTCGGATGAGAAGGAGGAAGCAGGCGTGAGTGATTCGCAGGGTGAGATGTCGGTCGCGCGCGTGCGCGACGTCTTCGACGATTGGGCTCGGCGCGGGCGCGCCGAAGGCATGGAGCGGGGGCACGCCCCCGTCGCGCGACGCGCGCTCGAGCACCTCGCACTCGGCCCGACGTCGCGGTATCTCGACATCGGGTGCGGCAACGGCTACACCGTGCGCTGGGCGGCCGCGATCGCCCCCGAGGGACACGCCGTCGGACTCGACGTCTCCGAGGAGATGGTGGAGCGCGCGCGGCGGATGTCGGCCGACCTGCCGAACGCGGAGTTCCACGTGGCCGCGTTCCCCGATCATCCTCTCCCGCGTGAGAGCTTCGACGCGATCTTCTCGATGGAGGTCTTCTACTACCTCCCCGACCTCGATGCGGCGCTCGCGGAGGTCACCCGCCTCCTCGTGCCGGGCGGGCGGTTCGCGTGTGTCGTCGACTTCTACGAGGAGAATGCCGAGAGCCGCGGGTGGCCCGAAGACGTGGGCGTGCCAATGCGGCGCCTCGACATGGCCGGCTGGCGCGCCGCGTTCGAGCGCGCGGGGATGACGGTCCCGCTGCAGCGCCAGATCACGTTGCCGCCGGAGGAAGCGTCCGAGGAGTGGAAGACGACCGTGGGATCACTCCTCACGCTCGGCCGGCGTCCGTGACCGTCCGGATCGCGCTCGCGCAGTTCGCGGCGTCACCAGATCCCGCAGAGAATCTCGACCGGGCACTCGACCTGATGGCGCGTGCCCGTGACGAAGGCGCGGGTCTGATCGCCTTTGCGGAGCTCGCCCTCACGCGGTTCTTCCCACAGCATGAGCGCTTCCCCGCGGCGAACGCGCTCGCGGAACCGGTGACGGGCCCCGTCTGCTCCGCCATCCAGCGGCAGGCCGCGGCCACAGGCCTCGTCACCGTCTTCAACTGCTACGAGGACGCGGGTGACGGCCGGTACTTCGACAGCTCGCCCGTGTTCGATGCCGACGGGACGCTGCTCGGCGTCACCCGGATGATCCACATCACCGAATACGCCTGTTTCCACGAGCGGGCGTACTACACGCCCGGCGATCGAGGCGCGCCGGTCTACGACACGCGCGCCGGCCGGATCGGCGTCGCCATCTGCTACGACCGCCACTACCCCGAGTACATGCGTGCACTCGGTGTCGCCGGCGCGGAGCTGGTGCTGATCCCGCAGGCCGGCACCCCGGACGAATGGCCGGAGGGGATGTACGAGGCCGAGGTCCGGACCGCCGCCTTTCAGAACGGCTACTTTGCCGCCCTCGTGAACCGCGTCGGGCAGGAAGACCGCCTCGCCTTTGCCGGGGAGTCGTTCGTGGTGGATCCCACGGGCCGCGTGCTCGCGCGCGGGGAGCGGGAGGCGGACGACCTCGTCCTGGCCGATCTCGACCTGTCGGCCTGCGCCACCTCCCCTGCCCGCACCCTCTTCTGGCGCGATCGTCGGCCGGAGCTCTACGGCAGCTGGCTCCGCTGACGGGGGCCGCTTGCGCCCCGCAACGCATCGTGCTTTCTTCCTGAGCATTCACTCAGTTCGCCGATCATCGCCTGGAGCGTGCGATGGCTCGTCTGACGCACGAGCAACGCCATCAACAGATCCTCGATACCGCGATCGATCTCTTCGCCAAGTTCGGATTTCGCGGCACGACCACGAAGAAGATCGCCCAGGCGGCTGGGGTGAGCGAAGCGACGATCTTCCTGCACTTCCCCTCCAAGGAATCGCTCTACGAGGCCATTCTCGAGGAGAAGCTCAAGGTCCAGCGGCCGCTCACGGCCTTCCTCGACGGTGCGACGGACGCACCACTCGGCGAGGTGCTCGAACGGGTGGCGTCGTCACTGGTGGAGCGGCATCACAAGGACGTGGCGCTGCTCCGGCTCGCCCTCTTCAGCGCGCTCGAGCACCACACCATCGGCCGGCACCTCGCGCGCCAGCACATCGACGGCCCCATGCAGAGCCTCACGCGGGTGATCGAGCGGGCCAAGGCGCGCGGCGAGGTCCGGGAAGACCTCGACGCCGAGACGGCGGCACGCGCCTTTGCCTCCATGCTCATCCATCAGATTCTCGCGCGCGAAATATTCGGGGAGGACCACGTCTCCCTCGACGACATGCGGAACTACGTGAACATCTACTTGCGGGGCGTCTCGCCCCGGAACGGTCAGGAGGCATGATGGCTCGCTTGCGGCTCGCGGCCGCCGTTGCCGCGCTCGTCGCAGCCGTCCCCACGCCGGCCGCCGGCCAGCAGCCGACGGCACCGGTGCGGCTCTCGCTCGACGACGCGGTCTCGCTCGCGCTCTCGCACAACGACCAGATTCGCGTCGCCAGCGCGACGGTGGATCAGGCGCGTGGTGCGGTGATCCAGGCGGAGGCGGCGGCACTCCCGAAGCTGGACTTCGCGTACAACTACGCGCGCAACGTCCAGCGCCCGGTGATCTTCTTCAATCAGGGCGGCCAGGTCCAGCAGATCTCGATCGGGGCGGCGAACGACAACACGTTCGGGCTGACGCTCAAACAGACGTTGTTCGATCCCGGACTCGTGTACGCGACCCGGGCGGCGAAGCTCGCGCACCAGTACGCGTCGCATGCGTTCGACGCCACCAAGGATCAGATCGCGCTGGCGGCGAAGGTCGCCTACTACCAGGTGTTGCTCGACAGCGCGCTCGTGAACGTGCAGCAGCAGGGGCTCGCGCAGGCGCAGCGCCGCCTCGACCAGGTACGCCAGCGCGCGCAGGCGGGCCTCGCCTCCGAGTACGACTCGCTCACGGCCACGGTCGCGGTCGAGAACCTGCGGCCGCCGCTCATCGCGGCGCGGAGCGCGCTCAAGCAGGATCGAGATCAACTGAAGCGCACGCTGGGCCTCGCGCTCGACACGCCGCTCACGCTCACGGACACGCTCGCGTACGTCCCGTTCGAGCGGCCGGGCCCGCAGATCGTCAACCAGGCGCTCGACAGCCGGCCCGACGTCGAAGCGCAGCGCCGCATGGTGCAGCTCCGCGAGGCATCGGTGAACGTCGAGCGCGGCAAGGCGTGGCCGACGCTGAGCCTGAACCTCGCGCTGCAGCGGCATGCGTCGTCCGCGGCGTTCATTCCCGGCGAGGCGGACTTCTCCCAAAGCTTCCAGGTGGGGTTCAGCCTCGGATGGTCGCTGTTCGACGGGAGAGCCTCCCAGGGCCTGATACTCCAGGACCGGGCGCAGCTCACCGCCGAAAAGGCGCGCCTCGCCGCCAAGGAGAAGGACGTGGCGCTCGAGGTACAGCAGGCCGCCGACGCGCTCGACGCCGCGCAGGCGCAGGTGCAGGCGGCACGTGGCACGGTGGGCGTCGCGAACCGCGCGCTCGAGATCGCGCAGACGCGCTTCGCGAACGGGCTCGCGACGCAGGTCGAGCTGGGGGACGCCGAGCTCGCCGCCACGCAGGCGGGGACCAACTACGCACAGGCACTCTTTCAGTTCAACGTTGCGCGGGCCCAGTGGACCGCGGCACTGGGGAGCTACTGACATGCGCGCGCACGCTCTTGCCGTCTCGCTGCTCGCGCTCGCGCTTCCGATCGCCGCCGCGGCGCAGACGCCGGTGCCCGAAGGCCCGCCACGCATTCCGGCGACGCCCGATTTTCACGTCACGGTGGGCCTCGCCCACGCGACGTGGAGCGGCACGGGGCTCACGGGGGCCACGGGCCCCACGGTGGGCATCACGCGCCACGTGATCGGGCCCATGCGCGTGGCCTTCGACTTCGCGAGCCTCTCCGGCAACACCTTCTCGGGGAGCGGGGTCGAATCGGCGCATCACTATCTGATCGACGCCGGGGTCACGCTCGCCCCCACGTTCCGTGCGGGTGAGCGGATCGTGCAGCCGCACCTGGGCCTCGCCATCGGAACGCTCGTGACGGACCCCGCGAACGCCACGTCGTCGACGCGCTCGCAGAACGACTGGGAGCTGGTCGCCGGTCTGGACGTCGGGGTCGCCGGCCCGTTCACGGTCGGCGCGGGCTACCGGCGCGTGCGCGTGAGCCTGCAGGACGCCGCCGCGACCGGCCCAACCGCCGCGAGCACGGCGGTGACGGCGAATGCGTTCGAAGTGAGAGTCGGGGTGAGGTTCTAAGAGGGCGGGAACAGGCGGGAACGGGCGGTCATGAGAGACCGCCGCTGAGAAGGGCGGTATCGACTCGGACCGATACCACCCTCTTCCGTCTGTTACCGCCCGATGAGCCTTTTGAGCAGCCCCGGCACCGCATCCATGTACGTGTAGACCACCGGCACCACCAGCAGCGTGAGCAGGGTCGAGCTGAAGACACCACCGATCACCACCACCGCGAGCGGCGCGCGGAGCTGGCTTCCCGCCATGATCTGCGTCGCGACCGGAATCGCGCCGAAGATGATGGCCGCCGACGTCATGAGAATCGGCCGGAGCCGTCGCGGACACGCTTCCTTCAGTGCCTCGTAGATCCCGAGTCCCGCATCGCGCCGCTTGTTGGTGAGGTCGATCAGCAGGATCGAGTTCTTCATCACGAGCCCCATCAGCAGGATCATCCCGATCATCCCGATGATGCCGAGCCGCGTCCCCGTGATCAGCATCAGTCCGAACGCCCCGCTCACCGCGAGCGGCAGCGCGAACATCAGCGTGAATGGGTGCAGGAAGTGCTCGAACTGCACGGCGAGCAGGATATAGATGATGACGATCGAGAGCCCCATCGCGAAGAACAGGTTCTGGAACGACTCCTGGAAGCTCTGCGACTGACCCGAGACGGTGACCTTCATGTCGGGCGGCAGAAGATGGCGCACGGCCGCGAGGGCCTCGTTGAGGCCGGTGCCGAGCGGGAGCGACGGATCGAGGTCCGCGAAGATGGTGGTCGCGCGTTCCTGATCGAGCCTGGGAATCGTGGTGACCCCGGTCCCCTCGGTGACGTTCACGAGGTTGGCGAGACTCACGATCGAGCCGTTGGTGCTCCTGGTCGCGAGCTGGTCGATGTCGCTCGGCGTGGCGCGCTGGCTCGCGATGGCCTGCACACGCACGTCGTAGCGATGGCCCTCGCTCTTGAAGTTCGAGATCCGGAGCCCGCCGACCATGGCGTTCACGGTCTGGGCGACGTCGAGCGCGTTCACGCCGAGCGCCGCGGCCACGTCACGGTTCACGGTGACGTTCACCTCGGGTTGCTCGAGCTGGAGGTCGTAGTCGACATCCACGAGGCCGGGAATCTTCTTGAGCGAATCCACGATCGTCTGGCCGGTCTGCGCGAGCTGGGCGAGATCACCGCCCTTCACGACGAGCTGGATGGGTGCGTTCCGCGCCCCCATGCTGACGCCGCTCGCGCGCTCGACGTAGGCCACGATGCCGGGAATCGTGTTCAGCTCCCGGCGGAACTGCGTCATGATGTCGTTCTGCGTGCGCGCGCGCTCCGTCTCATCCACCAGCGTCACCACCATCTGGGCGTCGTTCACGCCGGCGGTCCCACCCGACCCGATGCTCGAGAAGACCCCCGTGACGGCGGAATCGCGCGCCACCATCTGCTCCGCATCCCGCAGGTAGCGGTCGGTGTACTCGATGGACGACCCGATCGGCGCCTTGAGCCGGACCAGGAACTGCCCCTCGTCCGTGCTGGAGATGAATTCCATCGGGATGAAGCGCGCCATGACGATCGCCGCGGCGAAGGCACCGACCGCGGTGAAGACGATGACGAGTCGGTGGCTCAGCGCATAGTCGAGGAGTCGCCGGTACGTGGAGTCGATGCCGTTCAGAAACCCGTCGAGCACCTGATAGATGCGGCCGTGCTTCGTGGTGAGCGCGAGGATCCTCGCGCTCAGCATCGGCGTGAGGGTCAAGGCCACGAACAGTGAGAAGAGCACCGCGATCGCGACGGTCACGCCGAACTGGAAGAGGAACCGGCCGACGATGCCCGGCGTGATGGCCACCGGGATGAACACGGCGACGATCGAGAGCGTCGCGGCGAGCG
>DATFMZ010000111.1:0-4676 GCA_035266665.1 Gemmatimonadales bacterium | reverse complement strand
ACGACCGTGGGTTGCGTCGTCGGAGCGGTCATTGCGCGAGAATATACACGTCAGGGTGACTCCCGTCCGTGCCCGAGGGTGAGATCGAGGAGGCGCCGATCGAGCGCCGCTGGATCGAGATGCTCCTCGTACCAGGCGCGGCGCCGCGCACGCGCCGCGCGATCGTCGGTTTCATCCCAGCGTCGCGTGGCGAGCTCGACGAATCCATGACGCGTCGCCGCGGCATCGAGCGGCCCGTCCGCGAAGAACGGATCGGCGAGCGGCCCCATCGAGGTCACGAGCTGCGCACCCGTGCTGAGCGCCGCGAGCGCCGAGGTGCGCCGGCCGGTGATCCCGTCCACGAACGGCGCGAGCACGAGCCGCGCACCGGCGAGCATGCGCAGGACGTCCTCGGCGGGGAGGCGTCCCGTGCAGGTCCACTCGCGCTCGGCCCATTCGGCGGTGCCCGTGTGGTGATGCAGCTCCTCGGACGTTGCACCGATCACGGTGAGGCCGGCGCCGATCTCACGGACCGCCGCCGCGATCCAGTCCCACTGGAGTCCTGCCGCAAAGGGCGAGAAGACCACCGGCGTCTCGATCGGTGGTGCATCGGCTGGCGCGGTTCCGAGCGTGCTGCCCACGTAGAGGGTCTCGACCTTCGGGCCGAGCGTGGCACGCCACGCGGGCACGGGTGTCACGGCGACATCCGCTTCCCGCACGATCGCCCGAAGCTGACGGCGCTGAAGGGGCGAGAGCACGAGCCACGGCAACCGGGTCGGCGGCACCCATGGCTCGTGTACGAAGACCGCCGTCCGCATCGTCGCCGCGCGCGCCGCGCGCAGGAGCTCGAGCGGAACGCGTGAGAGCCCGCGGCGTCCGTAGAGGAACGGGACGTACTGGAGCAGCAGGCCACCGACGTCCGCGGCGCGCAGCCGTGCGGCGAGCGCCGCCGGTGGTTCGTCGAGTCCGCCCACGATATCCACCCGTCGGGACGTCGCCCAGTGCGCGGCGATCCGCCGCGTGTGATCGGTGACGCCGCCCGCGAGCGACGGGTAGCCGGGCGAGACGATCGCGACGCCGCTCACGCCCGGGCAGTTGACATTGGAGCCGGGGTTACGCCTGTTACTGCCGTGACTGACGCGCGAGTGGGATAGCCCATGGGCTCCTACCTGCTGGTCTTCGTGGTGGCCGCCGCGGTCGCCGCGCTCTGGGTTCCAGGACTCATGGCCATCGGGCGCCGCGCCGGCGCCATCGATACGACCCGCGATCCGGCGGTGCCGCGGATCGGGGGCTGGGCCCTCATGCTCGGCACCGCGATCTCGCTCGTGCTGGTCGGCGTCGTCTTCCAGCCGTCCGGTCGCACGCTGCTCGGCACGCCGGAGCTGATCGGCCCGGTGGCGCTCGGTGCCGTCGCCATGCTGCTGCTCGGCACCGTGGACGACATCCGTCCCCTCCGCGCCCGCACCAAGTTTCTGATCGAAGCCCTCGTCGCTCTCGGTGTCTACCTGCTCGGCGTCCGGATCGAGCTCGTCTCCGGGCCGTTCGGCGCGCTCGCGCTCGGGCCGGTCGTCGGCGCGATCGCGACCGTGATCTGGCTCGTCGGGATCGCCAACGCGTTCAACCTGCTCGACGGCGCGGACGGCGTCGCCGCGGGCTCGGCGTTCTTCGCGGCGACGGCCGTGTTCATGATGTCCGTGGCGCTGGGGCACCCCGCGATCGGACTCGTGGCGAGTGCGCTCGCCGGTGCGCTCCTCGGGTTTCTCCCGTTCAACTTCCCGCCCGCGCGCGCCTTCCTCGGCGACTCGGGGAGCCTGGTCGCGGGCTTCCTGCTCGCGGGGCTCGCGGTCGAGGGCTCCACCAAGACGCCCACGCTCGTGGCGATCGCCGTGCCGCTCGTCGCGTTCGCCGTGCCGGTCTTCGACACCACGATAACACTCGTCCGGCGTGCCGTGCGAGGGCGTCCGCTCTTCGAGCGGGACGAGGGGCACGTGCACCACCGGCTGGCGCGCGCCGGGTTCTCGCCGCGGCAGGTGGCGGTGCTCGTCTACGCGGCGAGTGCCGCGGTCGCCCTCCTCGCCATGCTCTTCGTCAATCCGAGCGCGCGCTCGACGGCGGTCGTTCTCATCATTCTGGGTGCCGGGTTCTTTCTCATCGCGCGGTTCCTCAAGCTGCACGAGCTGAACGAGCTCGGCCGGCTCGCCCGGCGCGGGGCCCTCCAGGCGCGGGCCGTGGCGGTGAACGTGAGTCTCAGACACGCGGCGGAGCGGCTCGAGGGCGCGCAGTCGCTCGCGGACATCCGCGACGCGCTCGCCGTCCTCTTCGAGCGCTCCGAGTTCGACGAGGTCGTGGTGGTTGCGGGCGACACGAGCGACCGCCGCGGAACCTCCAAGGCATGGCGGCTCGCGGACGGCGGCTTCGTCGAGGCGTGGCCCGAACGGCGCACGGACGAGTGGGAGGTGGTCTGTCCGTTCCAGGGCAATGGGTGGTCGGGGGAGCTGCGGCTCCGCCGGCGCCTGGGTCGACGTTCGCTGCTGCTGGATCTCAATCTCTTGCTCGAGCTGGTGCAGCCGGCGCTCAACGCCGCGGCATCGCGCGTGGACGCGGGCGCGGCGCTCCGCGCGTGAGGATCCTCCACCTCAGCAAGTTCTATCGGCCCGATCCGGGCGGACTCGAGCACGTCGTCGAGCAGCTCGCCGAGGGGGCGGCCGCCCGGGGTAATCAGGTGCGCGTGATCGCCGCGACGGGCTCCGGGTGGATGCGCGATCCCAAGCGCCGCATCACGGAGCCGCCGCGCGGGAACGTCGTGGTCGTCCGGATCCCGACGTACGGCGTGCGCTGGTCGCAGCCGATCGCGCCCGGGTACCTCGCGGCGGCGCGCTATCCGGCCGACGTGGCCCACGTCCATCATCCCCATCCGCTCGCGGATCTCTCGACCGTGCTCTCCGTGCGGGCGCCGTACGTGGTTACCCAGCATTCGGACATCCGGCGGCAGCTCCTGGCCAAGCCGTTCTACTGGCCGCTCGTGCGGCACGTCCTCCACTACTCGGCGGCGATCGTGGTGCCGACCGAGGCGCACGTGCGGGCGTGTCCCGAGATTCGCGGCTACGAGAACAAGATTCGGGTGATCCCGTTCGGCGTGGATCTCCAGCGCTTCACGCCCCGCGTGCATCCCGAACGGCCCGCGACGTTTCCCGATGGAGACGCCCCGGTCGCGCTCTTCGTCGGGCGCCTCGTGGGATACAAGGGACTCGGCGTATTGCTCGATGCGGTGCGGGGAACGTCACTGCGTGTGGTGATCGTGGGCGACGGGCCGGAGCGCGGGGTGCTCGAGGCGCGGGTCGCGAGCGAGGGACTCGCGGGGCAGGTTCGCCTCGCGGGCAGCGTGTCCGATGAGGAGCTACCCGCGTACTACCAGGCGGCGGATTACTTCGTCCTGCCGAGCCTCACGGCGGCGGAGATGTTCGGGATCGTCTTGCTCGAGGCGATGGCGTTGGGGAAGCCGGTGATCACGACGGCGCTCGAGACCGGCGTGCGCGAGGTGAATCGCGCCGGCGAGACCGGCCTCGAAGTGCCGGTGGGCGACGCGGCGGCGTTGCGCGCGGCGATGGAGCGGCTCGCGGGCGATGCGGAGCTCAGGCGGCGGCTCGGTGGGGCGGGGCGGCGGCGGGTGGAGGAGCGGTTTACGCTGGAGCGGATGATCGAGGGGCACCTGGCGCTGTATGATGCAGTGAGACGGCGGTAGGCGGAACCGAAGGGTGCACGGCGCAAGGTGCACGGGGTCCACCGAGCCCAGCCCCTTGCACGGTGCACCGTGCACCGTGCACCCTGCACCCTCAGTACACCCCCGCGTGCACCGTTCCGTCCACCAGCTTGAGCCCCGGCAGCGGAATCTTCACCTGATCCACGAGCGTGGCGATCGTATGCCACCACCGCGTGTGAATCGGGATACCACGGAGATTCAGATCGAGTGTAGCGTACCAGACGTGATCGGGAGGGATGGTAGCCCAGTGATCGGTGCCGTGCCCGATGGCGATCCCGAGCCAGTCGGGCCACGGGCCCGCACCGTGGGGGAGGCGGCCGGGGTCGATCGCGAGGAAGTAGCGTTGGCCGGCGTAGTCGGATTCGAGCTGGGGCAGTGGGCCCGTGCGGTTCAGGTACTCGGCGGACGGCCAGTAGAAGACCTTGAGACCGAGCATCCGCGTGGCGGGTACGCTGCGGTGCAGGGCGGGGAGCAGGGCCCCCGTCGAGGCGGCCAGCATATCGTCGCCCGCAAAGCCCTCGCCCTGGTGGAGGCCGTCGCCGATCTCCTTGGGGAGCTCGAACGCGAGGCCCAGCGCCGCGCCAAGCCAGCCGGCGGTCTGCGGTGCAAGGCAGGCCCAGTCGAAGGCGATCGCGCCGATCTGCGATACCTGATATCCGATCGCGGCGTGCACCAAGAGGTCCTGCTCGGCGCTCGCGCTGCCGCCCCATCCGAAGTGAAAGCTCGAGCGCGGGGTCGTCCACCAGCTGCCGTGCTGGAGGGCGATGACGGCGGTTTCCGTCGCGGCGTACGTGCCGGCCAGCACAGCCAGGCGGTCTCCACGTACCCCTCCAGGGCAGGATTGCGCGGCAGCCCCGCGAGGGAGCAGCACGACGCACAGGAGGGCGTGTAGGGCGAGGTTGAATTGTCGGCTGGGCCTGGTCATATTCCTGCCCTT
>DATFMZ010000110.1:0-8801 GCA_035266665.1 Gemmatimonadales bacterium | reverse complement strand
GGTTGGGGCGGCGGAGGGTTCGGCGGCGGAGGGTTCGGCGGCGGAGGGTTCGGCGGGTTCGGGGGTGGTGGCGGATTCGGAGGCGGCGGCGCCTCGGGGAGCTTCTAATGGCGAAGCGGAACATTCAGGAACGTATCGCGGCGCTCGCGAGCGAGATCCAAACGGCGGCGGGAGACAACCTCATCGCGCTGTTCGTTTACGGCGCGATGGTGCGAGAGGAGCATCCCCACGACCCGCATCCCGACATCGCGGTGATTCTCCGCGATGCCTCCGCGGCGGCTCTCGATCAGCTCGGCCCGGCCATCGCCCGCTGGGCACGCGCGGGCGAGCGGCCGCCCCTCATCATGTCGGAGCTCTCGTGGCGTGCCTCGACCGACGTATTTCCGATCGAGATCGAGGAGATGCGTGAGGCGCACACGCTGCTGCGGGGACGCGACCTCTTCGACGACCTCACGACCGACCCCGAGGATCTGCGTCGCGAGCTCGAGCGCGAGGCGCGGGGCAAGCTCCTGCAGCTGAACGTGCACTACGCCGCCGCCGTCGAGGACGGCCGCGCGCTGGCCGATCTGCTGCGCGAGTCGGTGAAGACCTTCTTCGTCCTCTTCCGCGCCGCGCTCCGTCTCGCGGGCCGAACGCCCCCGGCGAAGCACGCGACGCTCGTGCAGGAGACGGCGAAGCTCGCCGGGTTCGATCCGAGCGCCTTTACCTGGCCGCTCGCGCAGCTCGGTGCGGACAAGCCGGCGTCCCTCGCCGCACACGATCCGGTGGGCGCAACGTACGTGGATGCACTGGGCCGCTTCGTGGCCTACGTGGATCAGGCGTGATTCCAGGGAGATCGATCACCATGAAACGCATGACAGTTCTGCTCGCGGCCGCGATGCTCACGCTCTCGGGCTGCGGGTACAACACGATTCAGACGCTGGACGAGCAGGCCAAGAACGCTCAGAGCGACATCCAGGTGCAGCTCCAACGCCGCGCCGATCTCGTCCCGAACCTCGTAGCGACCGTGAAGGGGTACGCGGCGCACGAGACCGAGATCTTCGACGCGCTCGCGAGCGCGCGCGCCAAGCTCTCGGGAGCCGTCCAGAGCGGTGATCTCGACTCGATGGCCGTCGCCAACCGGCAGCTGACCGGCGCGCTCGGACGGCTGATCGCGCTCTCGGAGAGCAATCCGCAGATCAAGGCGGACCAGAATTTCCGCATGCTCCAGGATCAATTGGAGGGTACGGAGAATCGCATCGCCGTCGCACGCCGCGACTACAACGACGCCGTGCGACAGTACAACGCCTACATCCGCCGTTTCCCGCAGGTGCTGACTGCCAAGGCGATCGGGGCGAAATCCCGCGGGTACTTCCAGGCCGATTCGGCGGCGACCGCCGCGCCGCCGAAGGTCCAGTTCTAGCGGATCTCGACGCCGGCGTCCTCCTCGATCACCCGCATCGCCTCGACGTGGTCCGCGGCGGCATCGAGCCGCCCGCGGGCCGCTTCGAGCATCCGCTTCACCGCCGCGTAGGTCTCCGACGGCACGCCCGCGTCCTCGAGGACGGCGAGCGCCACCCCCATGTCCTTGTCGAGCAGCGCCAGGGAGAACGTCCGTGGCCACGCGCGGGACAGCACGCGCTCGGGGATCAGATTCTCGGTCACGTTGGACCGGCCGCTCGACGCGTTGATCACCTCGACCGCCCGCGCGCCGGGCACGCCGAGCTTCACCAGGGCGGCGAGCCCCTCGCCCGCGGCGATCACGTTGATGGCGAGGAGCGCGTTGTTCACCGCCTTGAGGGCGTGCCCGGTGCCGACGGGACCCACATGGACGGTCTTCCCCGCGAAGGGGGCCACGATCGTGCGCGCCCGTTCCACGTGATCGGCCTCGCCGCCAAGCATGACCGTGAGCGTGCCCTTCTCGGCGCCACTCGTTCCGCCGCTGACGGGCGCGTCCACGAACCCGACGCTCCGATCGGCGAGCCACGCCGCGTTGGCGCGCGTACCGCCCGGATCGCCGCTCGTGCAGTCCACCACGAGCTGCCCCTCGCGCCACGCCGCGCCACCCGCCTCGAGCACCTCGCGCACGTCCTTGGACGTGGGCAGGCACGTGACCACGACGTCCACGGCACCGACCAGATCGGCCACCGACGGCGCCGCCGTCGCGCCGTGTGCCGCGGCGAACGCCGTCGTCTTGGTCCCCGTGCGATTCCACACGTGCGTTGGAAAGGTCTCGGCGATGTGCACGGCCATCGGCGTCCCGATCGCGCCGAGTCCGATGAATCCCACGCGTTCCGCCATGTCACCTCCGTCAAGAAAAAGGGCCCCGGGGAACGTAGCTCCGCGGGGCCCTGAGTTGTATGCGCCGGTGCTCAGCCGCCGAGCATCTGCGTCCGGAGCCTGAGGAGCTTGCGGCGTACCGAGCCGTCCAGCACCCGGTCGCCCACCCGCACCACGAGCCCGCCGATCAATGCGGGATCCTCGCGAAAGTGCGGGATGACTTCCTTGCCGAAGACCGCGGACAACCGCTCCGCGATCTCCCCCTGCAGCGCGGCGTCGGGCATCCGCGCCGCAACGACACCCGCATGGAGCCGATTGAGCTTCACGTCCAACAGCGCCAGGTACTGACGGCTGATGTCCGGAATCAGCCCCTGCCGCCCACGGCGCACCACCGCGTCGAGAAACCGCACGAACACGACGGGGGCCTTCCCTTCGAGCGCCCGCCTGAGGAGACCCGACTTCGTCGCCTTCGGCACGCGCGGCGATTCCAGCACGAGACGGATCCGGTCATCCGCCTCGATGGCGCCGGCTACCGCTTCGATCAGCGACGCGAAACGCGCGGTATCCCCGCTCTGCTCGCCCGCCGCGAAGAGCGCCTCGGCGTAGTTCTTCGCGATCGTGGCCGGTCTCAATGCTGCTCCGCCAACGACGCGAGATACTCCGTGACGAGTCGACGATTGGCATTGGAATCGAGCCGCTCGCCGATCAACCGTGACGCGGCCGCGAGCGAGAGGTCGACCGCCTCGCGCCGGAGCTCCACCACGGCCCGATCGCGTTCCGCCTGAATCTCCCGCTTCGCGCGATCGAGCAGCTGTGCCTGTTCCTCACGCGTGCGTGTCAGAAGCTGCTCGCGCTCGCGTTCGGCGACGCTCTTCGCTTCGGCGATGAGCGCCTGGGCATCTTCCTTGGCCCGCGCCACCAGGCGCTGGTGTTCCTCCAGCGCCTGGCGGGCCTCGGCGTTCATGCGCTCTGCTTCGGCGAGCTGCTGGGCGATCTTCTTCTCGCGCTCTTCCGTCAGTCTGACGATCGGTGGCCAGGCCCACTTCTTCAGGACCAGAAAGAGTCCGATGAAGATGAGCCATGTCCAGAAGAACATCCCGAAGTTGACTTCAAACGGCGAGTCGAAGCCGACCTTGTGCGCGCCTTCGGCCGCTTGCGCGACCAGCATCAGAGGCAATGTGACCCCCATCGGTCCGTCCGGCTACGCGATGAGCTTGAAGAGCAGGGCGAACACCAGGCAGATGATCGTCACGCCTTCGAGCAGAATACCGAGCAGAATCGCGAGGCCGCGGATGTCGCCACCCGCCTCGGGCTGGCGCGCGATCGCCTCGGACGCCTGACCGCCGATGCGGCCGAGCCCGATGCCCGCCCCGATCACCGCGAGCCCCATGCCGATCCCGGCACCGAGCAGCGCGTTGGTGTTCTTTGCCGCGGCCGCCGCGGCCTGTGCCACCGCCGAGTCACTCGCGGCCTGGAGGAGGTAGAGCACGTTGTGCAACATGTCGTATCACCCTTTGTGGTACGTGGGAGATGAGATGTCGTGTTGCGCTTCCCGCGTCGCGCGCCGCGTCTCCCGAGCGGCGTCTTCGCGGCGACCCGCCAACGGCCATGCGGCCAGCGGGCTTCCCCGGTCACCCGACCGGGTACGTGGGGAGTGCGATGAAGCGCACGGCGCACCCCCTTCCCTTCAACCTTTTCCCCGTCGGTAACCGGCGGGAGAGGCCGGTAATGGGCGGTACGGCCCGTGCCCGCCCGTTACCGCCCGTTACCGCCCTCTAATGCTCATGCTGCATCAACCCGATGAACACCGCCGTCAACAGCGCAAACACGTACGCCTGCAGGAACGCGACGAAGATCTCGAGCAGCATGATGCACAGCACGAGAAGCGCGGACGCGACCCCGATCCCCCAGTTCACGTACTGGAGACTGCCGAACAGGAAGATCAGCCCCAGCAACGACAGGATCACGAAATGCCCCGCCGTCATGTTGCCGAAGAGACGGACGCAGAGCGCGAACGGCTTCACCAGCTTCGACAGCAGCTCGATGGGCGCCATGACCAACGTCATGAGCGCGCCGCCGATCCCCTCCATCCCCGGGACCTTGGGAAAGATCGTCCGCAGATATCCCTTGGGGCCGAGCTTCGCGAACCCGCCCACCTCGATCGCGACGAACGAGACGAGGGCGAGGGCTCCCGTGACGGCGACGTTGCCGGTCGGCGTCGCGAGATGCGGAATCAAGCCCATCAGATTGCAGTAGAGGATGAAGAAGAAGAGCGCCATCACGAGCGGCGCGTACGTCGGTCCGTCGTGCTCGCCGATGTTCTCGATGGCGATGTCGTTGCGCACGAAGAGCACCATCGCCTCGATCATGTTCGCGACACCCTTGGGCGCCGCGCCACCGGCGCGCTGACGCTCGAGCGCCTTGCCCGCGGAGCGCATCGTGAGGAAGACCAGCACGGCGGCGAGCGCCAGCAGGATGACGTGCTTCGTGGGCGTGAAGTTGATGGTCAGGCCCGCGACGTGCACGCTCGGCAAGAACTGCCCCCAGTACCAGTTGAGCTTCGGAAAGGCCTCGCCCAGCCCGATGCCATAGGCGTCGGCGGTGTGATGGAGCACCACCTCGCCGATGTTGGGAGTAGCCGCCTGCAGGAACGGAAGCATCATCGTAAGAAGCGCATCTCCATGAACAACAGGGGCAAGAGCACCCCGAGATAGCCGAATGCCGTTGGGATCGGCGGGAACACCGTCCGATTCACCGCCACCGCCACCGCGAAGAGGACTACGCCGCCGAGCCGGAGGGCCATCCCGATGCTCCACCGCTCGAGCATCTTCGAGAATGGCGCGCCCATGACGGGTCGCATCACGGCCACCGCCACCATCTGCACCCCGGTCGCCAGCAGGCCGAACAGCACCGCCGGCAGCACGGCCGCCGGCCCGGCGGTGAGGCGCAGTACCACGGTGACGAGCAACGTCAGCGCGACGCCGATCCATGCAAGTCGTTTCATCACTTTGACTTACGATCTTCGTCGGCGTCGGACCCGCCCGTGGCCGCCCGCACCCTCACGTAGACCCACGTGATGCTCACAGCGGTCCCCGCGAGAGTTCCGACGATGGTCAGGATCGGCGTGATCCCGAGCCACTTGTCGAGCAGCCAGCCACCCGCCATGAAGAGCAGGATGCCGGCCGCAAAGGAGATCCCAAGCGAGATGTAGTCGTATCCCTCGCCGATCTCGTCGGTTTGACGCCGATCGGGACCCATAACCGACCGGAAATGTACCCCTTGTGAAAAATTTCGCAAGCAAGAAACTGGGTGTTTCCGGGACCCATCTCGGGTTAGGATTCTGAGCGTTTTGGCGCCGTTCCGCAGCCATCCCATTACTTTGGGTGTAGCAGCGTACGGCAGGGTGGCGGAGCGTCACCCTGCCTTCGTCTCTCAGGAGCCAGTGCCGTGAGTGCCGACCCCATCCGAGCCGCCGAAGCCGACGACGTCGCCCTCCTCGAGCGCCTCACCGAGGCGCGGGAGGCGCTCGTCGCACAGGTGGGCCGCCGGATCGTCGGCCAGCGGGATGTGCTCGACGGGATCGTCACCGCGATCCTCGCCGGCGGCCACGCGCTGCTCGTGGGGGTCCCCGGCCTCGCCAAGACGCTCATCGTCTCCACCGTCGCCGAGGCGCTCGATCTCGCGTTCCAGCGAATCCAGTTCACGCCCGATCTCATGCCGAGCGACATCACCGGCACGGAGATCTTGGAGGAAGACCACGCCTCGGGAAAACGGTCGTTCCGGTTCGTGCGGGGCCCCGTGTTCGCGAACGTCGTGCTCGCCGACGAGATCAACCGGACACCACCCAAGACCCAGGCCGCCCTCCTGCAGGCAATGCAGGAGCACGCCGTCACGGCCGCCGGCGTCACCTATCCGCTCCCCGAGCCGTTCTTCGTCCTCGCCACGCAGAACCCGATCGAGCAGGAAGGCACCTACCCCCTGCCCGAGGCCCAGCTCGACCGATTCATGTTCGAGCTCACCGTGTCGTATCCGACACGGGAAGAGGAAGAGCGCATCGCCGAGACCACGACCGGTACGCCATTGGGCGAGATCCGCCCGGTGCTCGATGCCGAGGCGCTGCGTGCCATGCAGCGGCTCGTGCGGCGCGTCCCGGTGGCCGAACCGGTGGTGCGCGCGGCGGTGCGGCTGGCCCGGATGACGCGCCCATCGGATGCGGATGCGCCGGCGGCCGTGCGCGAGTTCGTCTCGTGGGGCGCGGGCCCACGCGCCTCCCAGTACCTGGTGCTCGGCGCCAAGGCGCGCGCGGCGCTCGACGGACGCCCGCTCGCGGACTATGACGACGTACGACAGGTGGCACTCTCCGTTCTGCGCCACCGCGTGGTGCTGAACTTCGCGGCCGAAGCCGCGGGCCGGACTGCCGACGATCTCTGCCGCGAGCTCGTGGACGGCAAGGAGTGGATGCGCTAGCCATCCGACCCCGACCGGGCCCGCCGCCTCTGCCACTCTGCCACTCTGCCATCCTGCCCCACCACGTCCCATCCCGAAACTTCCCCGCCACCATCCCGTAGTGCCTGACCGAACCCCCTGAAGTCTCGGGCTATTGCGGCCAGGAGCCGATGATGAAACGACGGACCAAAGTCATTCTCACAATCGTCGTGCTCGCGGGCGTAGGCGCGACGGCCCTCAAGGCGGCAAGCTCCGCCGGTCACGACAAGAGAGACGCCTCGGGCGTCCCAGTGACCCGCGGAACGATCGTCGACAAAGCCCTCGCCGTGGGCACCATCCAGCCCCGCGTCGAGATCAGCGTCAAGTCACAGACGGGAGGCGTCGTCCGCCGCCGGTTCGCCGAGGAGGGCGACTACGTACGCGCAGGTGCGCCCCTCCTGGAGATCAAACCGAGCCCGACCCCCCTCGAGCTGGCCGACGCCCAACGCCAGGTTTCGCTCGCCGATCTGCAAGTGGAGAACGCGAAGCGCGATCTCGACCGGCAGAAGACCCTCGCGGCGCAGAAGCTCACCTCGGAGCAAGCGCTGCAGGACGCGCAGCAGAAGTATCAGGAAGCCGTGGTCTCCCAACAGGCCGCGCACGAGCAATACACCCTCATGAAGGACGGGCGCCTGTCCGGCACCGATACCACGGTCGCCACGGTCGTCCGCTCGCCCATCGACGGCTTCATCCTGCAAGAGCTGGTCGAAGTCGGGGATCCCGTCGTGCCGATGAGCAACTACCAGGAAGGAACCGTGCTCCTCCGCATGGCGGAGATGAAGAATCTCATCTTTCGCGGCACCGTGGACGAGATCGACGTCGGACGCCTGAAGGAAGGCATGAAGGCGCAGGTGAAGATCGGCGCGCTCCCCAACACCGACGTCGAGGGCAGGCTGACGAAGATCTCCCTCAAAGCCGACACGGTGAACGGCGCCACGGTGTTCCCCGTCGAGATCGACCTCACCAACGTGCACGGGGCCACGCTCCGCGCGGGATACTCGGCGAATGCCGATATCGTCGTGGACCGCCGCGACAGCGTGTTGATGATTCCCGAACGCGTCGTGACGTTCTCCGGCGACTCGGCGAGCGTGCAGCTCCGGCAGTCGGATGGCACCGCCAAGACGCGCCTCATCAAGACGGGCTTGTCGGACGCGATCAACGTCCAGGTCCTGAGCGGGCTCACCGAGGGCGATACCGTCCTCGAGAAGCCCGTGAAGGATATCCACTAGCCCCATGCGCCTCGCCACCGTTGCCCGTGAGTTCTTCGCGGACGTGCGCGCACAACGCCTGCGCACGGCGCTGACGATCATGGGGATCACCTGGGGAACGGTCGCCGTGGTCGCGCTGCTCGCGTTCGGCGTCGGGTTCAAGCGGCAGATGGTGATCCGCTCGAAGGGGATCGGCGACGGCATCGTGATCATGTTTCCGGGGCGGACGACGAAGCCGTACGAGGGATATCCGGACGGCCGATTCATCCGGTTTCGCGAGAGCGACGTCTCGGTCCTGCGTCACGACATCCCGGCCATCGGCGAGATCAGCCCGGAATACGGCTCCCGCAACACGGCGGTGAGTCGCGGGACCCAGGTCACCCGCCCGTACATCACGGGCATTTACCCGATCTACGGTCCGATGCGGAACATCAACGTCCAGGCCGGGGGCCGGTTCATCGACCCACTCGACATGGCACAGCGACGCCGCGTGGTGGTCCTGGGCGACCAGATCGATTCGCTGCTCTTCGGCAATGAACCGGCGGTGGGCAAGCTGGTCAACATCGGGAACATGCCGTTCACGGTGATCGGCGTGATGGAGCCCAAAGACCAGAGCTCGTCGTACAACACGCGAGACAAGGACCGCGTGTTCATCCCGTCCACCACGTACGTCGCACTCTTCGGTGCGCGCTTCATCAACAACATCATCTACAAGCCGAAGGTGGCGGCCCAGCACGGCGCGGTCGAGCGGGCGGTGTATGCGACCCTCGGCCGGGCGCAGCACTTCGACCCCACCGATCACGACGCGCTCGGCATCTGGGATACCGCGGAGGGCCTCAAGTTCTTCGA
>DATFMZ010000109.1:0-20176 GCA_035266665.1 Gemmatimonadales bacterium | reverse complement strand
AGCTCGTCGTTCTTCGCCATCACCCGTTCACGGACTGCTATCGTCCGGACGGCCATCATCCACCTCCAAGTAGCTCAAACGGAGCACGTCACCGGGAAGGCGTTCCAGGACCGGCTTGGCCCGCCGAAAGGGCGGAGTGGCGAGGACGGCTTCCAGACAGAACTCCAGGTTCTCGGGCTCGATCCCGGCGTCGTCACCTACTTCGACGCCGACCGTGACGATCTCCCCGACGTGCTCGAGACCGACCTGCGTTTCCGCGAGGCGGCCGATCTCGAGGGCAATGCTCATCTCATGCATAGGCGGCGCGACGCTCGGTGGCCTGATGTCCCCACCCGTCCAGCCGCCGCACCGCACGATCCACCATTTCTCCGAGCCCGGCCTCCACGACCGGACGCAGTGTCGTCCCCAGCTCGATCGCCTCGGGCTCGATCCCGATCGCGACCGTGTCGTCGGGCAGGGTGCCGCGGAGCTGCGCCACCGCGAGCACCTCCTTCAGATCGATCTGGTGCGGCGAGAGCTTCAACGCGAAGAACTTCGGCAGCTCGTCCCGCTCCATCTCGACCACCGTGCCCGGCCGGGCGTTCACGTGGACGGCGTCCAGGAACAACAACCGGCCGGCGTCCTCGATGAGGGGGAGGAGGTTCATCCCCCACGTCCCCCCATCGACGAGCTCGACGTCGCCGGCCAGCGACCACGCCTTGTCCAACGCGGCAAGGGCGGCGAGGCCGGCGCCGTCGTCCGTCATGAGCGGGTTGCCGAGCCCGATCACGAGCGTCGGGCCCGCTCGTCGCTCAGGCATCTTCGTCTTCGTACTCGACGTCGGCCCGGACGAAGCGACCGCCGCTGAAGATGGAGCTCATCGTGCCCTCGCGGTCCATGACGTCGGAGCGGAGCGCGAGATAGACGTGGATCGGGATGAAGATCAGGAAGAGCCACGTCATGATGTGATGCACGAACCGCACGATCTGGAGCCCACCCAGGAGCGGGATGACCCAATGGAAGGCGGTGTACAGGAAGCCTTCGGGATTGGATTGGCCATAGAGCGTGAAGCCCGTCACCACCTGCACGAGCACGATCAAGTAGACGAACGTGTAGCTGAACTGCTGGATCGGGTTGTGCCCCAGATAGTGCGGGCCCCGTTCCGGGTCGATCAACAGGTACTTCTTGACCGTCCGCCAGAGGTTGACCCAGTCGCGGGCGCGGATCGGGAACAGCGCCTTCCAGCGCTCGAACCGGTTGCCGGCGAAGAGCCAGTAGAACCGGACGATGCCCGTCGCCACCAGCACGCCGGCGGCGATGAAGTGCACGAGGCGGAACCACCCCATCAGGTAATGGGAGCTGGCCTCGCCCGAGGTCATGAAGTACGGCTTCCCGATGTACAGGCCCGTGACGACCAGCGTGACGATGCAGGTCGCCGCGATCCAGTGCATCGCGCGGATCGGCCAGTGCCAGAGATGCACCCAGCGATAGGGGTCTCCGGTCTTGATGGCCGACCGTATCGTGGGCGCAGTCACTGGACGTTCACCTCCATCACTTCCTGCCCCGTCGCGTCGAGCACGTGCACGCCGCAGGCATTGCAGGGATCGAAGGAATGGATGGTTCGCAGGATCTCGAGCGGCTGCTTGGGGTCCGCGAGCGGATGGTTGTCCATCAGGGCGGCTTCGTACGGTCCGACGACGCCCTTGTCGTCCCGCGGCGACGCGTTCCACGTCGTCGGGACGACGCACTGGTACCGCGAGATGTTCTCGTCGGAGATCTGCACCCAGTGGCCGAGCGCGCCGCGCGGCGCGTCGACGAAGCCATAACCCTGGGCCGTCTTCGGCCAGGTCCCCGGATCCCATTTGGACTTGTCGAAGGTGGCGACGTCACCGCCCTTGATCCGGGCGACGAGGTCGTCGAACCACTTGCTCATCCGGTGTGCGAGCACGACCGTCTCGACGCCGCGCGCCGCCGTCCGGCCGAGCGTCGAGAAGAGCGCGGCGGGCCCGACGTTCAGCTTGCCGAGCGCCTCCTTCACGACCTCCTGGATGTCGGGCTGCCCGGACGCGAAGCCGACGAGCATCCGCGCGAGCGGGCCGACTTCCATCGGATGGCCATCGTACCGCGGCGCCTTCATCCACGTGTACTTCTCGAAGTCCTGGATGAACTGCCAGGGCGGCTTCGGGCCGGTGTACTTGGCCTTGGTCTCGCCTTCGTACGGATGGAGCCCGACCTTGTCACCGCCGGAGTACTCGTACCAGGAGCTGGTGACGTACTCCTTCACCTTTTCCTGGTCGTAGGGGAGGACCTTGCTGATGTCCTTGTTCATGATGATGCCGCGCGGCAGGTAGAGCGACTTGATGTCCCGGATGTCCGTCTCCGGGAACTCGCCCACGGCGAGGAAGTTGCCGGTCCCGCCGCCGATCGCCGCCCAGTCCTTGTAGAACCCGGCAATGGCCAGCAGGTCGGGCCAGTACACCTCGTCCACGAACCGGCGGGCCCGCGTGATCATGTCCTTCACTTCGGTGAGACGCGCCGAGTTGATCGTGGCCGCGTCGTTCAGGTTGATCGCCGACGCCATCCCGCCCACCAGGAAGTTCGGGTGCGGGTTCTTGCCGCCGAAGATCGTGTGCAGCCGGATCACGTCGCGCTGCCAGTCGAGTGCCTCGAGATAATGCGCCACGGCCAGCAGGTTCACCTCGGGCGGCAGCTTGTACGCCGGGTGGCCCCAGTAGCCGTTCGTGAAAATGCCGAGCTGGCCACTCGAGACGAACGTCTTGAGGCGGTTCTGCACCTCGGCGAAGTACGTCTCGGAGTTGTTCGGCCACGGCGAGATGGACTTGGCGATCTTCGCGGTCCCGGCCGGGTCGGCCTTGAGCGCGCTCACCACGTCCACCCAGTCGAGCGCATGCAGGTGGTAGAAATGGATCACGTGATCCTGGATGAACTGCATCCCGTGCACGAGGTTGCGGATGATGTTCGCGTTCGGCGGAATGTGAATGTCGAGCGCGTCTTCGACCGCACGGCACGACGCCACGGCGTGGACCACGGTGCAGACCCCGCAGATGCGCTGCGTAAACGCCCACGCGTCGCGGGGATCGCGGCCTTCCATGATGATCTCGATGCCGCGGAACTGCGTGGAGGACGCCCAGGCATTGGCGATCTTCTGATTCTCCGCCTGCACCTCGATGCGCAGATGCCCCTCGATCCGGGTGATCGGATCGACGACGACTTTGGTCTTAGCCATTGTTGCTGTCCTTTCCATGCGACTCCGCGATCGGGAGCTTGCGCTTCTGGCGGACCTGGTGGACGCCGGTGGCGACCGCGTGCGCCGCCACACCGGCGGCGGCCCCGATGGCGAGTGCCGCGCCCCACGTGTCGGCGGTCTTCTCGATGCCGAGACCGGCGACGTTCGGGAGGCGACCGTAGAACGGCGTCATGGTGTCCCAGAATTCGCGCTCGGTGCAGCCGAGGCACGGATGTCCGGCGCCGATCGGCCAGTTGGTCCGCGTGTTCCACATGAAGATCGGGCAGGGCGAGAAGGTCGCCGGGCCCTTGCAGCCCACCTCGTAGAGGCACCAGCCTTTGCGTGCGGCCTCGTCGTCGAACTCCGTGACGAACTGGCCGGCGTCGAAGTGCGCCCGGCGCGAGCACTGATCGTGGATCCGGGAGCCGTACGCGAAGAGCGGACGCCCGTCGTAATCGAGCGCGGGCACGTTGCCGAAGGTGAGGTAATGCACGACCGTCGCGGTGATCACGTCCGCGATCGGCGGGCATCCGGCGATGTTGACGACCGGTTTGTCCTTGATGATGTCGCTCACGCCGACCGCGCCGGTCGGATTGGGCCGCGACCCCTGGACGCTGCCCCAGTGGGCGCAGGCGCCGACGGCGACGACGGCGGTGGCGTTACCCGCCGCTTCGACGAGCACGTCGTGCGCGGTGCGGCCGCCGATCATCGTGTAGATCCCGTTCTCCTTGAGCGGCACCGAGCCCGTCACGATGAGGAGATAGTTGCCGCGTTTGATCGCGGCCTGGAGCGCGCTCTCGACGGCCTCGCCCGCACCGGCCATGAGCGTCTCCTGATAGTCGAGCGAGACGAGATCGAGAATGAGATCGCCGATCGTGGGATCGGCGCTCCGGAGGGCGCTCTCGACGCAGCCGGTGCACTCCTGCAGCTGGATCCAGATGACGCTCGGGCGTTTCAACGCTTCCAGCGCCGCCGCCATCTTCGGCGTCATGACGCTGCCCAGGCCAAGGATGGCGCAAAACTCCCCGCAGAACGCGAGGAAGTCGCGACGGCTGACCCCGGTCCGCTCGAGATGCTCGCCGAGCGTCTCGTCTTCGGCCCAGGGATGTGCGGAGGGATAGAACATTAGGAGCTCCAAATGTCGGGTCGGCTGACCAACGGTGGAGCGTCCCCCGCCGTTGGTAGGCGGACAAAACCTTATGCCACGGGTCGGAGCCTATGGGTGATGGCTTTAAGAAAGCATTAATGAGCGGTTAAGGATGGGGTCCTGCCGCCCGTCAGTACCTTCGCGGTCCAGGAGGTGGAGTGGTGACGGGACAGGGTGGCGCCGGTTTGCCGGCGGAGGAGGGTGAGTTCGCGCGGCTGCTCGAGATGGAAGAGCGGCTCGACGCGCGCATCGCCGACGCGGAACGGCATGCCGCCGCCGTGGTCGAGGCGGCGCGGGCCGAGGCCGAAGCACGCCGTGCGCACGTGCAAACGGAGCTCGCCGCCGACGCCGTACGGCTCGCCGCCGCGGCGGCGACCGAACGCGATCGCGCCCTCGAGGCGCTCACGCACCGTGCCGCACGGGAGCGCCGGCGCTTCACCGACGTACCCGACGATGTCGTGCGCATGTTGGCCGACACGATCATCACCGTGCTCCTCGCGCCGGAGCAACCGTGATTATTCCGATGGCGCGGATTCGGCTCCTTGGGCCGCGTGGCGAGCTCGCCGCGGTGCTCGATGCGCTCCAGGATCTGGGCGTCGTCCAGCTCGATACGCCGAAGCACGATCCCCGCGTCCATCCCGTCACCCTCTCCCCGGAACGCGCGCACGAACGGGCCCATCTCGAACGGCTCCTCGACGATCTCGAAACGATCGCGACGGAGCTTGGCTTGCCGTTCTCGCCGAACTCGCACGAGACGCCCGGCCCGCCGCCATGGGCGGAATGGATCCGTCTCGCCGCGCGGATTCGCCGCCGGCTCGCCGCGCTCCGCACGCGCGAGGTGGCGCTCACCGACGAGCGTGCGCTCATCGCCAAATACGAAGGATTCTTCGCCGCCTTCGACGCGCTGCTCCGGGCGGAACCCGCCATCAAGGACGCGCGCGCCTACCACGTGATTCTCCGCGCCCGGGACGCCGACGCCCTTCCACGGTTGCGCACGGCCCTCACCGAAGCGCTGGGTGACGAGTTCGCGCTGCTCCAGCACCGCCTCCCCGACGGCGAGGTCGCCGTGCTGCTCCTCGTCGCGGCGGCGGTGGCGCCCAAGGTGGAGTCGATGCTCGCGCAGGCGGGCGTGCACGAGATGCCGGTGCCCGCCGAGTACGGCGGGGCGTCGCTCGCCGAGGCGATGCCCGCGATGCGCGCGCGGCGCGACGCGATTCCGCGGGAGCTCGCGGCCATCGCCGCCGAGCGCCGCGCCCTCGCCGAACGTCACGGCGCGGAGCTCGCGCGCGCCCGCCGGGCCGCGCACGACCGACTCCTCGCCCTGCAGGGTGAGACGTCGGCCGCCGAGACCGAGCGCGCGTTCGTGCTGGAGGGATGGGTGCCGGACGCCGCGATCGATCGCGTGCGCAAACGCCTCGCCGAATGCTGCGCGCCGACGATCGTCATCGAGCGAATCGGCCGGGAAGACTGGGAGGGGCGCGAGGCGCCGGTGGTCTTGAGCAACCCGCGGCTCTTTCGCCCCTTCGAGATGCTCTCGCGGATGTTCCCGCTGCCGCGCTATGGCAGCATCGATCCGACGCCGTTCGTCGCGGTCTTCTTCCCGATGTTCTTCGGGCTCATGCTCGGCGACATCGGGTATGGCCTCCTGCTCGGCGTCCTGGCGCTGCTCCTCATGCGCCACGCCGCGCCGGACGCGCTCAGGCGTTCCCTCGGGAAGATCGCCGGCGCCTGCGCGCTCTTCGCCGTGCTCTTCGGGATCGCGTTCGGCGAGTTCTTCGGCGACCTCGGCCGCCGCGTTGGGCTCCACCCCCTGCTGTTCGATCGCGAGGCGCGCATCGTGCCCTTCCTGGGACTCGCCATCGCAATCGGCCTCGTGCACATCGTGCTCGGCCTCGTGCTCGGCGTCGTCTCGGCCGCCCGGGGGCACCCGCGGCAGGCGGTGGGCCGGGGACTCGCCGCGGTGATGGTGTTGCTGATCGCGGCCGCGCTCCTCGCGGTGGTCGAGGTGCTCCCGCATGCGCTCTTCTCACCGCTCGTGATCGCGCTGCTCGTCGCCTTCCCGATTCTCGTGGTCGTGGAGGGCGTGATCGGGCCGATCGAGCTGCTCTCGACGCTGGGCAACGTGCTGTCGTACGCGCGTATCATGGCCCTCGGCACGGCGAGCGTGATGATGGCCGTGGTGGCCAACCGGTTGGTGGGGACGATGGGCAGCGTGGCGGTGGGCGTGGTGTTCGCGCTGATCTTCCACTTCGTGAACTTCGCGCTCGGGATCTTCAGCCCGACCATCCACGCGCTGCGGCTGCATTACGTCGAATTCTTCGGGAAGTTCTACAGCCCCGGCGGAACGGAATACCGGCCGTTCGGACACTGGCATCCGAACGGGGAGCACGCCGGCTAGCCAGAGGAGAAGGAGCTCAAGGAATGAATACGCTGTGGATCATGTTCGCCGCGGCTTTGGCCGTCGGGATTCCCGCGCTCGCCACGGGATGGGCGCAGTCGCGGATCGGGCCCGCGGCGGCGGCGACGCTCGCCGAGAAGCCCGAGCTCTCCACGACGGCGATCCTGATGATCGCGATTCCGGAGACGATGGTGATCCTGGGATTCGTGATCGCCGTGTTGATCATCTTGCAGGCGGGCGGTGGTGCCGCAGGCTGAGCGCGCGATGGCGATCGAGAATCTGCTCGGGTCGCTCGAGCGGCGGGTCGCGGAACGCGAAGCCGCCATTGCGCGTGCGGCGGAGGACGCGGCGGCCGAGCTGGTCGCCGAAGCCGACCGGGCGGTGACCGCCGAGCGCGAGGCCTTTCAGCGCGAGCGCGAAGCGGCGCTCACGCGTGAGGCGGACATCGCGATTACGGCCGCACGGCGCGAGACCACGAAAGAGACGCTGCTCGCCCGCGAGCAGCTCCTGGCGCGTGTCTTCACCGCCGCGTCCGCACAGATCGCCGGCCTCGCGCGGGACGCGCGCTATCTGGACACGCTCGCCGAGCGTGTCCGCGTCGCCCGCGCGTTCGTGGGAGAGCGCGAAGCGGTGGTGCGCTGCACGCCGGGGCTCGCGACACGCCTCGAGTCGTTCGCGGATGGGATGCGCATTGAGGCATCCGCCGACGTGGGCACGGGATTCGTGATCGAGACGGCGGATGGATCGCTCACGGTGAACGATGTGCTGGAGCGCGCGCTGACCCGCCGGCGCGGCGATCTCGCCGCGCGCGTGCTCGAACGTTTCGAGGAGCTGGTGCCATGGGACGCGACCTCGGCGACGTGATCGCCCGGGCTCGCGGGCTCGGCACGCGATTCCTCCCGCCCGAGGCGCTGGACGATCTCCGGCGAGCGCAGGATCTGCGCGGGCTCGCCGTGGCGCTCGGGGATCGGGGCGTCATCCCGGCGGAGGCGCCGGTGGACGCCTTGACGCTCGATCACGCCATCCGGCGGCATGCGGCCGAGCGGCTCCGACTGCTGCGGCGCTGGGCGGGCGCACGCGCGGCGACGCTCACGATCGTCTTCGACGACGAAGACCGGCGCAGTCTCCGCGCGCTCGTACGGGCGTGTGTTGCCGCGGCGCCGCTGGAGTCGCGTCTCGCCGGCCTCATCCCCACGGCCACCTTCCCGGAACGGGCGCTCCACGAGCTCGCGCGTCAGCCGACGCTCGCCGCGATGGCGGGGCTCCTCGCCGCCTGGCGGAATCCCTACGCCGACGCACTCCGCGTGCGTCGTGAGGCCGAGCCGCCGGACCTGAGCCGTCTCGAGACGGCGATCAGCCGACGGTTCTTCCGCACCGCGGAAGCCGGGGCGCGCGGCGATCGTGAGCTCGAGGCGTACGTCGCGACGCTGGTCGATCTCGAGAACGCGTGGACGGCGCTCGCCCTCGCGGGTGATGCGGCAGGCGAGGACCGGCACGGTGGTGACGAGCTCTATCTCCCGGGAGGGCACGCGCTCGCGGCCGAGCGGTTCGTCGCGTCCACGCGGGCCGAGAGCGTCCCGGCGGCGCGTGCCCTGCTCGCCACCGCGTTCGCGGGTGGCGCGGTCGCCGACGCGTTCGATCCCGCCGCCGCGGAACCGGAGCGCGCGGCCCTGGAGGGATTGATTCGCCATGCGGCGCGGCGCCGGCGCCTCGCCCCGCTCTCGAGCGTCGCGGTGATCGAGTTCGCGCTCCGCCAGCGGCGCGAGACGATCGCGCTCGCCGAGATCCTCTGGACGCTCGCGCTTGCCGTCGGGGAGCCCGCGGCATGATGCGCACCGTGCGGCTCCTCTGCCGGCCCGAGCTCGAGGCGGGGCTCGCGCTCACGGGACTGCCGACGCGCGTGGCGTCGGACGGCGCGAGCGCGGGGCGGGCGCTCAATGATCTGGCGGGCGATCCGCGCGTCGGGGTGGTGCTCGTCGAGAGCCGCCTGCACGACGCGCTGTCCGACGAGACGCTGCGTCTCCTCCGGCGCACCCCCGTGCCGGTCGTGCTCCCGTTCCCGTCGCCCACTCGCGCCGCGCGTCCCGGCGCCGCCGAGGAGTACATCGTCGAGATGCTCCGTCGCGCGATCGGCTACCGGATTCGACTCCGATGAGCGAGATCCGCATTCGCCGCGTGACGGGCGCGCTCGCCGAGGTCTATCCGATGCAAGGCGCCGCGCTGTACGAGATGGTGCGCGTGGGCAGCCGGCGCCTGCTCGGCGAGGTGATCCGCGTGGAGGGCGACTCCGCGACGGTGCAGGTGTTCGAGGAGACCACCGGCTTGGCGCTCGAGGAGACCGTCGAGCGCACCGGTTCCGCGCTCACCGCGGAGCTGGGGCCCGGGCTTCTGGGCCGCGTGATCGACGGGATCGGCCGGCCGCTCGAGCGGATTGCCGAGGCGGCGGGCACGTTCATCCGTCCCGGCACCGAGGCCGCCACGCTCGACGCCGAGCGGCGGTGGCCCTTCGAGGCAACGGCCACCGTGGGAAGCACGGTGGCCGGGGGCGACGTGCTCGGGACCGTGGAAGAGGTGTCCGGCTTTGCCCATCGCATTCTGGTGCCGCCCGGTGTCACCGGTGTGCTCGCGTCACTCGCGTCGGGCAGCTACACCGTGCACGAGCCCGTCGGCGCGCTCGACGACGGCACGCCGCTCACGCTCGCACAGCGCTGGCCGGTGCGGGCGCCGCGGCCGGTGGCGGAACGTCTCCCCGGCGACCGGCCGTTCATCACCGGCCAACGCGTGATGGACTTTCTCTTTCCCGTCGCCGAGGGGGGGACCGTGGCGGTGCCCGGCGGGTTCGGCACGGGGAAGACGGTGATCGAACAGTCGCTCGCCAAGTTCGGTGATGCCGACGTCGTGGTGTACGTCGGCTGCGGCGAGCGCGGCAACGAGATGGCCGAAGTGCTGAAGGACTTCGGCACCCTCACCGATCCGCGGACCGGCCGCTCGCTCATGGATCGGACGATCCTCGTCGTGAACACGTCGAACATGCCGGTCGCCGCCCGCGAAGCGTCGGTCTATCTCGGCATGACCGTGGCGGAGTACTTCCGCGACCAGGGATACCGCGTCGCGGTCATGGCGGATTCGCTCTCGCGCTGGGCGGAGGCGCTCCGCGAGATCAGCGCGCGGCTCCAGGAGATGCCGGGAGAGGAAGGCTATCCCACGGCGCTCGGCAACCGGCTGGGCAAGCTCTACGAGCGTGCGGGACGGGTGCGGCCCGCCGGCACGCCCGAGCGCACGGGAGCGGTCACGTTCATCTCCGCGGTCTCACCGCCGGGCGGAGACTTCTCCGAGCCGGTGACGCAGGCGTCACTGCGTGTCGCGGGCGCGCTCTGGGCGCTGGACGCGGGGCTCGCGCATCAGCGGCAGTTCCCGGCGGTGGATTGGGAGACGAGCTACACGCTCTACGACCGCGCGACGCAGGCGTGGTTCGCGGAGCACGCGGGCGCCGACTGGACCACGCTCCGCGCCGAGGTGCTCGCGCTGCTCCAGCAGGAGACCGAGCTCAAGGAGATCGCGGGGCTCGTGGGGCCGGAAGCCTTGGAAGACGTGGACCGACTCCTGCTCGAAACCGCGCGGCTGTTGCGCGAGGTCGTCTTGGGCCAGAACGCGTACGATCCCACCGACGCGTTCTCGCCGATCGCGAAGACGCGCGCGTTGGCCGCGCTGGCGCTCGCATTCCATCGGGGTGCACGGGCCCGGCTCGAGGCGGGATTGCCCTTCGAGCGGCTGGATATCGCGGCGCCGCGGCGCGCGATGCTCGCGGTGCGGCAGGCCACACCGGACGAGCTCGGCGCGGCGATCGCGCAGGCGACGGAGCGCATCGTGCCGGCGGAGGAGGCGCCCGTATGATCGCGCCCGAACGCACCTATCACGGCGCGCGCGCCGGCGCGGGGCCGTTGCTCTATCTTGGCGGCACGCGGCGGGCCGCGCTGGGTGAGTGGGTGACGATCACGGCCCCCGGCCAACCGGCGCGCCGCGGCCAGGTGATCGACGTGGGCGAGCGCGTCACGGTGATCCAGGTGCTGGAAGAGACGCTCGGCCTTCCGCCGTCCAATGCGGACATCACGCTCGCGGGCGAGACCGCCACCACGCCGGTGGGCCGCGAACTCCTGGGTCGCGCGCTCTCCGGCGTGGGGCAGCCGCTGGATGGACTCCCCGCACCGATCGGCGTCCAGCGCCGGCCGATCTGGGGCGCGCCCATCAATCCGACCCGGCGGCTTCCACCGGCGGATTTCATCGAGACCGGGATCTCCGCGATCGACGGGATGAACACGCTCGTTCGCGGCCAGAAGCTTCCGGTCTTCTCGGGGCCCGGCCTCCCCGCGCTCGATCTCGCCGCCCAGATCGTCGAGACCGCGCGCGCTCCGCGCGGCGAGCCCTTCGCCGTGGTCTTCGCGGCTATCGGGATCACCGAGCGGGAAACCGGAAGCTTCCTCCGGCGCTTCGAGCGCACCGCCACCATGGAGCGGAGCATCCTCTTCCTCAATCAGACGAGCGATCCCACCATCGAGCGCCTGCTCACGCCGCGTGTCGCGCTCACCGCCGCCGAGTATCTGGCGTACGACTGTGGGCTCCACGTGCTCGTCGTGCTCGCCGACATCACGCACTACTGCGAGGCGCTGCGGGAGATCGCGACGGCACGCGAGGAGATCCCGGGCCGGCGCGGCTATCCGGGCTACATGTACAGCGATCTCGCGACGCTCTTCGAGCGGGCGGGCGTGGTGCAGGGCGCCGAGGGCTCGGTGACGCAGCTGCCGATCCTCACGATGCCCGACGACGACATCACGCATCCGATCCCCGATCTCACCGGTTACATCACGGAGGGCCAGGTGGTCTTGAGCAGGGATCTTCACCGGCGCGGCATCTTTCCGCCGGTGGACGTTCTGCCCTCGCTCTCGCGGCTCATGAACGCCGGGATCGGCGAGGGGAAGACCCGGCCCGAGCACCGGAAGTGGGCCGATCAGCTCTACCAGCTCTACGCGCGCGGCCGTGACGCGCGGCTCATGGCCGCGATCGTGGGCGAGGAGGGACTCGGTGGCGACGACCGGCGCGCGTTGGAGTTCGCCGATCGCTTCGAGCGCGAGTTCGTGCATCAGGGAGCCGTCGGAAGGTCGATCCAGGAGACGATCACGCTCGGGTGGCGGTTGATGGAATCGCTCCCGCGCACGGATCTGCCGCGGATCGACGACGAAACCTGGGAGAAGCACACGTCTCCCGGGGGAGAGGCGGCAGGAGCGGCAGGAGCGGCAGGAGCGGCAGAGGGGCAGGGTGGCAGCGTGGCAGGGGATGGGGCGAGATGAGTGTGGCGAGGGAGCCCGCGACGCGGATGGCGCTGGTGCGGGCCAGGCGGCGGGCGCAACGGGTGGAAAAGGGCGCGACCGTGCTGCGGCGGAAACGCGAGGCGCTGATCGCCGAGCTGTTTCGGCTCGCGCGGCCCGCCGCGGATATCAGAGCGCAGATCGCCGAGACGGCCGATCGGGGGTATCATGCGTATCGGACGGCGCTCGCGCTTCACGGGGCGGGTGCGCTCCGGCCGCTCGCCTGGCCGGGGCGCGATCTCGAGGTAGCGATCGATCCCCTCTCCGTCTGGGGGATTCGGGCGGCGACGGTGGTGCCCGCGGGGCCCGTGCGGCGGACGGTGGGCGCGCGGGGAATCGCGCCCGGGATGAGTGGTCCCGCCGCCGCGGATGCGGCGGCCAGATTCGAGGATCTGACGGATTTGCTCGTGAATGCGGCCTCGAGGGAGCTCCTGATCCGGCGGCTGGGCGATGCCCTGGCCACCACGTCGCGCCAGGTGCACACCCTCGAGCGGCGGGTCGCCCCCCAGCTGGCGACGGCGATTGCCCGGACGGCACGGGCCCTGGAGGAGCGGGAACGGGAGGAGCGGACCCGGTTGCGGCACCTCCTCCGGATACGCAATCATGAAGAAACCGTTATAGTGGATTAGTGAACTTTTGAACCTGCCCCAAGTAACCTATCTTTGTCTTCTGGATTTCCCCTATTAGAGGATAGAAACGGGGCCATGAACGCCAAGAGCAAATTCCTCCTGGGTGCCTTCCTCCTGGTTGGCACGGTTGGCTATCTGATGGCGACGGGTATCAAGGACACCGGCGTCTACTTCGTCACGCCGAGCGAGCTCGCGGCCAGGATCGCCGCCAAGCCGTCCTTCCGCGACGTCGGCGTCAAGATGGGCGCGAAGGTCGTCAAAGGCTCGATCGAGCGCGACATCGGGACGCAGACGGTGCGGTTCAAGGTGACCGACGGGAAGCAGGAGTATCCCGTGGTCTACCGCGGCCTGCCGCCCGACACGTTCACCGACGGCGTGGAGGTCGTGGTCGAAGGGCGTCTGGACGCCAACGGCGTCTTCCACGCCACCTCGCTGCTCGCCAAGTGCGGGTCTCGCTACGAAACGGTGCCCAAGGCCTGACCTGATCGATGACAATTCTCGGACAGATTGCGCTCTGGGTGGCCCTCCTCCTGGCTGCCTGGGGAACCGTAGTGGGGTTCCTCGGCGGCCGGCGTGGCACCCCCGAGCTCATACAGAGTGCCCGGCGCACGGTCTACGCGCTTGCCGGGCTCATGATCGTCGCGGCGATCTCGCTGATGGTCGCCCTCCTCAAGCACGACTTCAACGTCGAATACGTGGCGGCCTACACCAGCCGGAACCTGCCGACGGTCTATCTCGTGTCGGCGTTCTACGGCGGACAGGCCGGAAGCCTGCTCTTCTGGGGGCTCGTCCTGAGTCTCTTTGCCGCGGCGGCGCAGTGGCTCACGCCGAAACGGTACAGCTACCTGATGCCCTACGTGGCGGGCGTGACGAGCGGCGTCCTGTTCTTCTTCCTCGCGGCCACGGTCTTCTCGGCGCATCCGTTCGCGCGGCTGCCGTACACGCCGCTCGACGGCAGCGGCCTGAACCCGCAGCTCCAGAACCCCGGGATGGTGGTGCATCCGCCGATGCTCTACCTGGGGTATATCTCGATCACGATCCCGTTCGCCTTCGCGGTCGCGGCGCTGATGACCAAGCGCCTCGATACCGGCTGGCTCCACGCCATCCGTAAATGGACCATCGTCTCGTGGCTCTTTCTCTCGATCGGCATCACGCTCGGCATGTGGTGGGCGTACGTCGAGCTGGGTTGGGGCGGCTACTGGGCCTGGGATCCGGTCGAGAACGCGAGCTTCCTCCCCTGGCTCACCATGAGCGCGTTCCTGCACTCCGTGATGATCCAGGAGAAACGCGGGATGCTCAAGCGCTGGAACATCACGCTGATCTTCCTGAGCTTCATGCTCTCGATCTTCGGCACGTTCATCACGCGGAGCGGCGTGATCTCGAGCGTGCACTCGTTCACGCAGTCGAGCGTGGGCTACTACTTCCTGGCCTTCTTGATCCTTCTGGCCCTCGGGCTCACGTATCTTCTCATCACGCGCCTCCCGCTGCTCCAGACCGAGGGGCACCTGGAGAGCGTGCTCTCGCGTGAGACGAGCTTCTTCTTCAACAACCTGGTGCTGGTGGGCATCGCGCTCACGGTGCTCTGGGGCACCATCTATCCGATCGTCCACGAGCTCTTCGTGGGCAGCCAGGTGACCGTCGGCCCGCCCTTCTTCAACCGCGTGACCATTCCGCTCGGGCTCATCCTGCTCGGACTGACCGGTATCGGCCCGCTCATCGCGTGGCGCCGGGCGAGCAAGAAGAATCTCCAGCGGCAGTTCCTGATTCCGGTCTCCGCGTTCATCTTGGCGAGCGTGATTCTCCTCGCCATCGGGTTCAGCGACTTCGGCGCCGGGATGGCGATCGCGCTCGGCGCGTTCGTGGTGACCACGGTGCTCCAGGAGTTCGTCCGCGGCGTGAGCGCCCGGCACCGGCTGCACGACGAGAACTACGTGCTCGCCTTCCTCCGCCTGATGGGCCGGAACCGGCGGCGCTACGGCGGCTACATCGTGCACCTCGGGATCGTCACGTATTTCATCGCGTTCACCGGGCTCGCGTTCAAGACCAACGTCGAGGCCTCGCTCAAGCCGGGCCAATCGGCCGAGCTCAAGGACGCCTACGGCAACGTGTTCACCTTCACCCACATGGGCGTCTCGCAGTACGACGCGCTCAACCGTCACGTGCAGGCGGCGAGTGTTGAGGTGAAGGAGAACGGGAAGCGCGTGGGCGTCATGACGAGCGAGAAGCGGCTGTACGTGGATTCGTTCGGCCGGAAGACGTTCGAGCCCTCCACCGAAGCGGCCATTCGGAGCACCCCGCGCGAGGATCTCTACATCGTCTACGCGGGCTCCGTGGCCGGGACGGACGAAGCCGTCTACCGATTTACCATCAACCCACTCGTCTGGTGGGTGTGGTACGGCGGGTTGATTCTCCTCGTGGGCGGCATCATCACGATGTGGCCCGGCGGAACGACGGGTGGCCTCTCGGCCAGGCGCGCGGCACTGGCGGGGTATCAGGCCCAGCTCGTGGGGGATGCGTAAATGCCGGGCGTGATGAATCGGCGTGACGCGCTCAAGGCCGCGTTCGGTGCGGCGCTCCCGGCCGCGCTCTTCCTCGGGCGTCCGCAGCAGGGGCCGAGTGACAGCTCCATCGTCTCGCGGCTCCAGATGCCCGATCTGGGTGGCCGGCCGCTCGGCCCGATCACCGATTACGACAACGATCCCCGGATCATCGCGATCGAGAAGAAGATCCGGTGCCAGTGCGGCTGCAACCTGGACGTGTACACCTGCCGCACCACCGACTTCAACTGCACCACGTCGCCCAAGATGCATGCCGAGGTGGTGGCGTTGTACAGGCGTGGTGACAGCGCCCAGCAGATTCTCAATACGTTCGTGGCGGAGAACGGCCAGGCGGTGCTGATGGCGCCGCCGGCCAGGGGATTCAATCTCATTGCCTATCTCTTCCCCGGTGTCGTGATCCTGATCGTGGGCGCCGTGCTCGCCTTCGTGCTCATGCGCCGGCAGCGGGGGGCCGCGATGGTCGCGGCGGCGACCGAGCCCGAGCCGGGCGCGCTCGACCCCGCGGAAGCCGAACGACTGCGCGCCGAACTCGAGCGCCTGGAGCGATAGATGCCGTTCGAACTGATTGCCGGAGCCGCCGTCGCGTTGGCGGCACTCGCCCTCGTGATCGAGCCGCTCGCCCGCGGTCGCTCGGCGATGCAGCTCGCCGAAGCGGAGCTGGATGAGGACGATCTTCTCCCGGCGGAAGAGATGGATTCGCCCAAGATGCGTGCGTTGATCGCGCTCAAGGAGATCGAGTTCGACCACGCCACGGGCAAGCTCTCCGACGAGGACTACGAAAGCCTCAAGGCGAAGTACTCGCGGATGGCACTGCTCGCGATGCACGCGGAAGAGCGTGGGGAGGCGGCACCGCGGGAAGCGCCGGCCGCCGGCGTCGCGGCGCCACCCCTGGATGCCGCCGAGGCGATGATCCGCCAGGCACGGGGCGGTGGGGCCGCCACGGCCACCGCCGCGCCTCCCGTTCAGGCGAAGGGCGCCGCCGTGAAGTCCTGCCCGCAATGCGGCCCGCGTCCCGAAGCCGACGCCGTCTTCTGCTCCAACTGTGGAAGGCCGCTGGCAAAGGCGGGGTAGCGGCGGCAGGCCCCCGACACGCGGACGACGGGGACCCCGGATGGTCGATTCCATCCGGGGTCTTTCGCATCCGACGTGTATCGAAATCCACGAAAACCAACGTATTTCGCCACAACGACGTTCCGACACATCCCGAGTGTGACCCCCGGCACTGTGCGTTTGGCGCTTCCTCCCAAGGTTGTGGAGCGTCTGCTGCCCTTGTGTTTCCTGCGCAACGGTTTGCAGGCGCCTTTCCCGTTTTCCTCCTGGGAGGAATTCCCATGTTCGATGCGATCCAGTCGTATTTGCCGATGGAGTGGCGCCGCACGGTCGAGTTTCTGGGCGCGCCCCTTTGGTGGATCCCGGAGTGGAACCGTTCCATCCTGCATTTCAGCCTCTTCGGCAATGCGGCGTGGGATGCGGTGCTCCGATGGGTCTTTCTCCTGCTGCCCTCGGCGTTGCTCGTCGTGGGCGTCTGGGTCACGATGACCGCGCTGTACACGCTGCCCTTCCGGGCGAGGCGCCGTGCGTTCGTGACGGCGGTCTTCATGTCCTGGTGGGATGCCGGCCGCAGCATCTGGTTTTTCTGGGCGGGCGTCCTGCGTCTGCTCCTCGTGCTCGTCGGCTGGGTGTGGGGTCTCTTGCGGCTCGCCGGGCGGACCATCGTCCAGGCGCTCCGCGTGACCTTCAACTCGCCGTTCGTGCTCCTCGACTGGACCTCGCGCCGGTACTTCAAGCCGGGTGTGCCGTGGATCGCCTTCCTGTTGACGCTCGGCTGGTCGGCGTTGGAAGCAACCATCTTCACCTATACGCTCGAGCCGACGCTCACCGAGGTGCTGTCCAACATCACGGGCTTCGATCCGAACCGCGCGATCGTGACCCCGGTGCTGTGGCTCCTGCTCTTCTTCCTGATCGCCGGCAGTTTCGCCTGCGTGCAGGTGCTGGCACAGGCCGTTCAGAGCCGAAAGATCGGGCAGATCCTGCAGATGACGTTCGTCGAGTTCTTCGTGATGTTCTTCGAGGTCACGTTCCTCTATCGCGAGTTGATCGACGCGATCACGCCGTGGATCGCGCAGCAGACGGGCGGCGACGTGCAGCTCGGCCTCGTCTCGACGATCGCCCTGGCGGCGTTCGGCTGGGTGGGCGTTCGCGGGATGACGTGGTTCCTCTTCGGCCGCTACGGGACGCCGGCGTTGCTCGCCGTGCTGTCGCGCGAGACCCTGACCGAAGCGGAGACGGCCGCCGTGATGCCGCCGCCCCCGCAACCGGCCGTGTTCAAGGATGCGGTGGATGCGCTCAAGGCGGAGACCCAGTGGTTCAAGCAGGAAGGCAAGCATCTCTTCGAGCTGCTCTCGCTGCCGGTGCTCCAGCTGCTGGCCGCGGCGGTGAACTTCCCGGCGGTGGCCGTGCGGTCGCAGCCGGTGTTCACGCTGCCGTTCAAGTCGTTGAGCGAGGTGCAGGCCGCGACGCCGTTCGCCGAGCCGATCAGCTCGACGCGTTCGAGCCGTCGCCGGACGGTGACCCGTGCCGAGCCCGCGAGCCAGGGAGGCACTGCATGAGGGCGCGCCTCAGCAGCTGGATGGCGGCGGCCGCTGTGGTGGCCGCCGCCTGCGCGCCGCCGCAGTCCGCGGCGCCGCCGCGCAATACGCTCGTCGTGGGCATCGACGTGAGCGGGTCGTTCCGGCAGGCGCATTACGACGACGCGATCTCGTTCGCGGCGTACTACCTGTACGGACACCTGAACGGGTCGGGCGGGCTCACCGTGCCCACCGCCGTCTTCGTCGGCTCGATCGGCGGCGAAGTGCCCGGGGAGGTGAAGTCGTTCCACCCGATCAGCGATTTCGAGGGGAAGAGCGTCGAGCAGATCGAGACCGACCTCAAGAGCTGGTTCCCGCCGGAAGACCGGCTGACGGATTTCAACGCGTTCTTCAGCCGGATCGCGACGCTGGTCAAGCGGCGGAACCTGATCCTCGCTCCGCTCAACATCGTGGTGTTGAGCGACGGCGTGCCCGACGAATCACCGAACCCGCGGGACACGGCGGGCGCGTACGCGGCGCTCAACGTGAGCGGCCTCGAATACCTCTCGCGCTCGGTGACCGTGCGGCTCCTCTATCCAACACCGACCGTCGCCGTAGATTGGGAGAGGCACCTGCCGCGGAACCGGGTACGTGTCTGGACGGTGGACGGCCAGGTCATGGCCGGGTGGCACGAGCAGGTGAAACCGGACTCGGTCCCCGCGGATCAGCGCGCGCTGTGGGACTGGATCAAGGAGAACGTCGACTTCCGCGTGCGCGGGAAGATTCTATGACTGCGGCGGCGTGTAGCTCGGGCGTGGCGTGAGCCCCGCGCCCCAGACACCGGACGACGCGAAGAAACAGAAGGAGGCGGCCGTGGTGGACCGCCTCCTTCGGCAACTCAAGTACGCCGATCCCACGCTCAAGGGGGACGCGCCGGCGAAGCCCCCGGTGCGTCCCCCGTCCACTGTCGCCCCGGCGGCGGCACGCCCGACGCCTACCGCAAAGCACGCTTGGGCTTGGGTCGGCCTCACGGCCGTCCTCGCCGTCGGGGTGACGCAGTGGCCCTACGCCCATGCCTGTGGGTGGGGGCTGCTCGGTTACGGGGCCGTGCTCTTGGTGTGGACCGGCGTCTCCATGTGGGCGGCGATCACGGCCTGGCGGGCGCGCCGCGCCGCGGCGCACATCGTGGCGTTGGTGCTCCTGGGACTCGCGCTGGCGGCCGTGGCATCCGTGATCCTCCCGCGGGTGGGGTATGCACGGGTTCCGGCTACGTGGCGGTGCGTGGCGATAGGCGCCGCCGCTCGTCCGTTGGCGTGACGAACGCCGGCCGTCAGTTCCCCTCCGGGAACGGCGGCGTCACCCTCTCCCCCCACAGCCACTTCGCGATCCACGTCCAGTTGTGCCACGTTGCCGCCAGACGCTGCTTCGGCGTCGGGATGCCGTGCGTGTCCGCGTCGTAGAGGATCAGCTTGGTCGGCACGCCCTGGTCCTCGAGTCCCTGGTAGAGCTCGAACGCGTCGGGCGGCGGCACGCGCGGATCGCGAGTGTCGTGCTGGATCAGGGTCGGCGTCTTCGCCTGCTTGATGTACGTGATCGGCGACGTCTTGGCGTAGAGCTTCGGCAAATCCCACGGCGTGCCGCCGAGGTAGGAGATCGTGAATGGGTGGATGTCGGTATTCACGTAGTACGTCATCCAGTCTGAGATCCCCGCACCAACCGAAATCGCCTTGAACCGCGTCGTGGTGGTCGTGAGGAAGGCCGAGATGTAGCCGCCCTCGCTCCAACCCATCGCCGCCATATGATCGGGATCCACGATCCCGCGGTCGATCAGCGCCTGTACGCCCGACATCACGTCCCACGCGTCGCCCACCCCCAGGTTGCCCACGTTCAGCTTCTCGAACGCCTGCCCGTATCCCAGGGAGCCCCGGTAGTTCGGCAACAGGACGACGGCCCCCTTCGCGAGCCACTGGGTGAGCGGATAGACGTATGACTCGATCTGACTCGAGAGGATCGGCAGATCGATGCCCGTGGGTCCGCCGTGAATCCGCACGATGAGCGGGTGGCGCCGCGTGGAGTCGAACTGCGGCGGCGTGATGAGCACGCCTTCGACCGTGGCGCCGTCATGGCTTTTCCAGCGCACCATGCGCTCGGTGCCGATCGGCCAGCCGGCCACCTGCGCGGTCATGTCCGTGAGGCGCTCGGGACGCCACGGCTCGGTGCTCGTCAGGTATACGTCCGCCAGGCGGGTGGGTGTCGCCCCCACGAACGCGGCGAACCGCCCATCGCGC
>DATFMZ010000108.1:0-2505 GCA_035266665.1 Gemmatimonadales bacterium | reverse complement strand
CTGGACTCGCTCGTCGAGCGGGACACCGTGACGCTCGTGGCGACCGCGTACGATAGCGTGGGAGGCGTGTTGACGGGCCGAGCCGTGACGTGGTCGTCGTCCGGCACGTCGATCGCGACCGTGTCAGCGGCGGGTCGCGTCACCGCACAGGACACGGGAACGGCGTACGTGATCGCGACGATCGAATCCGTGCGCGATTCCGCGGAGATCGTGGTGTCTCCGGTTCCCGTCGCCGGCCTCGTGATCGGAAAGAAGGGATATGGAGTCGCCACGGCCGATTCCGTCCTGGTCGTGGCCACGGCCTTCGATGCGTCGGGCATCCCGATTCCGGACGCGGCGGTCGCGTGGACGAGCCGTAACTCCGCCATCGCGAGCGTGGATTCCGCGGGTTACGTGACAGGGGTCGTGGCTGGTGAGACCGACATCATCGCGACGAGTGGCGGCTTCACCGATAGCACGCACGTGCTGGTTGGGTCATGCGCCACCACGCAGACGATCAATATCAACCACTTCCTCCTGCCGATCGAAGCGGGAGGCCAGTGGAATGACTCGCCCGTTGCGCCGAGCGGGATGTACCGCACCAATGGCACCATGACGAACTCCGGAATCGCCTTCGGAACCGACGGGTCCCACCTGGCGCTCGGCACGAACATCACGGGCACGTGGGACACCGGTGACATCGCCCTCGATCCGGTCTGCGCGTACCAGACCACCGCCGTCAACCGCACGCTCGTCGATCTCACGGTCGCGCCGAGCGTGGGACTGGACAGCCTCGACGTCGTCCAGGAGACGTGGGCCGTTCCCGACCAGGCAAGCCCGACGGCGTCGTACATTCTCTTCCGCTACACCTTCACGAACGAGAGTGCGCAGGCCCTCACGAACTTCCATGCCGCCTATTTCGCTGACTGGGATATCGCGGCGATGAATGGCACCGCACTTCCTGGCTACAACTTCGTCACCTACGACGCGACGTCGGGGGTCGGCGAAGCGACGGCGGAGGACACCACCAAGTACCCGCCGGTCTTCGGCGTCGTGCCGGTGGCGGCGAGCGGGGCGATGAACTTCAAGGGGTGGGAAAACGGGACGGGGACGCTCGGCGATCCGCAGACCGACGTGGACATCTTCTCCTACCTCTCGGCGGGGATCGATACGACCGTGCCGGGTGCCGCGACGGACATCCGGGAGCTGATGGGAGTCGGGCCGGTGACGATTCCGGCCGGGGGCCGCTACGTCGTGTACTTCGGCGTCTTGGGTGCGGGCGATCAGACGCGATTCGATCAGTTCGTCACGATGATCCGCATCGCGGCGCAGGGAAAGGGGTTCTAGCACCCGGCGCTCCACACGGGCTCACCGGGCAAAACCCTTTGCCCGCGGGCCGGAAACACATAGGTTGAGAACGTCGACCGCATTGTCCCGGCGGGCGGCGGAGGCTCCACGTGGCGAAGGTCAGCGAGCTCAAGGATCAGGCGAGGGAACTCGAGCGTCGCGGCGAGGTCGACTCGGCCCTCAAGATCTACCGGCACATCCTCGTGCATCTCGAGCAGACGCCGGCGATCGCCCGCGAGCTGCCCCTGTACGTCAAAGTCGGCGATCTCCTGCTCAAGCAGGGCGATCCCGCCGAGGCGACCGCCATGTACGAGCGCGGCGCCGCGGCGTACGCTCGGCACGGGTCGGCGAAGAGCGTGATCGCGCTCTGCGTGAAGATCCTCCGGGTCGACCCCTCTCGTACGGATTCCTACCGACAATTCGCGGGCGAGCTGCTCGCGGCGGACCACGTCGAGGCGGCGCGCGAAGTGCTCCAGGACTACGCGCGGCGGGCCAAGCTCGAGGGCGTGCTCGCGGAGCTCACGGAGATCGCGGGACGTCCGGAGGCCGCCGTCCGCGCCGTCGTCGAGCGGCTCCTGGAAGGTGGAGCGGAGGAGCGCGCCGAAGCCCCGGAGCCGGAGCCCGAGGACGAACCGGCGGCGGAGTCCGAGGTTGAAGCGGAGGCGCCGGTCGAGCTCACGGCGCAACCGCCGATCCTCGCCGAGCCGTGGGAGACGGTGGACGAGAGCGACGCGGCCGAGCCGGAGCCCGAGCTCGAAGTCACGCACGACACCGCGTCGGAATCCGCACCCGCGATCGAGGCCGCATCGCCACCGGAGCCGGAGCCGGAGCCGGAGCCCGAGCCCGAGCCCGAGGCCGAGGCCGAGCCGGAGCCGGAGCCCGAGCCGACGCGCGAATCCGAGCCGATTCGCTTCGAGGAACCGTTCAGTCCCGCGCTGGCGCAGGAGGGTGCGCTCGCTCCCACGCCGGAGCCGGGTTCGTCACGCGGTTCCGCGCCGCACGAGCCGGTGCCGCACGAACCGGAGCCGCCGGAGCCGCGGCCGCCGGAGCCGCGTCGCGTCCCGTCCCGCCCGCGCTTCGTCCCGATGGCGCGACAGCAACGCCGCTCGCGGAGCCGGTTGCTGCCGATCATCATCGTGCTCGTGGTGGCGGGTGGCGGGTATGCGCTGGTCAGGGCGG
>DATFMZ010000107.1:0-11975 GCA_035266665.1 Gemmatimonadales bacterium | reverse complement strand
CAATGACCCTCTTCGGCTCGAAGCAATCCGGCATCTCGATCTCGGTCTTCGCCAAGACCGATCTCGGCCGGACGCGCGACCACAACGAGGACTGCTTCCTCGTGGCCGACCTGAGCACGAAGACGGCCTCCCTCCAGCCGCAGGTGCGCGACCACGCGCTCGGCAAGAAGGGCACGCTCCTCATGGTGGCCGACGGGATGGGCGGCGCCGCGGCCGGCGAAGTGGCGAGCGCGATGGCCACCGAGACGGTCTACGACCATCTCATCGCCACGTGGTGCGAGGACGGGGAAAGCAGCCCGCAGCAGTTCGCCTATCGCCTCCGCGAATCGGTCGAGCACGCCAACACCAAGATCCACGAGTACGCCCAGGAGCATCCCGAAGTCCGCGGCATGGGCACGACCACCACGGCGGTCGGCATCCTGGACGATCACCTCTACCTCACGCAGGTCGGCGACTCGCGCGCGTATCTCGTGCGCGACGGCGCCGGCATCCAGCTCACGAAGGATCAGTCGCTGATGCAGCGGCTGGTGGACGCGGGCGAGCTGACCGAAGAAGAGGCGGAGAAGAGCGAGCGGCGAAACATCATTCTCCAGGCGCTCGGCCCCGAGCCGAAGGTTCGCGTGGATCTCACGCACCAGGAGATCCGCCGCGGGGACACCATCGTGCTCTGCTCCGACGGACTGTCGGGTCTCGTCAAGAAGGAGGAGATCGCGCGGATCGTGTCGCAGACCGACACGGACCTCGTCACGATCTGCGGCGAGCTGATCACGCTCGCCAACCAGCGCGGCGGCCCCGACAACATCACCGTGATCGTCGCGAGAGTCTCCGGGGACGGCCTCAAGGAAGTGGACGGCGAGGAGACGGTCGGCCATCAGGTCTATCCGATACTCGATACCGAATCGACCACCGAGCCGGTGCCGGTCTACGATGGCAGTCCACCGCCCGAGCCCCGGGGGACGCCCCGGACCCTGCTCGCCATTCTCGCCGCCGTGATGCTCCTCGCGGCGGCGATTTTCATTCTGACGCGTTGAACGCAATGGGGAACGCGTGAAACTCCAGCTTCGCGTGCTGCAGGGCGCCCGCGCGGGCGCGGGGGGCGTCTTCTCCCAGGCACGGGTCACGGTCGGCCGCCATCCGAGCGCCGACCTGCAGCTCGATCCGGAGCGCGATCTCGACGTCTCTGCACGCCACGCCGAGTTCGCGTTCACGGAGGGGCGGTGGCGTGTGCGCGATCTCGGCAGCAGCAACGGCACGCTGGTGAACGGGCATCGTATCACCGCCGCGACGGCGCTCGACGACACCGATCAGATTCGCCTGGGCGAGAATGGCCCCGCACTCGAGGTGCGGCTCGTGCCGGACGCCATGCCCGACCGGCGCCCGGAGCCCGCCGCGGCGGGCGCGCCGACCGGGCCCCGACCGCTCCGGGCGACCGACCCGATGCTCCCCGCCGACGTGCCGGCGCCGGAGCCGCGGCGCGCGAGCACGACGCAGCGGATCCGGGTGGAGGTCGGCCGCCAGACCAAGCGTCTGCGCCTCGTGAGCGCCGCGCTGCTCGTGGTGCTCGTGGTGGTGGTGGTCGCCTTTCTCGTGAACAGCCGACGCGAGGCGCGCGAGCGCGCGCGCCAGGTCGCGGCCCTGCAGACCCGCATCGACAGCGTGCTCGCGATCTCGGATACGGCGCTCGCGTCGCTCAAGGGACAGGTCGAAGGCCTCGCCACGGCCCTCAAGCGCTCCCGGGCGGACGTCGAGCGGCTCCAGCAACAGCTCCGCAGCGCACAGCAACAGGGGGACGGCGAGCGGGTTGCGCTGCTCGAACGGCAGCTCGCGCAAGCGAGCGAAGCGCTCCGCGGCCAGCAGACGGCCGCCGGCATCGACTACGCCGCGATCGACCGCGCCAACGAGCGTGCGGTCGCGTTGATCTGGGTGGAGTTCGCGCCGGGTCAGGTCTACACGGGAACCGCGTTCGCCGTGACGCCCGACGGCAAGCTCGTCACCAATCGGCACGTCGTGGCGGACACGTCGGGCAAGCGGCGGCCCACCAGGATCGCGGTTCAATTCGCCAATTCCTCGCAAGTCTGGCGCGCCCGCCTGCTCGCCACGAGCGATTCCGCCGATCTCGCGCTCGTGCAGGTGCTGGGCATCGCCGGGAACGTGCCCGTGGTTCAGGGGGTCGACAGCGCGGTGACCGTCGAGACCGGCGCGCCCGTGGCGGCCATCGGGTTCCCGCTCGGCGTGGATCTCGCCTTCCGGGCCGAAGGACCGAGCAAGATCGTCCGGACCTCGTTCACCGCGGGGCTCGTGAGCAAGGTGCTCCCCGATCTCGTGCAGATCGACGGCTACGGCGCGCCGGGAGCGAGCGGCAGCCCCATCTTCGACGCCCACGGCAATCTCATTTCGGTGATGTACGGCGGCGAGCGCGACTCGAACGGCCGCATCGTCTTCAGCGTCCCCGTGCGCTTCGTGCGCGCGCTCCTCCGGCAGGCACGCTGACCGCCGCGCCCGCCGTCAGGCGGGCGTGATCCGACCCAAAACCCGCGCACCGGCGGCGCCCGTCGCCGCGGGGACATTCCCCGCGCGTCCCGCGAGCGTGAGCCAGCCCAGGAGCGCGAAGGCGACGGCCTCCTTGGCATCTCCATCGAAGAAGAGCGCGCTGAACGCGCTGGTGCGCCGCTCCGGAAGGGCACGCGCGAGCGTCGAGCGCAGCGTGAGATTCCTCGCCCCACCACCCGAGATCACGAGATCGCCGTCGGCCGGGAGCCAGCGGCGCACCTGCAGCGCGATCGAGCGCACCGTGAGCGCGAGCGCCGTGGCGATACAGTCGTCGGGCGTCGCGCGTGGGTGCTCGGCGCGTACGGCGGCCACGAGCTGCTCGGCGTAGCCGTCGCCGAACCGCTCACGTCCGGTGCTCTTGGGCGGTGCCGCATGGAAGTACGCATCCTCGAGCAGACGATCGACCACGGCGTTCGACACGGTGCCGCGCGCGGCGCGCGCACCGTCAACGTCGAACGCCACCGAGGGATCCATGCGGCGCACGACGGCGTCCACGACCGCGATCCCCGGTCCGGTGTCGAATGCCACGACCCCATCGAGCACGCCGCGGCGCGGCACCCAGGTGACGTTGGCGATGCCGCCCACATTGAGCAGAATGCGCCCGCCGTCGGGCGCGCCGAAGAGGAGCGCGTCGGCCATCGGCACGAGGGGTGCCCCCTGCCCGCCCGCCGCCACGTCGCGCGCGCGGAAGTCGCTCACCACCGTGACCCCGATCCGCTCGGCGATCACCGCGGGATCGCCGAGCTGCAGGGTGGCCTCGCCGGGTTCATGCCACACCGTCTGGCCGTGAGACGCGACGAAGGCGACGGCACCGGGCTCGACACCGGCTTGCTCCAGGAGACGCGCCGTGGCATCGGCGAAGCGCCGGCCGAGCCAGACGTGGAGCCGGGCCAGCTCACTGGACGTCCCGCCCGCGATCGCGGCGAGCAGGCGGCGGCGTTCCGGCGCGGCGTAGGGCTCGGTGCGGAAAGCCACCAGTCGTGCGGTGGGCGCGTCGCCTTCGAGCCGGACGAGCGCCGCGTCGACGCCATCCAGGGAGGTGCCCGACATCAGACCGACCGCGAGCGTGGTCATGACGAGACCGGGGGCGGATCGCCGATCACGCGGCGCAGCACGCCACCGGCGGCCTCGAGCCGCCGCCGGGCATCGGCGGCGTCGACGCCGAGGCGCACCATGACGAGAGCGACCTTGACGCTCCCGTCGGCGTGCACGATCGCTTCGCGGGCCGCCGCGCGCGGCACCCCGCACACTTCCATCACGATGCGCTCGCCCCGGTCGATCAGCTTGGCGCTCAACGCCCGGAGATCCACCATGAGATTGCCGTACGCCTTGCCGAGCCGGATCATCGCACCGGTGGTCAGCGTGTTGAGCACGAGCTTCGTCGCCGTACCGGCCTTGAGCCGCGTCGACCCGGTGAGCGCTTCGGGACCGACACGCACCGCGATGACCACGTCACATGTTTCGGCGAGCTCGGCGGGCGGATCGGCACAGGTCACGAGCGCGGTGCGCGCGCCGAGCGTCCGCGCCCGGCCGAGGGCGGCGCGGACGAACGGCGTCGTGCCGCTCGCGGCGATGCCGACGACGAAATCGCGCGCGTCCACCGCATGCGCGTCCATCGCGCCGGCACCCGCGTCGACGTCGTCCTCCACGCCCTCGCGACTGCGCACGAGCGCCTCCGCGCCACCCGCCATCACCGCGATCACCATCTCGGGCGGCGTGCCGAAGGTCGGCGGACACTCGGCCGCGTCGAGGGTGCCGAGCCGGCCGCTCGTCCCCGCCCCGACGTAGACGATCCGGCCGCCCGCGTGAAAGGCATCCACCGCCAGGTCGATGGCACGGGCGATCGCCGTGCGCGCGGTGGCCACCGCCTCCGGAACGGTGCGATCCTCCGCCGAGAGCAGATCCACGATCTCCAGGGACGATGCGACGTCGACGCCCACGGTCCGCGGGTTGCGACGCTCGGTGAGACGGGGATCGAGGAACGACGATTCGGACATCGGGACTCGCGCGAAGAGGGTTCCGGCGGCGGGGGAGGCGCGGCGCCAGGGCGGCGTGCTAAATTTCCCCGCGAATCCCACCCCGGTCAACGAGGAGACCCGCATGCCCGTGCGCCGCTTGGCCCTGCCCTACTCCGCGCTCGCGCTCGTCCTCATCGCCGCGTGCTCGCGTGGCCCCGCGCCAACGGCGGCCCCCGCGCCCGCCCGCGCCGACCTCTCCGCCGTGCCAAAGACGTGGCCGCTGTTCGCGCGGGTGAAGCCGGTGGAAGGCACACATGGCATGGTGGTCTCGGGAAGCCCGATCGCCAGTGACGTGGGTCGCGACATCCTCGAGCGGGGCGGGAACGCCGTCGACGCGGCGGTTGCGGTCGGCTTCGCTCTCGCCGTCGTGCACCCCGAGGCCGGCAACATCGGCGGTGGCGGGTTCATGGTGATCCGCCTCGCGAACGGCACTGCCACCACGCTCGACTATCGCGAAGTGGCGCCCGGTGCGGCGACGCCCACCATGTACATCGGCCCGGACGGCAAGCTCACGGACAAGAGCGTGACCGGTGCGCTCTCCGTGGGCGTGCCGGGCAGTGTCGCCGGAATGGCGGCGGCGGAGGCGCGCTACGGCAAGCTCTCGCTCGCGACGGTGATGGCGCCGGCCATCAAGCTCGCGCGCGACGGGTTCGTCCTCGACGCGTTCCGCTCGCACTCGATCGGCTACGCGGTGGACCGGCTGCGCCTGTTCGCGGCCTCCCGCGAGAAGTTCCTGGTGGACGGCCACGCGCCGCCGCCGGGCACGCGCTTCGTCCAGCCCGAGCTCGCGCAGACGCTCCAGGCGATCGCCGATAGCGGTCCCGACGCGTTCTATCGCGGGCACATCGCCGATCAGATCGTGGCGGAGATGCAGCGCGACACCGGGATCATCACCAAGGCCGATCTCGCCGCCTACAAGCCGATCTGGCGCGACCCGATCACGGTCACCTATCGCGGCTACACCGTCTATTCGATGCCGCCGTCGAGCTCCGGTGGCATCACGATGGGCGAGATGCTGAACATTCTCGAGGGCTACGATCCGCTCCCGACGTTCGACACACCGCAGCAGGTGCATCTCTGGGCCGAAGCGATGCGGCGTGCGTTCGTGGATCGGAATCACTACCTCGGCGATCCCGCGTTCGTGACGATGCCCGTCGCGACGCTCCTCAGCAAGGAGTACGCGGCGAAGCGCCGCGCAACGATCCTCCCCGATCGGGCGACGCCGACGGCGGACGTGCACCCGGGCGTCCCGGAGCCCACGCACACCACGCATTACTCGATCGTGGATGCCGACGGCAACGCGGTGAGTGTCACGACCACGCTCAACAACAGCTACGGGAGCGCGGTCACGGTCGCGGGCGCCGGCTTTCTCCTGAACGACGAGATGGACGACTTCACCGGCGCGCCCGGCCAGCCGAACATGTACGGCCTGGTCCAGGGCGAGGCGAACGCGATCCGGCCGGGCAAGCGCATGCTCTCGGCGATGACGCCGACGATCGTCCTCGACCCGGAGAAGCGCCTGTTCATGGTGGTGGGCACGCCGGGCGGACCCACGATCATCACCACGGTCGCGCAGGTGATCTCCGACGTGATCGACCAGCACATGACGCTCGCGCAGGCGGTGGGCGCGCCGCGGATTCATGAGCAGGGCCTGCCCGACAAGGTGTTCTACGAGCACGGCGGGCTCAGCGCGGCGACCGTGCAGGCGCTCCAGGCGATGGGCTACACGATGGACGAACGTTCGGGATACAGCGGCGACGTCGCGGCCATCGAGCGAACGGCCACGGGTTGGGTCGGTGTGCCGGATCCGCGGCGCGGCGCGGGCGCGGCGGGATACTGAGATCGGCGGCGGGCGGACCGCGAAGGCCCGCCCGCCGTCGGCGTCAGTTGAGCGGCGTCGCCGTGAACGGCGCCGTCAGCACGATGCGAACCGGCGCACCCGCCGGCAGGACGATGTCGATGTCCCGCGACGCGGAGGCGGCACCCGCGCCGGCCGCGGCACCGGCCGCCGCACCGACGATCGTGCCGGTCTTGTTCCCCCCGATGATGCGTCCGGCGATGGCACCCACCACGGCGCCCGCCCCCACCTTGGCCGCATCGGCCGCGGTCACGCCACGGCCCTTCATGGTGGTTCCGAGACTATCCACGCGCGCCTGCACGCTGTAGCTCTTCCCGCCGAACTCCACGCGGGTGAAGGTCAGCACCATCCGGCCCTCGGCACCGGGATGGGGCGCCGGATCGAGCTCCGAGACCGTCCCGCTGAAGACCGCACCCGCCGGAATCACGATACGCCCATTGGCGCTCTTCACCGGCAGATCGGACGTCGCACTCACGGGATCGCCCTTGTGGTTGGTCCGCGAGTTGATGGTATCGACCGCCGCCAGCATCATCGTCGTGCCGGTCGCGACCTCGGGCGCCGCAGGTTTCGGCGTGGGCGGCGGCGCGGGTTGCCGCGCGGCGGGCTTCCGCGCCGGGGCCTGCGTCTGCTGGGCCGGCGGCTTGGCTGCGGGCTGAGACGGCTGATCGTTGATGGCCGCCACCGATTCGGCGGGTGGAAGCGTGAGGTCTCGCGTCGAATCCGCCGCGCCCGCCGCTGCCTGCTTCTCACCGCCACATGCCGCTATGCCGATCGCCAACGCGATCGCGAGCGGCGTCATCTTCACGAGTTGCATGGGTCTCCTCCCCTGGGGGGGTGTCCCCCCGAAAAGCACATCCCTACAGCGACCTGCCAAGCTGTGAAAAGGTCACGTCCCCGGGGACCGGCCGCAAGGCCGGCCGGGCATCAGATGCGCGACCGGAGGAATCCGGGGGTGAGGGACTGCAGCGCCCCGGCGATCGCCGAGAAATAGCCGGTCGCGAGCAAGACCCCGACGATCACCAGCACCCCGCCGGCGAGCTTCTCGGTGAGCGGGATGAACCGGCGGAACCGGCGAAACCAGTCGAGAAACCGCTCGACGAGAAGCGCGGAGATCAGAAACGGCACCGCGAGGCCGAGCGAGTAGGCGAGCAGGAGGAAGATCCCTTCCCGTACGCTCCCGCGCGTGCTGGTATACAGCAAGATGGACCCGAGAATGGGGCCGATGCACGGCGTCCATCCGGCACCGAAGGCGACGCCCACGAGGGCACTGCCGAGATAGCCGACCGGCTTGTCGTGCAGCTGGACGCGGCGTTCGCGCGCGAGCGCGCCCCAGCGAAAGACGCCGAGCAGATAGAGGCCGAAGAGCACGATCAGCGCACCGCCGATCCGCTCGAGCCAGACGACGTGGAATTGGAGCAGGCGCCCGAACGCGGTGGCCGTCGCGCCGAGCGCGAGGAAGATCACGGTGAATCCGAGCACGAACATCACGGCGTGCGAGAACGCGGTCCAGCGCCGGCCCTCGACCTCCTCGAGGGACATGCCGGTGATGAACGTGACGTAGCTCGGAATCAACGGGAGCACGCACGGCGAGAGGAAGCTCAGCACGCCCGCGCCGAACGCGAGCGGAAGGCCGATGGAGTCGGTGGAGGTCACGATCGGGCGCTCAGCGTCGCTTCGCGTGCTGGTGGAAGCCGATGAGCTTGTACACCAACTTGGCGGTCAGAAAATCGGGCGCGGCGAGTCCGGGAAGCGGCGCCAGCTCGACGACGTCGCATCCCACCACGTGTCGCTCGCGGAAGACGCGCTCGAGGAAGGCGACGGTCGGGTTCCACCACCCGCCACCGGGCTCCGGCGTGCCGGTCGCGGGCATGATCGCGGGATCGAAGAAGTCGACGTCGATCGTGATGTAGACGTCCGAGCCGAGCGCCCCCATCGCGCGGTCGATCCAGGTGGGGTCCTCGAGCTCGTGCGCAAAGAACGTGGGGATGCGGCGGCTCCGCATGAGCTCCCGCTCCTCGGTGGTGAGCGACCGGATGCCCACGGGCACGAGATCGACGTGCTCATGGACGCGATGCATCACGCACGCGTGCGAGTACGGCGTGCCCTCGTACTCGGCGCGCAGGTCGGCGTGCGCGTCGAGCTGCAGGACGGTGAGTCGCCGGTCGCCGAGCCGCTCGGCATGGGCGAGGATCGGCGGCGCCGAGAGGCTGTGCTCTCCGCCGAGCATGATCACGAATCGGTCCGTGGCGAGCAGCGCGTCCATCGCGCGCCGCAGCTCGCCGAGGGCGTCCTCGGGCCCCGCGCCCGTGAGCATCAGCTCGGGCAGGGTGTGGACGCCGATGGTGTACGGCTCGGTATCGAGCTGGTGGTCGTAGAGCTCCACGTAGCGCGACGCGTGGATGATCTGGCGTGGTCCGAAGCGCGTCCCGCCCATGTACGAGACGGTCGCCTCATACGGCACGGGAAGGATCACGACGCCCGCGCCCTCGAAGGCCGTGCTCTCCGCCGGCAGGCCGAGGAAATTCTCCGCCGGCGCCCAGGGGAGCCCGGCGAGCCCCGGGACGGTCTCCGTGGCCGGTCGGCCGGCGTTCCGGAAGTCGTTCACCCGCAGAAGATCACGGCGCTCAACGCGGTGACCCACCGACCGTCGTCCTGCGCCTCCGCCGTGCTCACGATGTTCGTGGTCTTCACGATCTCGCCTGACAGCAGCCACTGCTCGCGCCGCTGATCCCAGGCCTGTTCGGGATCGAACGGGACACCGAGCACGGTGGCGAGCATGCTCGCCGCGAGGTCCTCCGCGTAGTCGCCGGCGCTCTGCTGACGCTGCCCGAAGGCGTGGTGCTCGGAGATGTAGCCGTGGTGGTTGTCATCGGCGGGCATGGCGAGTCCGATCGCCGCGGCCGCGAGCCGCGACGGCTCGTTGGTCTGCGCCTCGGCCACTACCGCGAACACCACCTGCCCCGGCATGAGATTCTTCACGCCCTCCTCCCGCGACACCAGCTCACAGTGGGGCGGAAAGATCGAGCTCACGCGCACGAGATTGTATTGGGCGACGTGCGCCTCGCGCAGCGCCATCTCGAAGCTCGTGAGCTTCTCCTTATGGCGACCGACGCCCTTCGTCAAAAACGCCCTGGTCGGGACGAATGCCCGCGGATCGATCACCGTCCGGTCCCCTCGTCGTGGGAAGGTGGAGTTTGGAGGGATGCCGCGTCCCGTCGCTGGCAGTCCCGACAGACACCATAAATCTCGAGCCGGTGACGCCGATACCGGAAGCCGTGATCTTCCGCGATCAACGCGCTCATGCGCTCGAGCCGATCGTTCGAAAACTCGACGACGCGCCCGCAGCTCGTACAAATCACGTGCTCGTGGCGCCCCTCGGCCGCGAGCGCTTCGTACCGTTTGAAGCCCTCGTCGAAATCGTGCTCCTGTACCAGTCCCGCGCGCGCCAGTAGCTCGAGCGTACGATACACCGTCGCCGTCCCGACGTGCTCTCCCTGCGCCGCGAGCTCCCGCTGGAGATCGCTCACCGAGAGGTGCGCGTCCGAAAAGAAGAGCGCCGAGGCCACCGCCTCCCGCTGCTGCGTCACCGGGAGATTGTGATCCCGAAGGTAGCGGCGAAACGCCTCGAGGAGCGCCTGCCCGTCAACTTTCGGCGGCGGGGTCGTCATGGTCCGGGTACCAGAGCGCCGGCTCGATCTCCACCGGCGGCTCCGCCTCCCCCGCGCGGTCCTGGACCCCGCGGATCACCTCCGCGACGACCTCGTCGGGGCTCTCGCCCACGTCCTCGACCAACAGCCGCCCCTGCCCGCGTTCGCGCCCGCGGGCAATCAGCATATAGCGGCCCGTATACACGCGATATCGCCCGTCGCCCACGCGGCGCGCGATCACGGCCGTTCCCCATTCACGTTCATTCCGGCGTACCGGGAGGAAGAGCCAGATGCGCGCGATCTCGGCGGGCGGAATCTGCTCGGCCACGGCGGCCGCGAGCCGCGTCCAGCCGAGGCCGAGCCCCGGCGTGGCCCCCGCCCGCGGAGGCTCCGGCATGCCCGGCGCCGTCCCGGCGGCCGTCCGCGCCTCCTGCGTCACGGCCGCGCTTCCGCCCGCTCGAGATACAGCCGGAGCACGTGCATGAAGTCCTGGGCGTTGGTCACCACGCCGTGGGCCTGATGGGTGCCGCGGTCGCGCAGCTTGTTCACCACGAACTCGGTCTGATCCACGCAGATCGTGGTGAGGGGTCGCAGCCGGTCCTCGGGATCCTCGACGAACGCGGGCAACATGTTACCGACCGCGATCGCGTGGAGGGCCGTCGCGACGAACACCGCGTACGTCGCGCGTACCGCGTGCGCGCGCATGGCGTCCTGGGCGGCGACGGTATCGGTGATCACTCCCGGAAGCGGCCCGTCGTCGCGGATCGAGCCGGCGAGCACGTACGGGACCCCGTGGGTCACGAGCGCATGCATCACGCCGTTCGTCACCAGGCCGTCGGCGACCGCGGCTTCGATCGAGCCCGCACGACGGATCAGGTTGATGGCGCGCATGTGCAGGCCGTGCCCGTGCGCGGCGGCTCCACCGGAGGCGGTCATGCCGAGCGTCGTGCCGAAGATCGCCGCCTCGAGATCGTGCACGGCGATCGCGTTCCCGCCCAGAAAGACGCTCACGAACTTGCGCTCGATCATCCAGACGAGGTCGGCGCGTGCGCGCGCATGCACGAGCGCTGGGCCCGCCACCCAGACCACCCTGCCACCGCGGTCGCGCTCGGCGATGAGCTCCGCCGCCATCTCGTCGTACTGTACCGGACGCTCGCGGCTCACTTCCGTGGACATGAAGCGGAACTCGTGCGCCCCACGCTGCTTGAGGAACGCGTCCGCGTGCACGTAAATGCCCTGCGAGCCGTCCTCCGCCTCCCCCATCGCCACACGCTCGCCGCGCCGGAGCCGGCGCGCCTCCCGCACCCAGAGCACACCCTCGCCATCGAGCATGATGGCGGAATCCATTCGCGGCTCCCGGGGGCGCTGCCACCGGCCGGCGACCTTGACGTACGTCGGGAGGTTCGTCGTGGAAAAGAACCCGTCGGGCAGCACGCCGTCGGCCTCGACTTCGGCGAAGCGTGCGTCGGGAGCCGCGGCGAGCGGCGGCGCCGAAAACTCCGGCGGGCGATAGGCGGTGTCGGACCGGGTCGGTCCGGTGTCGGTCTTCACGGCGGACCCAAGATACCGGGGCTGAGAACGGCTTTCAACCCGCGCCTCCTTCAGAGGAGCGAAACGGGATCGCGATCGAACACCACGCGGATCGGCCCGCCCCGTTCGGCGTGCGGGGCCCGGCGCGCGGCATAGCGCAAGACGCGCCCGAGCAACGCGCGCTCGGGCGAGCGCAGGACCAGGTGCCAGCGCCAGCGCCGCTTGATGCGCGTGAGCGGGGCCGGCGCCGGTCCCACGATCTCCACGGCCTCCGCGCCGCGGGCCGCGACGAGGCCGCGGAGCCAGTCGCCGACCTCAACAGCGGCTTCCGCCACCGGGACTTCGGCGAGGCCGCTGACCAACACGTTGACG
>DATFMZ010000106.1:0-20579 GCA_035266665.1 Gemmatimonadales bacterium | reverse complement strand
TGCCAAGGAGACAACGCGTGCATCCTCGCTGGAGCGCCCTCCTGGGTGCCGTGGCCGTGCTCGTTCCCACGGCGCGCGTCCGTCCCCCCGACGCGGCGTCGCTCGCGACGCGGCTCGCGGGCATGACCGCCGTTACCGGCTACGAGCAGACGATGGCCGACTCGCTCGTGGCCCTGCTGCCGAACGCCGTGCACGATCGGGCGGGGAACGTGGTGGTGACGCTCGGTCGGGGGACGCCCACGCGGCTCGTGGCCTGTCCGCTCGACGAAGCGGGATACATCGTGGGCGGACTCCAGGATGGTGGGTATCTCACGCTACGCCGCGTCGGCCGGCCCGAGGCGACCCTGCAGGATCAGTGGCTCATGGGGCGCCGTGTGACCGTGTGGCGTGCCGCCGGCCCACTCCCCGGCGTGGTGTCGATTCCCTCCGTGCACCTGCTGCGCGGACGGAGTACCGAAGCCGAGGGGCCGGCGTACACCGTGGATCAGTTGACGGTAGACGTGGGCGCGACGTCCGAGGCGCAGCTCGACACGTTGGGGCTCGCCATCGGCGACCCGGTGGCGGCGGAGAAGGATCCGGTCCGTTACGGCGACAGTCTACTGGCCGCGCCGGCGGCGGGAATCCGCGGCGCGTGTGCGGCGTTGGCGACCGCGGTGCTCCGTGGGGTCACACCGCGGACGGGGAAGGTCGTGGCGGTCTTCGCGGTCGAGAGCCGGCTCGGCGAGCGCGGGATTCGCACGGCGGCCGCCGAGTCGGGGCCGTTCGGTGCGTCGCTCTTGCTCAACTTCGCCATGCCGAGCCGGCTGTTGGGAGCGCAATACGGCATCGTGACGCATCGCGACCTGGCCGTCCGCTACGCGGGTTCTCCGGTCGAGACGATCAATCTGCATCAAGCGGCGTCGCTGGCGGATGAGGTGGCGCGTTGGATTGGAGGTGCGCGATGAGCGGCGGCGGTGTGATTCCCGCCCTGAAGGGCGGGCTCGGCGCGGCCGGGCGACGCGTCGTGAAGGACGCGCTCGTTGCCACGGCGCTCCTTCTCGTCATCGCGACGGGGCCGCAGCAGGCCTCCGCGCAGGACATTACCGTCCAGCACGCGGCGGCGATTCTCAAACAACTGGTCGAGACGTACGGCGTTTCCGGCGACGAGGCGCGCGTGCGCGCCGTCGTGCGGTCGCATCTCCCGGCCTGGGCACATGCCGAGACCGATACGGCCGGCAACCTGTGGGTGAGCGTGGGGCAGGGCGACCCGGTGACGGTCTTCGTCGCGCACATGGACGAGATCGGCTATCGGGTGGACAGCATTCGCGCGGATGGGACGCTCGTGCTCTCGCGGCGGGGCGGGATGCTCACATGGCTCTGGGAGGGCAGTGCCGCGCTCGTGCAGACGGACACGGGGCAGGTGTCCGGCGTGTTCGTCCCGCGGCCGGCGGACGCCAAGCCGGTGCGGGGTGCACCGGAGCCGATGCTGATCGACCTCGGGACCGGCTCGGCCGCGGCGACGGCGGCGCTCGGCGTCCGTGTGGGCGACGAGGTGACGAACCCCAAGAAGTTCGTGCCGCTCGCGGGCACGCGGGCCACGGGACGCTCGTTCGACGATCGGGTCGGCGACACGTCCCAGCTGCTGGCGCTCGAGGGTCTCGATCCGTCGCGGCTCACGCACCGCGTGATCTTCCTCTGGGTGACGCGCGAAGAGATCGGTCTCGAAGGAAGCGCGGCCGCGGCCAACGCGCTCCAGCTCACGCCTGCCCGCGTCTACGCGATCGACACGTTCGTGTCGTCCGACGCGCCGCTCGACGTGAAGACGTTCGCCGATCAGCCGATCGGTGCGGGACCGGTGGCGCGGATCGTGGACAACTCGTCGGTGACGCCGCCCGCGGATCTCGATACGCTCCGTGCGCTCGCGGCCCGCAACGGGATCCCGCTTCAGATTGGCACGACGAACGGTGGCAACGACGGTTCATCGTTTCAGGGATACGGCGTGGTGGACGTCCCGATCGGCTGGCCGCTCAGGTATTCGCACTCGCCCGCCGAGGTGATCGACCTCCGGGACGTCGTGCAGCTGAGCCGACTGATTCGGGTGCTCGCGTTGCAGTGGTAGGGCGTGTGGCCGCCGGCGTGGTGCGGCACGTCCGTTCTCCCGATCTCACTTGCGCGGGAGACGGGACCCCGGTAAGTTGCCGCAACGGGTGTGGGTGTAGTTTTGTAACGTATTGTTAAATAAGGTTTTACGCAGTGTCCATCCGAAACATCGCCATCATCGCGCACGTCGATCACGGGAAGACCACGCTCGTGGACAAGATGCTTCGGCAGGCCGGGGTGTTCCGGTCCAACCAGCAGGTCCAGGAGCGGGTGATGGATTCGAACCCGCTCGAGCGCGAGCGGGGGATCACGATCCTCTCGAAGAACACCGCGGTGCGGTGGGGCGACATCAAGATCAACATCGTCGATACGCCGGGCCACGCCGATTTCGGCGGTGAGGTCGAGCGTATTCTGCGCATGGTCGACGGCGTGCTGCTGCTCGTGGACGCCGCCGAAGGGCCGATGCCGCAGACGCGCTTCGTCACGCGCAAGGCGTTGGAGCTCGGACTCCATCCTATCGTCGTGATCAACAAGATCGACCGCCCCGACGCGCGGGCGCGCGAGGTGCACGACGAAGTGCTCGAGCTGTTCATGGAGCTCGAGGCGAGCGACGCGCAGCTCGATGCACCGTTTCTCTACGCGTCGTCGCGGTACGGGGTGGCGTACGAGGATCTGCCGGCACAGTGGCAGAGTGGCAGTGTGGCAGCAGGGGATCTTACGCCGCTGTTCGAGGCCATTCTGCGCTTCGTGCCCGCTCCCACGGGCGATCCCGCGGGCCCCTTCCAGATGTTGATCTCGACGGTGGACTACTCGTCGTATGTCGGCCGGATCGCGATCGGGCGGATCGAGCGCGGACGGATCGCCGTCGGGCAGGAGGTGGCGTTGCTGCCGCTGGGCGAGCCGGGGGTTGCGCCCGAGGAGCAGGTCGAGCACGCGCGTGTGGTCCAGCTGTACGGGTTCGAGGGGCTCGAGCGGGTCGAGCTCAAGACGGCCGCCGCGGGGGAGATCGTGGCGCTGGCGGGGCTCGAGGGGATCGAGATCGGGAAGACCGTGGCGGATCCGGCGGTGCCGGAGCGTCTGCGGGGGATCGCCGTCGAGGAACCGACGATCTCGGTGGATTTCTCGGTCAACAACTCGCCGTTCGCCGGGCGGACGGGCAAGTACGTCACCTCGCGGCAGGTGCGCGACCGGCTCTTCAAGGAGCTCGAACGCAACGTCGCGCTCCGCGTCGAGGAGACCGATCGGCCGGATACGCTGACCGTCTCCGGCCGAGGGGAGCTCCATCTGTCGATCCTCATGGAGACGATGCGGCGCGAAGGCTATGAATTTCAGGTGAGCCGTCCGCGCGTGATCACGCGGGAGGGCCCGGGCGGTGAGCGGCTCGAGCCGTACGAGGAGCTCGTGGTCGAGGTGCCGGACGACATGGTGGGGACGGTGATCGAGAAGTTGGGGCCGCGTCGCGGCGAGCTGGTCGACATGCGCAATCCCGGCCGCGGCAAAGTGCGGATGCGGTTCCGCATCCCGTCGCGCGGACTCTTCGGGTATCGGTCGGACTTCTTGACCGACACGCGCGGCGAGGGGATCATGCACCATCGCTTTCTGGAGTACGGGGCCTGGGCGGGTCCCCTCGCGGGGCGGAAGCGCGGCGTGCTGGTGGCGGACCGGGAGGGGGAGGCGGTGGCCTACGCCATCTTCAACCTCCAGGAACGGAGCACGATGTTCGTCTCGCCGGGCGATCCGGTGTACGAGGGGATGATCGTCGGCGAGAACGCGCGGCCGAGCGACATGGACGTGAACATCACGAAGGAAAAGAAACTCACGAACATGCGCACGACGGCGTCCGACGAGATGATCCGGCTCGAGCCCCCTCGGGAGATCACGCTCGAGCTGGCGCTCGAATACATCGAGGAAGACGAGCTGATCGAGGTGACGCCCACGGCCGTCCGGTTGCGGAAGCGGGCGCTCGACGCGGCGAACCGGCGCAAGATGGCGCGCGCAGCGTCTCGCGCCGCTGCGGAGTAGAAGGGAAGTAGGGGCAGGTCACCATTAGCCACCATCGTGTGGGAGGGAGCATGTTGCCGTGGGAGACGTCGAAGGCGTCGTGGGTCGTCCTGGCACGTGACGACGATGACGATGACGGGTACGACGATTTCGACGACGAGGAAGACGTCGACGAGGACGACGATTTCGACGAGGACGACGATGAGCTGGACGAGGACGACGACGAAGACTACGACGATTTCGAGTCGGATTTCGACGACGACGACGAGGACCGTCGCGGGAAGCGTCGCAGCAATTGGGACTGAGTGCCGCTGATCGGGTGGCCCGCGTGGACCGGCGGGCCATCCGCGTTTTTCGGTGCACGCGGCCATGCGTCGCTGCGCGGGGTACCACGCACCGGAGGCTCCGGGTAAATTAGGTGCCCGTTGGTCCGGGCCAGTAGCTCAGGTGGTTAGAGCGCACGCCTGATAAGCGTGAGGTCGGAGGTTCAACTCCTCCCTGGCCCATGTTCACACACGTCTTCGAAGGGCTGGGTTGCCCGCTGCGGCGCGAATGCCGCGGCGGGCTTCGTCTGCTTGGGAGGTCGCGGACGCCGGTAGGAGGGAGGCACCTTCAAACCGTCGCCCGCCCCTTGCAACCGCGCTCTTCCACGGCCTATCATTGCCGTCGTGTTTGCTTTGACGGCTGATTACGGGTGAAGCGGGAGCACCGGGGACGGGTCTGCGCCACGATGGTGGCGCTCGGGTTCGCTGGATGGTTGGTCACCAGCTGTGGTGCGCAGAGCGCCGGTGGCGGTCCCGTGACGCTCAATCTGTATGCGCTGCCTGACCCGGGTGGTGCGTTCCAACAGGTGGTCGACGATTGCACCGTGCACGCGGGCGGCCGCTACCGCATCCGGTACCACAAACTCCCCACTTCCGCCGACGGCCAGCGCCGGCAGCTGGTGTTCCGACTCGCGGCACACGACGCGTCGATGGACATCCTGGGGACGGACATCACCTGGACGGCGGAGTTCGCCGAAGCTGGCTGGTTGGAACCGTGGCCCAGGGATCTGGCCGCCCAGGTGGCGCGCGGCACGCTGGCGTCCGCGATGGAGACGGGCACCTGGCGTGGCCGCCTCTACGCGGTCCCTTTCGTCACCAACGTGCAGTTGTTGTGGTATCGCTCCGACCTGGTCCCTGAGCCGCCCCGGACGTGGGATGAGATGATCGCCATGGCCGAGCGGCTCGCCCGTGAGGGCAAGCCGCACTACATCGAGATCCAGGGCGCTCAGTACGAGGGCGCCACGGTGTGGTTTAACACGCTGGTCCACAGCGCCGGCGGCGCGATTCTCACCTCCGATGCCCGCGAGCCGGCGCTTGGTCCGCCCGCTCGCAGGGCGCTCGAAACCATGAAGCGCCTGGCGACCTCACCGGCCGCGGATCCATCGCTGTCCAACCAGATGGAGAATGAAACCCGCTTGTCCATGGAGGCGGGCCGCGCGGCGTTCGAGCTCAACTGGCCGTTCGTCTGGCCATCGATGCAGCAGGACCGTCCCACGGTCGATGGCGTCGCGCTCTGGAAGGTGTTCCGGTGGGCGCCGTACCCGGCCATGGACCCGAACCGCCCGGCGCACGTGACGACCGGCGGGCTGAACCTGGCCGTCAGTCGCTACACACGCCACGCGGCGCTCGCCTTCGACGCCGCCCGGTGCATGCGAAACCACCACAGCCAGCACATCGCCGCCGTCCGCGGCGGCTACTCACCCACACTCGAAGACTTCTACCTGCACCCGGACTCGGTCTTCGCCGCGAAGTTCCCGTTCTACCGTGAAGTGTACGCCCAGTTGCAAGCTGCTACCAACCGGCCGAAAACGCCTGCTTACCAGAGCATGTCCATCGTCATTTCCCACGCCGTCTCCCCACCCGCCGCGATCGACCCGCGCGCCACGCTCGAGCAATTGCGCACGGGGATCCGCGACGCGCTCGCCTCGCGGGGGTTGGTGCCCTGACACGCGCCGCGCGCGACCAGCGCCGACTGGGTTGGCTGCTGTGCGCCCCCGCGGTCATCGTCATGCTCGCGGTCACGGCGTACCCCATCGGCTATGCCGTCTACCTTTCGCTGCGCCGCTCGGATCTCCGCTTTCCCAACGCCGCGCACTTCATCGGCTTCGCCAACTACACGACCGTGCTCAGCTCGCCCTACTGGTGGCACGCCCTCGGCGTGACGCTGCTCATCACCGTCGTCTCGGTTGGGCTCGAGCTCGGACTCGGCATGGCCCTCGCCCTGGTCATGCACCGCACCATCTGGGGTCGTGGGGCCGTGCGCACCGCGATCTTGATTCCGTACGCCCTCGTGACGGTGGTGGCAGCCTTCAGCTGGGCCTACGCCTGGACGCCCGGCATCGGCTATCTCGCCGCCCTGCTGCCCGGCGGCCGTGCGCCGCTGACCCAGACCTGGCCCGCGATCGGCCTCATCATCCTCGCCGAGGTCTGGAAGACGACGCCGTTCATGGCCCTCCTCCTGCTCGCCGGTCTCGTTCTCGTCCCCGAGTCACTGCTGAGCGCCGCCGGTATCGACGGCGCCTCGGCCTGGCAGCGGTTCCGGCGCGTGACGCTGCCGCTCATGACCCCGGCCATCGTCGTCGCGCTCCTGTTCCGCAGCCTCGACGCGTTTCGCATCTTCGACAACATCTACATCATGACGGGCGGCAGCCACGGCACCGGCTCGGTCTCGATCCTCGGCTACGACAACCTCTTCACCGCCCTGAACCTGGGCGTGGGCTCGGCCATCTCGGTGCTCGTCTTCGTGGTGGCCGCCCTCATCGCGTTCGTCTTCATTCGCTTCCTCGGCGCGGCGGCGCCCGGGAGTACGGGGGAGCGCGACGCGTGAGAGCCGCCCGGCGCACCGTCGGCTGGAGCGCGGCCAACGTGCTCGTCCTCCTCTGGACGTTGTTCCCCGTCTGGTGGATCCTCGCCCTGTCGTTCAAGTCGCCGGCCGAGATCGGCACCGATGGCGGCCGCCTCTGGCCACGCCACTGGACGCTCGGGAATTACGCCGGGATCTTCCGGACGTCGGAGTTCCTCCATGCACTCCTCAACTCCATCGGCATTGCGCTGATCGCCACGGCCATCGCCGTCTCCCTCGCCACCATGGCGGCCTACGCGATCACCCGCCTGCGGTTCCCTGGCAAGCGGTGGTTCATCGGGCTCTCGCTGCTGGTCGCCATGTTCCCCCAGATCTCGCTGGTCAGCCCGCTCTTCGACATCGAGCGGGGCATCGGCATCTTCAACACCTGGGTCGGACTGATCGTCCCCTACATGACGTTTTCGCTGCCGCTGGGGATCTACATCCTGTCGGCATTCTTCCGCGAGATGCCGTGGGAGCTCGAGAAGGCCGCGCAGATGGATGGCGCCACGCCCTTCCAGGCGTTCATCCGCGTGATCGCGCCGCTGGCGATGCCCGCCATCGTGACCACCGCGATCCTCGTGTTCATCTTCTGCTGGAACGACTTCCTCTTCGCCATCTCACTGACGTCGACGCAGCGCGCGCGCACGGTGCCCGCCGCGATCGCCTTCTTTACCGGCAGCTCACAATTTCAGCAGCCTATCGGCTCCATCGCGGCTGCCGCCGTGGTCATCACGATCCCGGTGGTGCTCTTCGTCCTCCTGTTCCAGCGCCGCATCATCTCCGGGCTGACGGCCGGCGCGGTCAAGGGATAGGCGAGGCCGACACTGCAGAAGGAGAACGCATGGCGGAAATCGTCCTCGACGGCGTGACGAAGCGCTACCCGGACGGCACGGTTGCCGTCCATGAGCTCGACCTCGAGATCGCCGACGGCGAGTTCGTGATCCTCGTCGGCCCGTCCGGCTGCGGTAAGACCACCACCTTGAACATGATCGCCGGGCTCGAAGACATCACGCAGGGCGTGGTCAGGATCGGCGGGGCCGTGGTCAATGACATGGGGCCGAAGGACCGCGACATCGCCATGGTCTTTCAGGACTACGCGCTCTACCCGCATATGACCGTCCGCGAGAACCTCGCCTTTCCGCTGAAGATGGCCCGCACGCCCGCCGACGTCTTGCGTCGCAAGGTTGCCGATGTCGCCGACACCCTGGGGCTGGCCGGCATGCTCGACCGCAAACCGGCGCAGCTGTCCGGCGGCCAGCGCCAGCGCGTGGCGATGGGCCGCGCCATCGTTCGCGATCCCAGGGCGTTCCTGATGGACGAGCCGTTGTCGAACCTGGACGCCAGGCTCCGCCTCGAGATGCGCACGCAGCTCTCACGGCTCCAGAAACGGCTCGACACCACGACCGTCTACGTCACGCACGACCAGACGGAAGCCATGACCCTCGGCGACCGTGTCGCCCTGCTGCGTGCCGGCTATGTCCAGCAGGTCGGCACGCCCCGCGAGCTCTATGATCGGCCGGCCAACCTCTTCGTCGCCGGTTTCATCGGCGCGCCGGCCATGAACCTGCTGCCTGCGACCGTCGAGGACGACCGGCTGCGCACTCCTCTGGGCCCTGTCCCGCTCATCGCCGCGCACCGCCGTGCGCTCGCGGCACACGATGCCGGCCGCGAGGTCGTCGTCGGGTTGCGTCCCGAAGCGCTCGAGCATGCCGGAGCCGGCAACGACACGGGCGTCACCGTCACCGCCGCCGTCGATATCATCGAGTCGACGGGCGCGGACATGTACGCCTATCTGTTCCTCGAAGATGGTGAGCCGGCCGCTTCGGCGTTCATGGAACTGACGGCGACGGACGACGCCGGGTCGGGTGGCTCGCCTGACGGCAGGCAACTGGTCGCGCGCCTCGACCCGGACACGCCCGCCCGCGAGGGCGAGCCCATCGAGCTACGCTTCGATCCGCGGAAGCTCCACCTGTTCGATCCTCGCACCGGCATCCGTATCCCCATGCCGTGAGGCGCCGCCATGCACATCCCGCAGGTTGTCGTGTAGATGACGCGCGACGCCGGCCGGCCGCCAGGTTCGTGGCATTTGTCGGGCCGAAGCGCGTCGGCGGGGAGCGCGACGTCCAGGAGGTGACCGCCGAGATCGAGCCGCGCGTGGCCTTTCCCTGGATGACGTTCGGCGGACAGGTGCCCGGTCCGATGATCCGCGTCCGGCGGGGTGACAGGGTCCGCCTCACCCTGACCAACCCGATGGGCAGCCACAACGCCCACAACATTGACATGCACGCGGTTCCCCCGGGGAGCTGCGGCGTCTTCGAGCTCGAGACGCCGGTGCCCGAGACGATCAAGCTCGTGGACCACGCGGTGACGCGGGTCGTTTGGAAGGGGATGTTGGGGATGATCCACGTGGCGGGCGCGGCGCGCCCGGAGCTCTTCAATCCGAAGCCGTCGCCGGGTTCGTGAGGGGTGTTGCCGCGCTTCCGTGATTCCCGTCGGTCGCGGTCACCCGCCGTGTGATCTCGTCCAGCGCCCGGGCGACCAGCTCCAGCTCGCGGGTGGCCGCCTCGAGATCCGCGAGGCCGCTCGCCGCCGCCTGCGCCTGCGTCGCCACCGCTTCCGCGTCGGTGCGGTTGCGCCCCGACAGCGCGGCGATGTTCTCCATGCGCGTCCGAAGCTCGGTCGAGCGCTCATCCTGCCCCGCGGCGGAGTCCGCGATACGCCGGGCGCGCGCCGTCGCTTCCACGGTGGCCTCCTCGATGGCTCGTAACGCCTCGAAGGCCGCCGCCGAAAGCTCCTCCACCCCCTGCGCCGCGTCCTGGCCCCGTTCCATCTGCCCGATCACTTCGCGCAGCTGTTTCTGCATGGACGCGGTGAGGCGGGAGGCTTCCCGCGTGGCCCCGGTGCTCTGATCGGCGAGGCGTTTCACCTCGGCGGCGACGACCGCGAAGCCGTGGCCGTGCGCGCCCGCGCGGGCGGCTTCGATCGCGGCGTTCAACGCGATCAGATTGGTTTGGCTCGCGAATTCGTTGATCGAGGTCAGAAATCCGGTGATCTGATGTGCGACCTGCGCGAGGGCGCCTACCCGTGAGCCGGCTTCGCCCACGACGCTCTTGAGCTGGACGAGCCGTTGCACGGCCTCGCCGATGCGATCGCGCTGTGCGCTCGCCACCCCGCTCGCGGTGTCCGTTGCCGAGGTCGCCGCCGCGGCATCCTCCCGCACCTCCGCGGCCGCGGCGCTCAGGCGTCCCGTGGCCTCGAGGCCGCCCGCGACGATCCGGTCCTGCTGGGCCGCGCTCTGGCGGATGCCTTCGGTCGACGCCGCCACGGCGCCGGCTACCGGGCGCAGCGCTTCGGCCGCACGGGCCAGCGTCTCGATCTCGCGACCGATGCTCGCCACCGTTTCGAGGAGCGGACGCCGCAGGTCCGCGATGTGCATCGCGGTCGCGAGCTGGGTCGCGAAGGACCCAATGATGGTGAGTTGCTTCCCGCGATAGTGATGGCGCTTGTGGTAGTCGACCTCGAGCGTGCCGAGTACGACGTCCCCGAACACGAGGGGCGCGATCACCAGACTCCGCGCGGGACCCGTGTGGGCTGCCAGACGGGGATCGGTGGCACAGTCATCCACGGCCACCATGCGGCCGTTCATGGCCTCCGCGCGCAGCGTGGCGAGCGCGTCGGACGGGTCGGCACGATTCGGCCAACCGAAGCGGCCCCGATATGTGAGGGCGGGGGCGCCGTCCACGAGACGATAGATGCGGTAATCCCCCCAGTCCAGCAGCCGATGCGCCAGGCGTTCGATCTGATTGAACGCCGTCTCGAGATCCACGCCGCTCGAGATCACGGCCTGGAGTTGATGGATCTTGCTCTGCTCCTCGGCGGTGATGGCCTCGTAGAGCACGCGGCGCACCATGAGGCCGGCGGCGCCCAGGAAGGCACCCACGAAGAGCCACGCCAGCGTCGGCAGCGCGGCGACCGTCACCGTGATCGTGGCCGCCGCAATGACCGTGAGCGCGTACGCGATGGACTCGTAGCGCAGGATGAGGACGCGCTCGTCGGGCTCGAGCTTCTCGCGGATCAGGAGGGTGAAATACAACATCGCGCGCGCGAGCACGAAGTAGCCGACGACGAAGGCCGCGGTGGCGGGGAGGAGGTCGATCGTGATGCGACCGGGGAGTTGCCCGCTCAATCGGAGCGCGATCCGATAGATGCCGTAGGCCGCGGTGAACGCGATCGTCTCACGCCCGACGTTCACGAGTGCGCTACCAATGGTCTTACGGTGCCAGAGCCAATCGCAGACGAATACCCCGGCCGCCAGCGCCGCGGCCGTGGGCGCGAGCCCCACGAGGAGGCCGCCGGTCAGCGCGACGAGCGACGTCTGCGTGAGGGCGGAGTACTTGCCCAGGGGGATGTAGAATCCCCGGAGCAGGACCGTGGCGACGCCGAGGCCGAGGGTGACGAGCGGCAGCTCAGTCCAGGCCGGGTTGGTGATGAGGAGGGTCGCGACCAGCGCGACACCCGCGTAGATCAGGACCTGCCCGTAGACGCGGGTGAGGCTACGCCTTTGCATCACTCACCCTCGCCGATCGGTCGGGCGTGCGGAAGCGGATTGGAAGGGGGGCGGTCGTCCAGGGCACGCGTCAAAATCCCGCTTCCGGCGGTGCCGGGCAAGGGGCGGGGGCCCGGGCGCCCCGTCAGTGCGCGCGTCGACGGATGAAGGCCGCCCAGTCCGGCAGTCGCTTGAAGTAGGTCACCGTCGTGTCGGCGGTGACGTACAGGAGCCACACCGCGGGCGCGGCGGGGTGGCCCGCCGTGTCCGCCAGGATGAGGCTCACGTGCGCGGCGGTGTCGGGGGCGAGGTCCATCGCCGCCTCGACACAGGTGGGCGCGGCGAGGCCATCACCCCCTTCCCCGCAATCGTTGACCTCCCAGCGGATGGCGCTCGACGGCACGCCGGCCGTCTGGGCCAACCACTGCGCGAACGGGACGGCGGGAAGCGTGGAGTCCAGCATCACCACCATCGTGCGTTGCGCGCGCGCGATGCGATCCGGCTGCTGGGCCGCGGACGGTACGCCGGTCACGAGCAGCGCGGCGAGGACGCCGAGAGCGGCGCGGACGGGTGTCATGCGGGCATCCTTGGCATCTGCGAGTATTCCTCGTCGCAGCGCGCTTGGCAATGGCCTGCGGACGGCCCCGCGTCCGGTCGGCTCAGTCGCGGGCCGTTCCGGCATCTGCGCTGTCGAGAAAGGCCCGGAGCACCGCGACGTAGCGCGCCGGCTGGTCGATCATCGGGAGATGGGCGCTGTGCTCGAGGACCACCAGCTCGGCGTGCGGCATCAGGCTCTGGTAATACGCAGCCGTAGACGGCGTGCTGCGATCATATCGGCCGACGGCGATGAGCGTCGGCACGGTGATCTCGCCGAGGCGGTCCGTGCGGTCATAGGTCGCGGTGTCGTGGCGGACGTCGAGCACCAAGTCCATGCCGATCCGGTCGCGCGCGTACGCCTGGACAGCGCTGTCCAAGACCGGAGGCCAAGGATCGGTGATCGACTGGAAGTGATGCATGAACACCATCTGTGCGGCCTGGTACTCCCGAGAGTTCATGGTGTGGTCGCGCTCGTGTTCGACGAGGGCACGCCGGATCGAATCGGGCAAGGTCGCCCGCAGGCTGTCCCGATCGCGCAGGAAGCGCGTGCTGTTGAGCACGGGACCGGCCAGGATCAGGCTCTTCACCCCCTTGGGCTTGGTGAGCATGTAGTCCACGGCGATCATCGTCCCGAAGGAATGGCCGTAGAGATCGACGTCCGTGAGGCCGAGCGAATCGCGGAGCTCGCCGAGACGCTGCACGTACTGGGCGAGACGCCAGAGGGTGGTGTCCGTCGGATGGTCGGAGCGGCCCGCACCGAGCTGGTCATAGAAGATCACCGGGCGCTCGTCGCCGAGTGCCGCGAGTGATCGAAGGTAGTAGCTCGGGACGCCGGGACCGCCATGGATCAGCAGGAGCGGCGTGCCCGGGCCCGTTCCGACGATGCGGTACCAGATTCGTCCGCCCGTGACATGGACATACCCTTCGCGCGGGGTGAGGTCGGGGCCGCGGGCCGCGCATCCCATGAGCAGGGCCAGCGCGGCGGCGGGAGCAACCGCAAGGAGGGTTCGCCGAGTCACGATTCCTCCGAACGTGGGGTGTGCGACGCGGATTGCGTGGCGTCCAGCATCGCCTGGAACCGCGGATCGGTGCGCATGGGATCCCAGACGGGGTGGGAGAAGGTGATCCAGAATGAACCGGGCGGCAGCCGCTCCAACATGCCGAACGCATGATCGCGGTCACCGGTGGCCGCGAAGGCGGCGGCAGCGCAGCGGGTAATCAGGGGATCCGAGGCTATATCCGGATGGTAGTGTGCCACGAACGCCGCCAGCGCCCGGCGGGCCTGCGCCGTGTCGCCCGCTCGTGCGGTGACGACGATCTGCAGTGCCGCGCCGTACGCGGCGGCGGCGGTATCCGTAGCGGGACGTTGCGCGAGCATCGATTCCATGGTGTCGACGTCGGCCCGGGCGGCGGACACGTTCCCCTGGCCGAGGTGCGCCGCGAGGCGCAGCGACCGAATGGATGGGTCACGGCGTCCGAGCGTGATCGAGCTGTCCGCGTACCGGAGCGCGAGGTTCCAGTGATGTGCCTGGACGTGGAGCACGGCGAGGAGCCACGCCGAGACCGCGCGATCCGGGGCGAGCGTCAACGAGTGGCGAAGCGACGAGTCCGGCGCCGTCCGGTGATGCTCGAAGGCATCGACGAGCTCAGCGCGGCCGTTCTGATACCAGATCTCGGCGTTGCGTGGCTCGAGGCGTATCGCCCGCCGGAGTGCACGCAGCGCTTCGGTCGTACAATTCGGCTCATGCGGCGGGCAGACGAGGCCGCCGGCGCCGCCGAGCAGCACCGGATCGAGGCTGAACCCGTGATCGCCGATCTCCCCGCCGGGCGTCGGAATCAACAGGAATCCGCGGGCGAGCCACCCGTCCGCACTCGAACTGTCGAGCGCGATCGCGCGGTTTGCGGCCGCGAGACCGAGTGCGAGGACGCTGTCCTTCGTGAGTCCTGGATGCGGCCAGGGCCAATTCGCCCAGATCCCGTAGTCCAGCCCCATCCGGCCGTACGCCGCGGCGAAGTTGGGGTCGAGCTTGAGCGCGGCCTGGTACTCATCCAGCGCGTGGCGGCCGTCGGATACCGAGGTCCGCCGCGCGAGGTAGAAGTTGCCCTTGAGGTAGTGGTCGTAGGCCTGTCGGTTGTTCGTCGGCCGCGTGACGAGCGCCGTGCTGTCGGCGGGCGCGAGACGTCCGACGATCTCCCCCGCGACCGCCTGCGCGATCTGGTCCTCGATCGCGAGCACGTCACCGCCGCCGAGATCGTACGTGTCGCCCCACAGGTGCCGGTCCCCCGCGACGGCGTCGAGCGAGACGTGCACACGGAGGCGTCCGCCCGTGCGATCGATGCGCCCGGTCACGAGATCCGACACACCGAGCATTCGACCGATCTCGGTGATGCCCGTCGCGGAGCCGCGGAAGCGCCTGACCGCGTCGCCCGATTTGACGATGAGCTGTCGCACCTGCCCGAGACGATTGATGATTTCCTCGGTGATCCCGTCCGCGAGATACGCGTTGCTCGAATCTCCCGACTGATTCTCGAGGTACAGCACCGCGAGCTGTCGCGAGCCCGGTGCGCCGAGCGGTCCGCTCAGGAGCTTCCATCCGGCGAAGGCGACGAGTGCGGCTCCGACCGCGAGGCCGATCCCCATGCGGATGCGGCGTTGGAACGGCGCCGGGGCGGCGCGGGGCCCGGGTGGGGCCGGGGCCTCGAGCGCACGGACGAAGTCGTGTGCGGTGGCGTGCCGGTCCGCCGGCACCTTGGCGAGTGCCGTCTCGACGGCGAGTGCGACGCTCTCGGGTGTGGTTGGGCGAAGCGTGCGGAGTGGCGGCACCGGATCTATGGTGTGCCGCGCGAGGACGGCCTGTGCGCTTGGACCGGTGAACGGGGGTTGCCCGCCCAGCATTTCGTAGAGGACGCAGGCGAGCGAGTAGAGATCGGTGCGCCCGTCGAGTCGCCCCTCGCCCGACGCCTGCTCGGGACTCATGTACGCGGGCGTACCGATCGCGATGCCGGTCTCGGTCAGATGCTCGCCGCCCGCGACGTCGATCGCGCGTGCGATCCCGAAATCGCTGACGACCGCATGACCCGCCTGGAAGAGGATGTTCTCGGGTTTGATGTCTCGGTGAATGACGCCGAGGCTGTGCGCATAGCCCAAGGCATCGGCCACTTCGCGCGCGATCTGGATGGCATCGGCGAGCGGGAGCTGACGCTCGCGTTCGAGGCGGTCGCGCAGCGACTCGCCTTCCACGAAGGGCATGGCGTAGAACAGAAATCCGCCGGCGTTGCCGGAATCGTACAGGGCCAGCACGTGCGGGTGGGAGAGACGTGCCGCGATCTCGATTTCGCGCACGAAGCGCTCGGCACCGAGCGATTCGGCGAGTTCCGGACGCAGCACCTTGAGCGCGACCCGGCGGCCGTGTTTGGCGTCGGCGGCGAGAAAGACCACCGCCATGCCGCCGCGTCCCAGCTCGCGCTCGATGTCATAGCGTTCGGCGAGCGACGTCCGAAGATGCCCCAGGAGATCGGGCATGGGGCCCAAGATGGGGCCCGGGGCGTCTTCGCGCGAGTTGCGACGGTCGCCGCCCCGGGGCATCCTTACCGTGGAGGAGTTATGGCCCGAGGTTTCCGTCCCCTGCTTGTCGGCGCGCTGCTGGCGGGATGTCCCGCCGTCGCATGGGCGCAGCAGCCGGCACCGCGCCCGCCCATCATCGTCGTGCCCCGGGATTCGCTACGCCTTCCGGCGCTCCGGGATTCCGCACTCCGACGATTGGCCACGGCGTTCGGGGCACGCGGGCTCCCCGCGTGCCCGATGCCGGTTGGCCCCGCGCCGATCACGGCGCCGGAGGGGGTGGCGCCCCACGCCGGCCGCGTCCCGTACATGCCCACGGTGCCGCCGGGCTGCCGGAACCCCTTGTTCCGAAAGGTGCCGATTCGGTTGGACTCGGTGCGCGTCGTGCCGGACACGACGCACTGAGCATCGCGGAGCTACCGCGTGGCCTTGATGGTCGTCGCCGCCTGCATTGGTGCGGCCGGCCCCCCGAGACTCGCGAGCTCTTCGTAGCTCTTGTACTTCTCGTCGACGCCGGCCTGTGCCTGCCGCAGCAACGCCTCGGCCTCCGACGGGCGCGTCGTGATCAGCGCGCGATACCGGAGCTCGTTATAGACGAAGTCCTTGAGCGGGATGGTCGGCCGCGGCGAGTCGAGTCGGAACGGGCTTTCCCCCACGCCACGCATCGCGGGGTTGTAGCGGAAGAGCGGCCAGTATCCGCTCGCGGTGGCAAGCGCCTGTTGTTTCATGCCGTAGCGCAGATCGAAGCCGTGGGCGATGCAGTGGCTGTAGGCCAGAATCAGCGACGTGCCCTCGTACGCCTCGGCTTCCCGGAGCGCTTCGAGCGACTGCTGTGGGTCGGCGCCCATCGCAATCTGCGCGACATAGACGTCTCCGTACGCGATGGCCTGGAGGGCGAGATCCTTCCGCGCGACCCGCTTGCCCGCGGCCGCGAACTTGGCGATCGCGCCGAGCGGCGTGGCCTTGGACGCCTGCCCACCGGTGTTGGAGTAGACCTCGGTGTCGAGCACCAGGATGTTGACGTTGCGGCCGCTCGCCAGGACGTGATCGAGCCCGCCGTAGCCGATGTCGTACGCCCAGCCGTCGCCACCCACGATCCAGATGCTTCGCCGGACCAGGTGATCCACGACCGAGAGCAGGTCGCGCGCGATCGCGTCGTCCGCGGCACGCGCGAGCAGCTTGGTCTTGAGCTCCGCGACCCGGATCCGCTGGGCACGGATCTCCGATTCCTTGATCTGCGGCGCGGTGAGGATTTCGTGCACGAACGCCTCACCCAGGGTCGGCGCGAGCGCTTGGAGCCGGGCCACGGCGAGGTCGAGGTGCTTGTCGGCGGCAAGCCGGAACCCGAGGCCGAATTCCGCGGCGTCCTCGAAGAGGGAGTTGGACCACGCCGGGCCGCGCCCCTCGCCGTTCTTGTTCCACGGCGTCACGGGCAGGTTGCCGCCGTAGATCGATGAACAGCCGGTGGCGTTCGCCACCATCATGCGATCGCCGAAGAGCTGGGAGAGCAGGCGCACGTACGGCGTTTCGCCGCATCCCGCGCAGGCTCCCGAGAAGTCAAAGAGCGGTTCCAGGAACTGCACACCGCGCACGTTGGCGAAGTCGATGCGCGCGCGCTCGTTCACCGGGAGCGTCTCGAAGAACGCGATGTTCTCGCGTTCCGGCGCGACCAGCGGCGCCTTGGGCTCGAGGTTGATGGCCTTGATACCCTCCTCGGTGGTGCTCAGGGCGGGGCACGCTTCGATGCACTGGCCGCAGCCGGTGCAGTCCTCGACGTAGAACTGGAGGCTGAACCGCACGTCGGGGTAGCCGCGGGCGTTGACCTCGGCCGACTTGAACGTGGCGGGCGCGGCGTCGAGACGCGCCTCGTCGTAGTACTTGGCGCGGATCACGCTGTGCGGGCAGACGAAGCCGCACTGCCCGCACTGAATGCACAGCTCGGGACGCCACACGGGGACCGCATCGGCGATGCCGCGCTTCTCGTAGGCCGCGGTTCCGGAGGGGAACGTTCCGTCGGCGGGCATGAGACTGACGGGGATCTCGTCTCCGCGTCCCTCGAGCATCAGCGCGGTCACGTCGCGCACGAAGTCCGGCGCATTCGCGGGCACGACCGGCGTGCGCTCGAACGTGCTCGTGGCCTCGCGCGGGACCGGGACCTCGTGGAGCTCGGCGAGGGCAGCGTCCACCGCCCGGAAGTTCCGCTCCACCACCTGCTCGCCCTTCGCGCCATAGGTCTTCTGGATGGAGCGCTTGATCTGCGCGATCGCCGCGTCGCGCGGCAACACCCCGGAGATCGCGAAGAAGCAGGTCTGGAGCACCGTGTTGGTCCGTCCCTTGAGCCCGGCCCGCTCCGCGACGTCGCTCGCGTCGATCACGTAGAACCGAAGGTGCTTGTCGATGATCCGTTGCTGAACCGAACGGGGGAGATGTTCCCAGACGTCCGCGGGACCGTAGGGGCTGTTGAGGAGGAACGTGGCGCCGGGCGCCGCGAGGCCGAGCACGTCGTGGCGCTCCACGAAGTTGAACTGGTGGCACCCGACGAAATTTGCGGAGTTGATGAGATAGGGGGCGCGGATGGGCCGAGGCCCGAAGCGCAGGTGCGAGACCGTCTGCGCACCGGACTTGTGGGAATCGTACACGAAGTAGCCCTGGGCATAAAGCCCCGCGTCTTCGGCGATGATCTTCGTGGTGTTCTTGTTTGCGCCGACGGTGCCGTCGGCGCCGAGGCCGTAGAAGACCGCGCGGGTCACGTCGTCGGGCTCGATGGAGTACGCGGGATCGAAGGTGAGGCTCGTGTGGGAGACGTCGTCGACGATGCCCACCGTGAACCCGTGCTTCGGTTCCGGGACGCCGAGCTCGTCGAAGACGGCCTTGGCCATCGCCGGACTGAAATCTTTGGAGGACAATCCGTACCGCCCGCCGATCACGACGGGCATGGCGGAGCGCCGACCGCGCGCCGCCGCCTGGGCGAGGGCCTCGACCACGTCGAGATAGAGCGGTTCGCCGGAGGCGCCGGGTTCCTTCGTGCGCTCGAGCACCGCGACGGCACGGCAGCTTGCGGGAAGTGCCGCGAGCAGCTGCTCCGCCGAGAAGGGCCGGAAGAGCCGCACCTGCATGACGCCGACCTTCTCGCCCTCCCGCGCGAGCGCCGCCGCCGTTTCGCGCGCCGTCTCCGCCCCCGAGCCCATGGTCACGATCACGCGCTCGGCGTCGGGCGGACCGGCGTACTCGAAGAGGCGATAGCGACGGCCGGTGAGCGCCGCGAACTCGTCCATCGCCGCTTGGACGATTCCGGGCACCGCGGCGTAGTACGGATTCACCGTTTCGCGGGCCTGGAAGAAGGTGTCGGGGTTGTGCGCCGTCCCGCGGATGAACGGGTGCTCCGGGTTGAGGGCGCGCGCGCGATGCGCACGCACCAAGTCGTCGTTCACCATCGCACGGATCTGATCGTCGCTCAGCAACGTGAGCGTGTTGACCTCGTGCGACGTCCGGAACCCGTCGAAGAAATGCAGGAAGGGGATGCGCGAGCGGAGCGTCGCGACCTGCGCGATCAGCGCCATGTCGTGCGCTTCCTGCACGGATCCCGACGCGAGAAGGGCGAAACCCGTGCCGCGGGTCGCCATCACGTCGGAGTGCTCCGCGAAGATCGACAGCGCCTGCGTGGCCACGGAGCGCGCCGCGACGTGGAAGACGGTCGCCGTGAGCTCTCCCGCGATCTTGTACATGTTGGGGATCATCAGGAGCAGGCCCTGCGACGCCGTGAACGTCGTGGTGAGCGCACCGGCCTGAAGTGCGCCGTGCACCGCGCCGGCGGCGCCCCCCTCGCTCTGCATCTCCTGCACCACGGGGATGTTCCCCCAGATGTTGGGGATGCCGGCCGATGCCCACTCGTCCGCGAGCTCCGCCATGGAGGAGGAGGGCGTGATGGGATAGATCGCGCACACTTCATTGATCCGGTAGGCGGTGTGCGCGACGGCGGTGTTCCCGTCCAGGATTGCTGCGTGCTTGGTCATGCCAGTGCCCCTTCCGGCTCCGGCATCATTTCGATGGCGTGACAGGGACATTGCTCGAAGCAGGTGGCGCAGCCCGTACACTGGTCGTAGTCGAACCGATAGCGCAGGCCGGGGCCCAGCTTGATGACGGCGCCCTGGGGGCAGGCCGCGAAGCAGTTGTCGCACTCGTAGCACGTGCCGCACGAGAGACAGCGCCGTGCCTCGTAGCGCGCGGCGCGTTCGCTGATGCCGGCGATGACCTCGTCGAACCCGCGCAGGCGTTCCTCGAGCGCCAGCATCTGCTGGGGGCTCGGATCCGCGTCGCTGTAGACGGGCAGGTGGAGCATCGCGAACGTGGCCACGGGCGGCGGTGTGGGGCGCTCCACGCGCTCGCCACGGAGCCAGGCGTCGATCGACCGTGCGGCCTGCTTGCCGTGCCCGATCGAGACGGTGACGGACTGCTCGCCCGGCACCATGTCGCCACCCGCGAAGATGCCCGGACGGCCGGTCATCATCCCGGCATCGACGGTGACGGCCCCGTCCGGGGCGACGTCGACGCCGGGAACGCGGCGCAGGAATGCGCTGTCCGTTTCCTGCCCCAGCGCGAGCACGACGGCATCCGCCTCGAGGGTCTCGAACTCGCCGGTCGGGTGTGGCCGCCCGTGCTCGTCGAGCTCCATCATCTCGACCGTGAGCTCGGGGCCGACGATCTCCTTGATCGTCGTGAGCCACTTGATCTTCACGCCTTCCTCGAGCGCCTCGTCGGCTTCGAAGGCGTGCGCAGGCATGTGGTCCCGGTCGCGGCGATAGACGATGAGCGTCTCGGCGGCGCCCAGGCGCTTGACGGTGCGGGCAGTGTCCATGGCGGTGTTGCCCCCGCCGTAGACCACGACGCGCCGGCCGAGGCGCGGCG
>DATFMZ010000105.1:0-34041 GCA_035266665.1 Gemmatimonadales bacterium | reverse complement strand
GAGGTCGGCGATCACCGGGAACGGAACGTGAACGCCGAGCGCCTCCTCGATGTCGCGCACCCACGCGATGTGGGAGTACACGCTATCGATGCTGAGACCGAGCAGGGCGCAGTTGCGCGCCGCGAACCGGTCATGCGCTTGGGCGAAGGCGACGAACTCGGTCGTGCAGACCGGGGTAAAGTCGGCGGGATGGGAGAAGAGCACGAGCCAGCGGCCGGCATAGTCCTCGAGCCGGACGATGCCGTGCGTGGTGCGGGCCTCGAACTGCGGCGCGGGTCCGCCGAGCCGCGGCAGGCCCGTCGTGACCAGGCGCGGGGGATCTTGGACGGCCACCATGAGCACTCCTGGAGGAAACGTAGCGTGAACGTGACGCGCCACGCCTGCAGGGAGTCTGAAGCCGGGGTGAAACGTCGTTCGGGTGGAATTAACGCCGCGCGTGAGACGGTGTCGGATATCGTGAGCACGGACGAGGGAGGACACGATGCAGGCCGCTATACGACGAATGGCCCGGCTCGCGGGCGCGCTCGCGCTCGTGACGGCACTGGGATGTCTCCCGCCCCCCCCACCCGGCCGCGTGGTGGTGGTGCGTCATCCGCCGCCGGTGCGGGTCGAGCGCATCGGCAGGGCGCCGGGGCTCGGCTTCGTGTGGATCGCCGGGCACTGGCGCTGGTTCCGGGGCGATTTCGATTGGGTGCCGGGGCACTGGGTCCGCGTGCCGCACGATCATTCCCGCTGGGAGCGCGGGTACTGGCGCCATGTGCGGGGCGGCTGGGTCTGGATCGAGGGTCGGTGGCGCTGACATTGTAGTACCATTGGAGCGTGCATCCGGCTTCCCAACTTCGGCGGAAGGGTTGGCGATGACGTCTCACAATGGGAAGAGCTTCCTCGAGCAGGTGGAGGCGGGGTTCGATCGTGCCGCGCGCTTGACGGCACACGACCCCCACCTGCTCGCGCAGATCCGGCGGTGCAATACCGTCTACTACGTCACCTTCCCGGTTCGCCGAGATGACGGGACGATCGACGTGATCGAGGCGTGGCGGGCCGAGCACAGCCACCACCGCCTGCCCACCAAAGGTGGCGTGCGGTTCAGCATGAGCGTCGAGCGCGACGAAGTCGTCGCGCTCGCGTCGTTGATGAGCTACAAGTGTGCCGTCGTGGACGTCCCCTTCGGCGGTGCCAAGGGCGGCATCCGCATCGATCGGTCGCAGTACTCCGATCGAGAGCTCGAGGCGATCACGCGCCGCTATACGTTCGAGCTGGTGAAGAAACGGTTCATCGGACCGGGGGTGGACGTCCCGGCGCCCGACGTCGGTACGGGCCCGCGCGAGATGGCGTGGATGGCCGATACGTATGTGTCCCTCTCCGCGGGTGACGAGCTGAACGCCCTCGCGTGCGTGACGGGGAAGCCCGTCACCCAAGGGGGAATCGCGGGACGGGTCGAGGCCACCGGCCGCGGCGTCGCTTACGGAGTACGTGCCGCGTGCGAGCGCGCGGACGACATGAAGGCGCTCGGGCTCACGCCGGGCGTCGAGGGCAAGCGGGTCGTCATCCAGGGGCTCGGCAATGTCGGCTCACACGCGGCCCGGTTTCTCCAGGAGCTCGGCGCGGTGATCGTGGGGATCGCCGAGTACGAGGGCGGGATCTACGGGAAGGACGGTCTCGACGTCGAGGCCGCGATCGCGCACCGCGCCGAGCGGGGCTCGATTCTCGGATTCGCCGGCGCGGAAGACGTCGAACACTCCGCCGCCGTGCTCGAGATGCCGTGTGACATCCTGGTGCCCGCCGCGCTCGAGCGGCAGCTCACGGCGGCCAACGCGCCCAAGATCCAGGCGAAGATCGTCGCCGAAGCGGCGAACGGCCCGACCACCCCCGAGGCGGACGTGATCTTCCGCGAGCGCGACATGCTCGTGATCCCGGACATCTACCTCAACGCGGGCGGCGTGACCGTCTCGTACTTCGAGTGGCTCAAGAACATGTCCCACGTCCGCTTCGGCCGCATGCAGAAGCGATTCGAGGAGGGCGCGTTCCGCCGCATCGTGGAGGGCGTCGAGCATCTGGTGGGCGAACGCATGCCCGAGGGCGAACGCGCCCGGGCGGTACACGGCGCGAGCGAGCTCGATCTGGTGAACTCGGGGCTCGAAGAGACGATGATCTCGGGCTACGAGCAGGTGCACGAGGTCCGTGCCCAACACGCCAAGGACGGCGCCGATCTGCGCACCGCGGCGTTCGTCGACGCTATCGACAAGATCGCGGCGGCGTACGAGGAGATGGGGATTTTTCCGTGAGACGGGAGACGTCCTACGTTCCCGTGTGAATCGCGAAGAACTCCAGGGTGAGCGCCCAGGCTTCCCGCGCGGACGCCGGGTGATAGCTCTTCCGTTGATCGCAGAAGAAGCCATGATCGGCGTCGGAAAACTCGATCTCGACAAACGATTTGCCGGCGAGGCGCACGGCGTCGCCCACGGCGCGGCGCTGCTCGATGGGGATGTGTGTGTCCTTGCCGCCCCAGCAGAACAAGTGCGCGCCATGGAGCTGCCGGGCGCGGTCGAGCAGCGCCGGGGCGATGCCTCCTCCGTAGTACGAGGCCGCGCATGCGAGCGGCAGCGCGGCATTGGCGAGGTATGCGGCACGTCCACCCATGCAGTAGCCGATGGCCGCGGTGCGAGCCGGCTCCGCGCCGCCGTCTCCGACGAGCCACCGATGCGCCGCCGTCGCGTCGGCCACCATCCCGTCGGCGGTCAGCGCCATGACGTGGGGCCGGACGGTCTCGAAGTCGTCGTAGGATCCCTCGAACCCGGGCGCCGTGCGGTGAAACATCTCGGGCGCCACGACGACGAATCCCTCCGCGGCGAAGCGGCGCGCCACGTCACGGATGTGCCCATTCACGCCGAACGCCTCCTGGAAGAGCACGAGGCCGGGTGGCGTTCCCGCGCCCGCCGGGCGCACCGTGTACGCGCCCATCGTCGTGCCGTCCGGCACCTCGAGCTTTACCATCCGACCCGTATCGTCCGTCACGCGTTGCTCCCGGAATCGAGGTTCGGCTCCTCGTACTCTTCGGGCGGCCGCACGTTCCGGAAGAAGCGCCAGTACAGCCCCGAGTACGCCAGCTGGAGTCCCGACGCCAGCTCGAGCGGAACGCCGATCCAGAGCGTCCGGAGCATGACGCCCGCGAGCACCGGGCCCGTGAGCGCGAAGATGCGGGCGGGCAGATTGGACAAGGCGGCCATGCGCGAGCGCTCGGCGGGAGGCACGATCCCCATCACATAGGACTGCCGCACCGGTACGGAGACCGCGTTCACCAGCATCCGCACGAGATACGCGGCACCCGCGAGGAGAAACGACGGCATCAGCGGGATGACGGCGAGGATGGCGGCCGAGATCAGGCGGACCGTCACCACGGTGCGCACGACGCCGCCCAGCCGACGCGTCACCCAGGGGACACCGAGGTAGGGGATCATCGCCGCGACGTTGATCGTGAGGTAGAGCGCGCCGATCATCGCCGAATCGACCCCGTAGCGCAGGTGGAACCAGAGCGCCATGATCGGCCCGAGAAAGCCGATCGCCAGGCCGTTCACCGCGTTCGTGACGCCGAAACGGACGAGCAGCTCCCTGGTGCGCGGAGAGAGCGGCGGGGGCGTGCGGGGTTCCGCACGGCCGTCCCGTACGCTCGAGTCCGTGACCGGAAGGATCACGAGCGCCATCGCGATGCCGATCACCACCGTGAGCCCGAACAGCGCGCGGTAGCCGTCGAGCTTGGGACCGAGTCCCGCGGCGACGAAGAGCCGCGGGAGGCCCGCGAGCCCCGCGCCTAACGCCGCGGCGATGACCCCGACGAACGACAGACCCGCGAAGACGGTCGTGCGATCGCGGTCTCCCGCGTGCTCCGCGATGAGCGCCTGCTCGGCAGGGTAGTAGGGGCCGAACGCGCCGCCGCTCCCCGCGGCGCCGCCGCTGCCGATCGTGCCGAAGGCCGCCGCCGCGACCAGCGCCACGTAATTCGTGGTGAGAGCGAAGACGAGTCCGCCGGCCGCCGTGGCGAGGCCAAGACCGATCAAGAGCGGCTTGCGTCCCCAGCGATCCGCGGCAAACCCGACGAGTGCGGTGAGCCCCGCACTGCTCGCGGCCGCCACGGTGAGCAGTGCGCCGATGCGCACCGTGTCGTACCCGGCGGCCACGAGGTAGAGCGGCACGACGATGCCGAGGTAGCCCTGCGTCACGCTCCGAAGGGCGCGCCCGCCGAGGAGATAGCGCAGATCGCCGCGCCAGCTCGTGCGGAGCAGGGTGGAGGCGCCGGTATGGAGGCGCGGCATCGTCTCGGCTCAGCCGCCGCCGGTCACCGAAGCCATGCGTCGCGGTGCGCCGCCACGAAGTCGTCGTCCCGGAGGTGCGGGTAGGCCTGCCAGATGCGTTCGATCGCGCGCGCCTGCCCCGGTGAGAGGTCTTCGTTCGGATCGAGACACCAGCGGCCGCGGAGGAGACCGTGGCGCCGCAGCACCTCGTGCACGCCGGCGATGGAACCGCGAAATCGGTGTGCCACGTCGAAGATCGCCGCGTTGGCGTCGGTGAGCTGGGCGGCGAGGGTCAGGAGACTTCGGGGTACGTGCGCGCCCACCCGCCGGCAGCGAGCGTGCTGCGCGACGGCGCGATGCGTCCAGACGGCCCACTGCCCAAGCAACCCGCCCACGATCCGCATCGTGCGCGGCGATCCGGGTGGGCGGAACGAGGTCAGGAGATCGAGGAGGATGTGGTCGTCGTTTCCGGTGTACAGCGCGATCTCGCCGGCGCGTCCGGCGTCGTGCACCGCCCGGACGACGTCGAGCGTCCGGTAGCGGTCGAAGGGCGCGATCTTGATCGCGACGACCCGCTCGAGCGCCGCCACGCGGCGCCAGAAGCGATAGTCGAGCGGTCGGCCGCCCACCGCGGGCTGGAGGTAGAAGGCGAAGACCGGAATCACCTCGCCGATCGCCTCGAGGTGCTCGATCAGACGATCGTCGGGATGGCGCTCGAGTCCGACGAAGCTCACGAGCGCGGCATGGTACCCCAGATCCACCGCGAGCCGCGCTTCCCGTATGGCCTGGCGGCGGCCGCCGCAGATCCCCGCAATCAGGACGGCGGTGGGGCGCGCCGCGCGTGCCGTCTCCGCCGCGAGCTCGAGCACCGGCCCGAGCAGCCCGCTGCGCGGATCGTGGATCGCGAACTGTGTGGTGTGGACGCCGACCGCCACGCCGCCCGCGCCCGCCGCGAGATAATACCGCGTCAGCGCGCGCTGGCGGCGTTCGTCCAAGCGGCGGCGCGCCGTGAGCGCGAGCGGGTGCGCCGGGATCACGAGGCCGCGCCGGAGCCGTCGCCGCCACATGGGCTCGCCCATCAGAAGCGCCCCTCCCGTTCGTCGTAGTGCGTCGGACGTCCGAGGCTCCGCCCCCCGGCCAGGACCCACTCCGCCACCGCGTCGAGCCTCGCCTCGATGCGCATCGTGGGAGGACCAAAGAGCTCCTGACACCGGGCGGCGTTGCTCAAGAGTGCGGTCGGGCCTGCGTGGCCGGTAAACGACGGCACGCGGCCGAAGCGGTGCCCGAATTGCTCCGCGAGGAAGCGCACGGCAAGCGTTTCGGAACCCGTCACGTTGAGCAGGAACGGCGGTACGCCGGCGTGTGCCAGGGCGCGCAGGGCGATGGCGTTTGCATCCCGCTGCCAGATGACGTTGACGTGACCCATCGTGAGATCGATCGGCTCACCCCGGTATACCCTGTCGGCGATGTCACGCAGCACGCCGTACCGCGGCTCCACGGCATAGTTGAGGCGGAGCAGGGCGAGCGGCGTGCCGTGGCGTTGGGCCTCATGCGTCAGCACGCGCTCGCGCGCGAGGGCGGACCAGGCATACTCACCCACGGGAGCCGGAGCCTCCGCTTCGGTCGCGCCGCCCGATGCGACGGGCGTGAGCGGATACACGTTTCCGGTCGAGAAGGCGACGATGCGCGCGCCCGCGTACCGCTCCGCGGCGTATGCGGGAGCGAGGACGTTCGTCGCCCACGTGCGTGCGGGATCGGCGGAGCTACCGAACTTGTGCCCGACCATGAACACCACCTGCTCGGCGTCCGGCAGGCGATCATATGCCGTTGGGTCGGTGAGGTCCGCGGTAACGGCTTCCGCGCCCCGGGCCGTGAGGTCGTCGCGGACTCCCGGCTCACGAAACCGCGAGATCGCCACGACCCGGAGTTCTGTACCGGCAGCCTCCGCGGCGCGGAGCGCCAGGCGTGCGAGCGTGGGCCCCATCTTCCCAGAGGCGCCGAGTACCGCGAGTGTCCCACGCAGGGTGCCGACGGCTGCAACGTCTTCGGGCGCCGGCTCTGAGAGCCTGGAGTCGAGCTCGGCCTCGGTCATCGGGGCGGAGCGGGCATAGTGGTAACCATTTGGACCGAAAGAACATAAGCATGAGGCGGGCGGCAACCAACGGGGAACCGCGAGTCCTGCTGTGAGCTGCTGTACTAGATAACTATTGAACTGATATAATGTCACGTGCGGTTTGTGAGCCAGCCGCGAGCGCTTGCCTGTGCGTCCGGATTGCACTAGTGTGCTAGCTACCTATTACACTAGTGATACTGCGGCTATGCCCCTTCTGATTCGGATTGATCCTGAGGATGACCGCGCGATCTACGTCCAGATCATGGACGAGATCCGGCGCGCCGTGCTCTTGGGCGGCCTCACGGCGGGCGAGGCGTTGCCGTCCGTGCGCGAGGTCGCAGCCGAGGTGCGGGTGAACCCGAATACCGTGCGGCAGGCGTATCGCGAGCTGCAACGCGAGGGTCTGCTCGGAACGCGGCGCGGGGTGGGGTCCTTCGTGCGCGAGGACGCGAACCTCGACGATGGGCAGCGCGAGGCCGCTCGCCGCCGCGTGGCGCGGCGGGTGCTGCGCGACGCGTACCGGCACGGGCTCAACCTCGACGAGCTGATCACCCTGTTGCGGGAGGTCGCGGCGCCGCGGGAGGCGGGCGGCTCCGGGTAGAGCGGCGCTACATCTTCTTCTTCAGCAGCCGCTCGGCGGCCGCGGAGTCGCCCCGCACCATCTCCCCCCCGGGCATCGTGTCGAGCATCGAGTCGCGCGCCTTGGCGTCGTGCATGGCGCGGGCCACCGGCATCGAATCATTCATGTCGGTGCTCTCCGCCATCGGCCGGTCGCGACCGCAGGCCGCTACGGCCAGGAGCGCGACGGCGAGCGGGAGGATGCGTGTCATACGCCGCCGTACCAGGGGTAGCCCTGGTCCTCCCAGTATCCGCCGGGGCGGTCGGTGGTGAAGGTGATCTTCGTGAGGTACTTGGTAAGCTTGTAGCCCAGCTTGTGCGGGGCGTAGAGGCGGAGCGGGGCCCCATGCTCCGGCATGATCGGCCGGTCATTGAACCCGAAGGCGAGTATCGTCTCCGGGTGCATGGCGGAGGCGAGGTCCCACCCGTTGTAGTAGTCCCGATCGAACGAGTCGAAGCGGACGTACCGCGCGGCCGGCAGGACGCCGGCCCGGGCGGCGAGGGCGCGGAGCGGCGTCCCCGCCCACGTCGCGATGGCCGACCACCCCTCGACGCAATGGTGCGCGACCGTATAGCGCTCGGTGCCGAGCTGCTTCACGTCATCGACGGTGAGCGAGAGGGGCGTGCGGACCAGGCCTCCGACCTCCAGCCGCCACGCCGCGGGGTCGGCGAGCCGGGGCGTCATCGCGGCGATGTGATAGTTCGGAAAGCTCCGACTGCGGTCGGCCGGATCGAACTTGGGCGCGAGGCGCGTCTCGGAGAAGAGGCGCTCGGAGAACCAGTCGTTGAACCGGCTGATGTCGGCCAACAGAGGGCGCCCGTGACGGCCGCCGTCCCATCCGCATGCGGCGAGCGCCGCCGCGGCGCCCGAAGCGAGAAAGGCGCGGCGGGTCGGCTTACGGCTCATCGCGCGTGTACCTCCCCCGATACCGCCCGGTGATCATCGCCCGGAACGACGCGGGATCCGCGACGAAGACCATGATCACGTGGACGATCAAGAATCCGACGAACAGCCAGACGGCGCAGAAGTGCCAGTACCGCGCCAGCTGGTACCCGCCGAAGATCGCCGTGAGCCAGGAGAGCTGCACCGGCTTGTAGACGGCGAATCCGGTGAGCACGGAGAGCATGCCGAGGCAGACGATGAAGGTGTACGCGCCCTTCTGGAGCGCGTTGTGCTTGCCCTGGGGCGGGTGTTCCTTGCTCAGATGCAGGTAGTACTTCTGCATCGCGAGGGCCCGCGGGACGTCCCGAGGCCGGAAGACGAGCTTCTTCCACTCGCCGGAGACGATGAGGTAGCCCACATAGACGATCCCGGCGAGCATCAGGGGCCACATGAGGAAGAAGTGCCAGTTCAGACCGCCCGCGAGCCACCCGCCGAGCCGCGCCCAGTGCGGGAACGTCACGTCGTGCAGCGCGTTGGGGTAGAGCGTCCCGCCGCGCCGGCCGAAGCGTGGGTAGGCTCCGTAGATCTGGAGGCCGCTCGCGATCATCCCGAGGATGAGCACGACGGCGCACCAGTGAGTGAGCCGTACGATCCAGTGGTGTCGTCTGGGGGTGGGCACGGAGGTTCGGATCCTGATTCGGTGCGCTACGTTAGTCCTCGTGCCGAATGGACGCAAGGCGACACGGCGACCCGATGGCGATCCGCCGCCCGGCGCGCCGTGGCTCGTCTACGTGCTCTCCTGTGCGGATGGATCGCTCTACACCGGAGTGACCAATGATCTCACGCGCCGGCTCCGCGCCCACGCGCGCGGCGTCGGCGCCAAGTACACCCGGAGCCGGCGCCCGGTGACCCTCGTCTACGCCGTCCCGGCCGCCGGCCGCGGAGCAGCGCTCTCGCGGGAAGCGGCCATCAAGCGCCTTTCCCGCTCGGCGAAGCTCGCCCTAGTGCTTCGCCCGCACCCCTTCAGTTCTTATGTCGGAACGTGATCCTGCCGCGGGTGAGGTCGTAGGGGGACATCTCGACGGTCACGCGGTCTCCGGCGAGCACGCGGATCCGAAACCGCCGCATCTTGCCGGCGATCGTCGCCAGCACGTTGTGTCCGTTGGACAGTTCGACGCGGAACGTGGCGTTGGGTAGCACCTCCGTTACCGTGCCCTCGAGAACGATCGCACCTTCCTTGGCCATACGCCTCCGTGGTTCGTTCCGCGCGGCGCGCGGAACCAGTGAAATACACGCGGGGCCACCCGCATCACCAGGACGGCCCCGCGCGTCACGCTGCCGCCGCCGATCGGCGGATCAGCCGGCGAGCTTCACGACGTTCGCCGCCGCCGGGCCCTTCTGCCCCTCGACGATGTCGAACTCGACCTTCTCGCCCTCGGCCAGCGAGCGAAACCCCTCTCCCTGGATCGCGGTGTGATGCACGAAGCAGTCCTTCTGCCCATCGTCCGGGGTAATGAACCCGAAGCCCTTGGCGTCGTTGAACCACTTCACCGTACCGGTTGTTCGCATTGCCGTGCTCCCCATGAAGATACGCGTGTCCACGAAACACTAGTGGCCGACGCGGCGCAAGTCAAAGCACTGGGCGCCCCCGCTAGACGGCGCTGAATCGGTCGAGAAAGGCGCGCTCGGCGGGCGTGAGTCCGCCGGGACCTGCGGCGTCGAGCTTGGCGCGGATGCGGTCGTACTCCGCACGGTTCACCGGATGCAGATCGTCCGGCCGGATGCGCCGCCACCGGTCCACCTCGGCCGCCGACGGCGGCGTGGGCGCCACCGGGGCCGCCTGCCGTTTGAACCGGGCCGCGGGTGAATGCGCTTCGGACCAGCGCAGGTACAGATAGCCGACCGCGACGCCCCCGAGATGCGCGAAGTGCGCGACGTGCGGCTCGACGTAGCCGAGGCCACCCAGGATCTCGAATCCGACGAAGAGGATGAGCAGCACCCGCGCTTCGATCGGGACGATCGCCCAGAGATAGATCTTGTCATGCGGCCAATAGCGGGCGTAGCCCACCAGCACACCCATGATCGCGCCCGATGCGCCGACGATCGCCACGTCAGGCGTGAGCAGGGAGAGCGCGGCTCCACCCAACCCGCTCAGGAAGTACAGCGCGAGGAACCGCCCGCCACCGAGGCGCAACTCGAGTCGTGGGCCGAAGAAGTACAGCGCGATCATGTTGAACAGGATGTGCATCCAGCCCGCGTGGACGAACATGTACGTGAACACGGTCCACGGGTGCTGCAGCATCATCGAGGGGATGAGCGCCAGATAGATGGCGCTCCCCGGCAGGAAGTACTCCGTGACGGCGAAAACGGCGACGTTCGCGAGGATGAGACGGGTAACCCAGGGCGTCATCGCACGTAGGCTAGACCCGAGCCCCCTCCCGCGCCAGTCCTCAGCGCGCCAGCGCGCGGACCTCGGCGTGGCGGAAACAGCGGACCAGATGATCGTTCACCAGTCCCGCGGCCTGCATGAATGCGTAGCAGATCGTGGACCCCACGAACGAGAACCCTTCCTTCTTCAGCGCCGCGCTCATCGCATCGGAGACCTTGGTCTTGGCCGGTACCTGTTTCAGGCTGCGCCAGCGATTCTGTTTCGGCATGCCGTCCACGAAGTCCCAGATGAACCGGTCGAATGAGCCGTGGGCTTCCTGTATCGCGAGAAAGGCGCGGGCATTCGTCACCGTCGCCGCGATCTTCTGGCGGTTCCGGATGATGCTCGCATCGCCGGTGAGTCGCTCGATGCGGCGCGCCGTGAACCGCGCCACCCGCTCGGCCTCGAAGTCCGCGAAGGCACGGCGGAACGCCTCGCGCTTGTGGAGCACCACGGCCCAGCTCAAGCCCGCCTGAAAGGCATCGAGCACGAGGAACTCGAAGAGCTTCCGGTCGTCGTGCACGGGGACGCCCCATTCGTCGTCGTGATAGGCGACCATCTGGGGATCATCGGCCTTCGGCCACCAGCAGCGGGTCGGTTCAGTCACCGGGTGCTCGCGGGAAGCGCGAGCCGCGCCACGGCGCCGTGCTGTCCGGCGAGCCAAACGGCCCCCGCGGACCACGCCGTGACGGTGTTGTAGCGTGTGAGGTCTCCGGCCGTCCACGTCTTTCCATCGTCGGTCGAGAATCCCCAACCCGACGGTCCCGCGGCCACGAAGGTCCCCGCCGTGCCCGGCACGTAGACGATCCCGTAACGCACGCCCGCGGGAGCGCTCGTCCCGAGGATCGACCAGGTCTGCCCGCCGTCGTCGGTGCCGAGCACGTTCTCGGCGGAGCTGCCGGGCATTGCGTAGTCGCCGCCGACCGCCACGCCGTGCAGCGCATCGCGGAAGGCGATGGAGTAGATGCCCGAGGTGGCGCCCGCGGGCAGAGGCGTGGCGGACACTGACCAACTCCTGCCGCCGTTCGCCGAGTGATAGATACGAGCCGCCGCCCCGCCCCCCGTACCGATCCAGGCGTCCGCGGTATCGGCCACGGTCACCGCCGTCCCGCTTGCCGCGAATCCCACCTCACCCGGGAGGGCGGGCGGAATGCTGTCCGCGGGTACGGCGGACCACTCCTCACCGTCCTCCGTCCGCACGATGACGAGGTGGCCGTTCACGGGATCGCTGAATGCGAGCCCGCGATGCGCGTCCCAGAACGCGAGGCCGTCGAAGAAGATCCCGGGCGTGTCGTTCGTGTACTGAAGCTCCCACGTGGCGCCGCCGTCCGTGGTCCGGTAGATGCGCGCGCTCCCGCCACTGAAGCTGGTGCCGAGCACATACGCCGTATCGGCGTTCATCGCGTGGATGCCGACCAAAAAGAGCTCCGTCGCGCCCGGGACGGTGTCTACGGTCCACGTTCTGCCGCCATCGCGCGTGCGCGCGAACGTGCCGTCGCTCCCGCCGAGCCAGACGGCGGCGGCGCTCGCGGCGCTGCTGGATCGGAAATCGACGGTGGTCGGGACGTGCTGCGGGGCGGCTTGCGCGGCGGCCGGTTGCGCCGCGGCGCTGCACAGAAGAACGAGCATGAGAGTGCGCATGAGGGAATTGTGCCGTGCGGTCCCCGGTGACGCCAGGGTACTCACGCCTCGTCCGCGGCGGCGAGCGCCGCGGCGAAGTCGCGGACGACGGCGCCCGCCGGCTCGACGGATGTGATGCCCGCGACGCTCTTGCCGGCCTGCCAGAAGTCCCGCGTCCCCGACTCGTCGAGTGATGCGCGCTTGAGCCGCCAGAGCGAGCCGAGCGCATAGAGCGTGCGCATCAGATGCTTGGTGCGGCGATGGCGCAGCATCCAGCGCGCGATCGGGCCGGACCGAAGTCCCATGCGCCGGATATACGGCGTGTTGATCACGGCGACGGGGACGCCGGTGAGCCGCTCGGTGAGCACGATATCCTCTTCGTTGGCCTCGAGAATCGCGCGCTTGTACACCGCCGCCGCACGGCACTCGTCGGTGGCGATGAACCGCGTGCCGAGCTGCGCGCCCGCGTAGCCCATGCGGAGCGCGGCGACGAACTCCGCGGCGGTCCCGATCCCGCCCGCGCAGATCAGCGGGACGCCGAGGTCGGCGAGCTCCGCGTAGAGCGCCTCCGCCGTCTTGGGGCCGGCGTGTCCGCCCGCACGGCGGTTCACCGCGATGAGCCCGTTAACCCCGCCCGCCAGGCCCTTCTCCGCCCATTTGCGCTCCGTGACGTCGTGATACACGATGCCGCCGACCCCGTGGACCTTCTCCACCACCCACCGCGGATTGCCGAGGGACGTGATGAAGAACCGCACACCCTCCTCGAGCGCGATGTCGATCCAGCGCTCCATCCGCTGTCGATAGGTGCGCGACGACTGCTCGATCAACGCATTCATGCCGATCGGCTTGGTGGTGAGCCGGCGAATCAGCCGGAGTCCTTCGCGGAAGTCGTGCCCGTGTACATAGGTCAGCGAGACCGGCTGGACGATCCCGATCCCGCCCGCGTCCGAGACGGCGGCCACGAGCTCGGGATTGCTGCACGGGTACATGGCGCCGCAGATGACCGGCACCGCGATGCCGACCTGGCGCGTGAAGGGCGTTTCGAGTGAGCTCACGTGCGGTCGAGCCGCCAGCGCACCGTGACGCGCGCGACCACGTCTCCCGCGGCGTCGGTGATCTCCGCCGCCACGTCGAAGTCGACCGGCCCCGTGACGGTCTCAGGGGGCGTCGTGCGTGCCTCCGCCATCAGCGGGCCGCGTGCCTTCTTCAAATACTCCACGCTCAAATGGGTGACGATCCCCCGGATGCCGGGGTCGAGCGCGGTGAGCATCGCGATGCCGCTCGTGACCTCGCCGAGGTTGGCCAGGGCGACGGCGTGCACCGAGTGCAGGTGGTTCCGCACGGCACGCCGGTCACGAAGCGCGACGCGCGCGTGTCCCGGCTCGAGCGCGAGCACGCGGGCCCCGATCGATCCGGTGTACGGCGCCGTTCGGCCCAGGAGCCAGCTGAAGAGCAGCCGCCCGCCCGGCCATGGTGCGAGCCGGCGCCAGCTCCGTAAGAGATCCGGCACGACGCGCGCCCGCTCCGATCAGCGCAGCGCGCGCTGCAGCTCGGCCGACGCGAGGTTGATCTGGTCGGCGTACCGGTCGATGGCTCGGGCCACCCGCATGCCCTCGCGTTGCGCGGTCGCGAGGTCGGGCACGTCCTCCACCGCCTCGCGGAGACCCGGCATGGTCTTCACGCCGTAGCCCGTGTAGTAGCCCGGCGCGTAGATCAGGTGATGGAACCACGGCCGATGGGGTAGTCCGGCGTCGGAGGTGAGGGCGCGCTCGGTCTGGTAGATCGTCTCGTTCGCACGCTCCAGATCTCCCCAACGCCGCTGGACCCGCTCCGCGCTCAAGCTGTCCACGCCGGCGTAGACGGTGTCGAAGTGCGCGGCGGCGCGCTCCAGGCGATCGAGCGCCGCCATGAGCCGGGAGAGGTCGAGCCCCTCGAGCTTCGGGTTCTTCGCCGCTTCCTTGGCGATCTCGTCGGCGTAGGCCTTGTATCGGCGAGCGGGATGCGTGAAGTCGAACGGCAGCACCGGCGCATCCGCCAGGCGGAGCAGGGCGGTGGCGGTGGTCTGAGACTCCGCGACGCCGTAGACGAAGTTGGTGTCCAGGAACCGCGTGTAGAAATCGTACGAATCGTAGATGGAGTGGTAGATCCCGGAGTGCGTGGCTCCACCGTAGGCGGCATTGGCCGACGCGACGCCGAGGAAGTCGAGGAATGCCGTGTAGTCGGATCCGGACCCGAGCGCCCCGATCGTGAACACGCTGTCCTTGTCGTGCGCGAGCGCCGCGTCGAGCACGCTTTTCCCCGTCTTGGGATCGCGAATGTCCCGCGCCACCTGCTCGAAGAAGACCTCGAGCGCGTGCGATCCCGCGACGCGGAGCCAGCCGCGGTTGTTGGTGTCGCTGTTGAGATACGCCACCAACTTCTGCCGGAGCTCGGCCTGATGGTCCTCCGCCCACTCGGTGGAGCCGAGGAGCCCCCACTCCTCACCATCCCAGGCCGCGAAGATCAGCGTGCGATCGGGGCGCCAGCCCGTCTTGAGGAGCGCGCCTACCGCGCGCGCGGTCTCGTCGAGCGCCACCTGTCCCGAGAGCGGGTCTTCGGCGCCGTTCACCCACGCGTCGTGATGGTTGCCGTACAGGATCCACTGATCCCCGGAGCGCGCGCCGGGGACGCGGGCGATGACGTCGTAGAGCGGCCGGCTCTTCCAGTCGAACTTGAGGGCGAGGTGCGCCACCGAGCCGCCCGGACCGATGTGGTAGGTGATCGGCAACGCGCCGCGCCACGACTCGGGCGCGACGGGCCCGGTCAGGTGTCGGAGGAACGGCAGGGCGTCGCCGTACGAGATCGGTAGCGTCGGGATCGTCGGGAGGTTCTTCGCCGCGCTGTCGGGGAGCACCTTGGCACCGGGGGTCGAGGCGAACCCGGGAGACAGCGGATCGCCCGGATAGGTCGGCATGTCCATGATACTGCCGCGCTGGACCCCTTCCCACGGCCGCATTGGGCCCGTGGGATACACGTCGTCCACGAAATAGCCGTCGTCGCGCGGATCCGAGTAGATGATGCAGCCCAGGGCCCCGTGCTGCGCGGCGACCTTCTCCTTGATCCCGCGCCACGAGCGGCCGTACCGCGCGATCACGATCTTCCCCTTCACGCTGATCCCGAGACTGTCGAGGACTTTGTAGTCCTCGGGTGTCCCGTAGTTCACGTAGACGAGCGGCGCGGTCACGTCGCCGTCGGGAGAGTACGCGTTGAACGTCGGAATCTGGGCGGAGTCTCCCGAGTCCTTGTCCTCCGGGATCGCCGGTTCCTTGAGCGTCGCGGTGAACGTGTCGGGCGCCACGAGCTCGAGGGTGCGGGAGATCGGTCGCGGCATGAGGGCCTGGAACTCTTCGATCTTCGCGTCGAGTCCATACGAGCGGAACCGGGCGAGGATGAGCTCGGCCACGTGGTGCGAGCGCTCGGTCCCCGCGTCGTGCGGCGTCTCGCTCAGGATGAGGAGCTGCTGGCGCAGCGTGTCGGCGCTGGGCACGGCGCGCGCGACGGTTTCGTCCTGGACCTCGCGTTGCACCATCGCCGTGGGGAATCCGCGGATCGGCTCCTGGGCGGCGAGGGTGGCCGGGAGGGCGGCAACGAGCATCATGAAGGTGCTGCGGCGCATCGGGGCTCCAGTGAACGCGGGTTCGGGAACTTCGGCGAACCGGCGTTCGGCCGCAAGCGGCGCGGTTGCCGCGAACCCGCGTCACGGGCATTATTGCCCGCGCCGATCCGTCAGGCGGACCCTAGTCCGGAGGTTTGCATGCGCAGGCTCGCTCGCGCCGTGTCGCTCGGCGCCCTGTCCCTCCTCGCCGGCCACGCCCTCTGGGCGCAGCAGGCCGTGCAGGACACGTCCCCCTTTCGGGCGCTCGCGCTCCCGACGCCCAACGTCTATCGGGCGGCCGACGGCCGGCCGGGACCCGGGTACTGGCAGCAGCGTGTCGACTACACCATCGTGGCGTCACTCGATGACCAGCACGACGTGCTGGACGGCAGCGAGACGATTCGCTACGTCAATCACTCGCCGCGCACGCTGACCTATCTCTGGATGTTTCTCGATCAGAACATCTGTGCGCCCAACAGCGTCACGAACCAGTTGAACCAGCCGCCGCTCGTGTTTCAGGACGCCGTGTTCGACTTCTCGTGCCGCGGGTTCAAGGGCGGCGTCACCCTCGATTCGCTCTCGAGCGACGGGGTGCCGCTCGCGCACACGGTCTACGGCACGACCATGCGGGTGGATCTGCCGCACCCGCTCGTGCCCGGCGCCGTGCTCACGCTCCGGGCCGTGTGGAGCTTCCCGATACCCGAGTACGGGGCGGGACGCATGGGGCGAGACGGCTCGCTCTTCGAGATCGCCCAGTGGTATCCGCGGGTCGCCGTCTACGACGACGTGCACGGCTGGAATCACGAGCCGTATATCGGCGCCGGAGAGTTCTATCTCGAGTACGGGAGCTTCGACGTCTCGCTCACGCTGCCCGCTCGCTATCTCGTGGCGGCGACCGGAACGCTCGCGAATCCGGAGGAGGTGCTGACCGCCACCGAGCGCAACCGGCTCCAGGCGGCGCGCCAGTCCGACACGCCGGTCGCCGTCGTCACGGCGGAGGAGGCGGGCACGCCGGCCACGCGTCCCGCGACGACCGGCACCCTCACCTGGCACTTCACCGCCGACAGCGTACGCGACTTCGCTTTCGCGGCGGGACCGGAGCTCCGGTGGGACGCGGTGAACTACGATGGAATCCTGGTCGAGACGATGTACCGGAAGACCGCCAATCGCTGGCCCGAGGCAATCCGGATGGCGCGCGCCGCGATCAAGCACTTCAGCGAGCAGTGGTACCGCTATCCCTATCCGCACGCGACGACGGTCGAGGGGCCGATCGAGGGGATGGAGTACCCGATGCTCACGTTCGTCCCGAACGGTACGAGCCGAGAGGATCTCCAGTGGACGCTCTCACACGAGTTCGGGCACGAGTGGTTCCCGATGGTGGTCGGCTCGAACGAGCGGCTCTATCCGTGGATGGACGAGGGGTTCAACACGTTCATCGACATGGGGGGCGCGGAGAGCTACTTCGCGGGGACGCCGTACGCGGACACCCTCGCGCTCACCCCGCTCCACCTCTATCCCGAGCACGCGGTGCCGGGCGAGGAGCAGCCGCTCATCACGCGGCCCGTCGAGTCGCGCGATCTCTTCTGGACCGGGTACCGCAAGCCGGCCCTCATGCTGCATCTCCTGCGTTACGAGGTGCTCGGCAAGGAGCGGTTCGACCGGGCGTTCCGCACCTACATCGCCGCCTGGGCGTTCAAGCACCCCACGCCGGCGGACTTCTTCCGGGTCATGCGGGATGAAAGCGGGATGGATCTCGACTGGTTCTGGCGGGAATGGATCTACGAGACCGCGCGTCTCGACCAGGCGGTGGACTCGGTCGGTCCGCGCGCCGGCGGCGGCTGGAACGTCTATCTCTCCAATCGGAAGGAGATGGTGATGCCGGCGGAGGTGCGGATCACCTTCGTGGACGGTTCCACGGAGACGGTACGGCTCCCCGTCGACATGTGGAACCTCGGGCAGCATTTCACCTATCGCGTCCGCGGTACGAAGCGGATCACGGCGGTGGAGGTCGACCCGCGGCACGTGCTCCCGGACGTTGATCGCGCGAACAACACCTGGCACCGGTGAGCGGGCCATGGATCGTCAATCGGCGACGATCTCCACGTCGGCGGCGATCTCCGCCCCATCGGCGTTCCCGCGCCGCGAGAGGAAGAACACGAGCGGGACAGACGCTGCGAACAGGATCATCACGAGCTGAAAGACGTGGTTGTAGGCGAGCGTCGTGGCCTGGAGATTGACCTTCGCGTTGAGGAGCGCGAGCGCCTGCTTGGCGGACGTGATCGCGTCGGAGCCGCTCCGCGCCATCGCGGCGCCCGCCCGGCGGAGAAACTCGCGGGTGTGGAAGTCGAAGATCGTGATGTTCTGCGCGAGGACGTCATGATAGCGGCTGGTGCCGGTCGTGAGCTCGGTGGCGGCCGCCGCGACACCGACACTGCCGAAGACGCGGCGGACGACGTTGTAGAGCCCCGACGCCGCGGTCATGTCGGGCTTCGAGATGGACGAGAGGGCCGCGGTGCTCAAGGCCACGAAGATCAGGCTGAACCCCACGCCTTGCCAGAGCTGGGGCACGAAGATATCCCAGAATCCGATGGTGGTGGTGAGATGGGAGAGCTCCCAAAAGGAGTACGCGCTCACCGCCAATCCTAAACCCACCAGGAACCGGGGTCCGAGCCGGTTGTAGAACCATCCCCCCAGCGGCATGACGACGGTCATCGCGAGGCTCCGGGGGATGAGCGCGAGCCCCGACTTGAAGGCGGTATAGCCCAGCGGTCCTTGGAGGAAGAGCGGCAGGACGAAGAGCGTGCCGTAGAGGCCCATGCCGAGGACGCCGCCGATCAGTGTCGCCGAGGTGAACGGGATGTTCTTGAGCAACCGCAGGTTCACCGCGGGCCGTTCCGCCACCAGCTCGCGCCAGGTGAAGAGCAGGAGGCCGGCGCCGGCCACCGCGGCGAGTGTGACGATGAACGACGACTCGAACCAGTTCTTTTCGCCGCCCTTCTCGAGCATCAACTGGAGGGCGCCGAGTCCCACGGTCATGAGCGCGAGGCCGAGCCAGTCGATGCGGCCCTTGTCGCGCACCAAGTAGGGTGGATCCTCGATGTACCGATTGAACATGAGCAAGCTGATCGCGCCCACGGGGACGTTGATATAGAAGATCCACGGCCAGGAATAGTGGTCGGTCAGCCAGCCGCCGAGCGTGGGGCCGAAGGCGGGGGCGAGAACCACCCCCATCCCGTAGAGCCCCATCGCGAGTCCCTGTTGCTCGCGCGGAAACGTCTCGAGGAGGATGGCCTGGGACGCCGTGATAAGGGTGCCGCCGGCGAGGCCCTGGATGATCCGGTACACGATCATGACGTCGAGGCTCTTGGCCGTCCCGCAGAGCATCGAGGCGCCGGTGAATGCGGCGACACTCACCAGGTAGAAGTTCTTGCGGCCGAAGCGGGCGCTCAGCAGCGCCACGACCGGCATGATGATCACGTTGGCCAGAATGAAGGCCGTCACGACCCAGGTGATCTCGTCCACCGTGGCACCCAACGTGCCGCGCATGTCGGGAAGCGCGACGTTCACGATGCTCGAGTCGAGGACGGCCATGAACGTGCCCGTGAGGACCGTCACGGCGATCACCCACTTGTTCGCCCGACCGGTGGCCGGAGTCATCCGCGGGCCTCGTCAGGGCCGACGCCCGCGGGGAAGGGCGATGGCAAATTCAAGCCGCGACCTTTCCAAACGCGGCGGGAAGTGGCAGTATTGGAGCCCCGGTGGGACTCCGGTCCCTCGGTCCACCCCAGCAAAGGGAGTTCATGGTGGAGACCGTCCGAGTCAGCTTCGGCTGCCGTGACGCCGCGGAGTTCGTGGCGGAACTGAAGCAGCGGGTAGGTGACTACTTCATTTCGCGCGGGATCTCCGACAAGGCCAACGCCGCCATGATCTTCAAGACGGTGGTGGTCCTCACGCTCACCTTTGGCGCCTACGGACTGATCCTCTCGAACCGCTTCACACCCTGGGAGATGCTCGGACTCGCGATCGTGATGGGGATCGGGCTGGCGGGGACGGGGTTCTGCGTCTCGCACGACGCGCTCCACGGTGCGTACTCGTCGAATCCCAAGATCAACCGGATCATCGGTTTCACGTTCGACATCATGGGAGCCAACGGGTACCTGTGGAAGATCACGCACAACGTGATCCACCACACCTACACCAACATCCCCGGCATCGACGAAGACCTCGACGTCTCTCCGCTCATCCGTCTCTCGCCGTATTCCGAGTGGAAGTGGTTCCATCGCTTTCAGCATGTCTTCGCTTTCTTCGCCTATAGCTTCTCCACCCTCTTCTGGGTGTTCGTCAAGGATTATAAGTACTTCCTCAAGCGCGACCTCGGTCCCTACCGCAACAAGAAGCATCCGAAGTCCGAGTTGGCCGTGATGCTCTCCGGCAAGGTCATCCACTACGGCTACACGATCGTGATTCCGCTCATCGTCCTGCACGTCGCGTGGTGGCAGTTCGCGATCGGGTACCTGGCCATGCATCTCACCGCGGGGCTCATTCTCGGCGTCGTCTTCCAGTTGGCGCACGTCGTCGAGGGCACGGCGTATCCGGAGCTGCCGGCGGACGGCGAGATGACCGAGCCGTGGGTGGTGCACGAGATGCGCACCACGAGCAACTTCGCGCGCAAGAACCGGCTGGTCTGCTGGTACGTCGGCGGGCTCAACTTCCAGGTCGAGCACCACCTCTTCCCGCGGGTCTGCAGCATTCACTACCCCGCGATCAGCGACATCGTGTGCGAGGTGGCGGAGAAATACGGGGTGCCCTACAACCAGCATCCGACGATGCTCGCCGCGATCGCGTCGCACTACCGGATGCTGAAGCGCCTCGGCCGGGAGGCGGCGGGTCCGGAAGCGGTCGCGGTGGGGCCGCAGGCCGTCGCGGCCTAACGCGTCGCGAATTTCGGCAGCTGGGCGCGGTGCCGCGCGACGAACGCCTCGTACCGCTGTGAGTCCGTGTAGTCCCGCATCTCGCAGATGCGGTCGTCGCGGAACCGCAGGATCACGCAGGTGCGCTGGTCGATCACGTCGTCGGGCGCGCTCTTGAGCCAGCTGCGCTCCCGAATCTCGACGATCACCCGGCCCGCGGCGTCGTACCAGTCCCGCCACACGTCTTCGCCGGCCCAATCGGCGGGGCCCAGCCCGAACTCCCGGTTCGTGAACGCCCCGATGACCGCCTCCCGTCCATGCCACTCCCCACCGATCGGCGGCGTGCCGGCGACCCAGTAGACGATGTCGTCGGTGAGGTATCCTGCGACCTCGTCCATGCGCCCGGCCATGAGGGCGGCGTGGTAGAGCTTCGCGATCTCGTCGAGCTTCTGCATCGTCCCCGTCTCCTCGGTGCCGTCACCGTTGTGACTTGAAGCGATCGATTTCCCGGCGCTGCTTCTTGGTCGGACGACCCTTGCCCTCGTAGAACGCCGTCGGCTGGGCCTTGAGCTGCTGGGCGAGCTTCTCGCGTGCCGCGCGCCCCGCGGGATCCTCGTCGTAGAGTGCGCGTGCGGCGGCGGCCGGTCCTCGGCGCTCGGCCAGGCCGCGCACCGTGAGTTGATACTCGAACGGTCCGAGGCGCACGCGCACGCGGTCGCCGATGTGCACGGTCTTGGCGCGCTTCACCCGCTCGCCGTTGACCTGCACTCGGCCGCCGTCGATCGCCTGTGCGGCGAGTGCGCGCGTTTTCGCGAGTCGCGCCGCCCACAACCACCGATCGATACGTACGCCGCTCGCCGCGGTCATCGTGTCACGCTCCGATCCACGCCGCGAACGTTGTGAGCGGGGCGCGGCGTCCGTCAAGCGACCGTCTTGCCGCCGCATGATGCTCCGCGTATCCTGCGCGCCATGGCATCGGCCCCTCCGTACGGTTTCGATCTCGACGTCGCGCTCGTCACCTGTGCCGCCCTCGCCGGGCTCGCGCCCGACGACCGGCCGCTGCTCGCCGCGTTGCGCGCCCGCGGGCTGCGGACGGAACCGGTGGTCTGGGAGGACCGCTACCACGATTGGAGCCGTACCCGCGTCGCCGTGATCCGTTCGGCATGGGACTACGCCTTCCGTCGCGCCGAGTTCCTGGCGTGGGCCGAGCGAGCGAGCGCCGCCACGACGCTCTGGAATCCGCGCCCCGTCGTACGATGGAACACGCACAAGCATTATCTGCTCGATCTCGCGGCGCGCGGTGTGCCGACGGTGCCGACGCTCCTGGTGCCCGCCGGAACGTCGCTGGTGCTCGCGGACGTGCTCGCGGAGCGTGGATGGCGGGAGGCGGTGGTGAAACCCGCCGTCGCGCAGTCGGGCCGCTACGCGACACGGGCGAGCGTGGAGGATCCCGGTCGTGCCCAGGACGTCGTGCAGCGTCTCCTGCCCCACGAAGATCTGCTCATCCAGCCCTTCGTGCCGGCGGTCGGCGCGGACGGGGAGCTCTCCGTCGTCTTCGTGGATGGGGAGCTCACGCACGCCGTCCGGAAGCGGGCCGCCCCGGGCGACTTCCGCGTGCACGACGACCACGGCGGTTCCGTCGCGCCGGCCGCGCCGGATCCCGCCGAGGAGGCGGTTGCGCGGGACGCGGTTCGCGCGGCGGACGCGCCGCTCCTCTACGCGCGCGTGGACCTCGTCCGCGGCGAAGACGGTGCGCCGTTGGTGATGGAGCTGGAGCTGGTGGAGCCGGAGCTCTTCCTCACGTACTCGGACGTGGCGGTGGCCCGTCTCGCGGATGCGATCCTGCGGCGGCTCGACCCGGCGGAACGGCTCACGGCGCGGACTCGGCAACCACCGGATTGCTGAGCACGCCGACGCCCGGGATCTCGACGTCCACCACGTCGCCCGCGACGAGCGGGCCGACGCCCTCGGGCGTGCCCGTCGCGATCAGGTCGCCGGGCTCGAGCGTCATGACCGCGGAGATGTAGCTCAGCAGCGCCGTGATCGAGAACGCCATGTCGCGCGTGAAGCCGTGTTGCCGCTCCTCACCGTTCACCCGACAGATGACTTCCAGCTCGTCGAGCGCGGCGTCGCGCGGCAGCTCCATCACGCGCGGGCCGATGGGGCAGAAGGTGTCGAATCCCTTCGCCCGCGTCCACTGTCCATCGAGCCGCTGCAGGTCGCGGGCGGTGACGTCGTTGACGCAGACGATCCCGCGGATCGCACGCCGCGCCGTGGTTTCGTCGGCCCGGTGCAACCGGGCGCCGATCACCACGCCGACTTCACCCTCGTGCTCCACGCGCGCGCTCGCCCGCGGCAGCACGATGGTTGCACCGGGCCCAATCACCGCCGACGGCGGCTTGAGAAAGAGCAGGGGCCGCTCGGGCACGGGGTTCCCGAGCTCCTTGGCGTGCGCGGTGTAATTCCGTCCGACGCACACGATCTTCCCGGGCCGATCGATCACGGCCGCTCCTTTGGAGGAATCCGGGGTAAAGATAGCCGCCCTCGATGCGCATGACGTCGCGCCATCATCGGGACTATCTTTCGCCCCTGAGCCCCACGCCTGGAGACGTCGTGTTCCGTACCGCCGCCATCGCGCTTGCCGCCGGCCTCATGCTGACCGGCTGCCACGGCACCGCCCGCACGGGTGGGGGGCGGCCCGCGTTTCGCGGCCACGTGCTGGGCACGCCCCTTTCCAAGCCCGAATTCACGCTCACCGCGACCGACGGCAAACCGTTCGACTTCCGGCGCGAGACCGACGGCTATCTGACCCTCGTGTACTTCGGATACACGCACTGTCCGGACATCTGCCCGGTGCACATGGCCAACCTCGGCGCCGTGATCCCCCAGTTCCCTCCGTCGGTGTCCGATCGCATCAAGGTCATCTTCATCACGACCGACCCCGCACGGGATTCCCTGACCGTGCTGCGCCGCTGGCTCGACAACTTCGATCGGAAGTTCATCGGCCTGCGCGGCCCCATCGACTCGGTGAACGCGATTCAGCGGGCCATGGGCCTGCCCGAGGCCGTGATCGAGCAACGTGATTCGTCGGGCGGGTACACCGTCGGACATTCCGCCACCGTGGTGGCGTTCACGCCCGACAACAAGGAGCGGGTGCTGTATCCCTTCGGCACGCGTCAGGAAGACTGGGCCCACGATCTGCCGAAGCTCCTCAAGACCTGGCCGCACTCGTGACCGTCAGCTTCTGGTGCTCCGCACAGGGATTACCCTGGTCGTGGACGTGGCGTCCCTACATCGGCGTCTGGCTGCTCATCGGGTCGATCGCGGGGAGTTACGCGTACGCCGTTCTGCGTCTCACGCCGCGGCGCTTCGCCGGTGACGACCGGCCCACCACGCGCCGCGAAATCCTGCTCTTCGGACTCGGCGTCCTCGTGCTCTGGATCGGCTCGGACTGGCCCATCGCGACGCTGGGAGCGGGCTACCTGCTGAGCGTCAAGACGCTCCAGTACTTGCTCTTCGTCTACGTCGCGCCCGGGCTGATGCTCCTCGGGATGCCGCGCTGGCTGCTCCGCCGGATGATTCGCGGCCGCATCCCGTTCCGGATCGCCAAGCTGCTCACCCGTCCGCTCATCCCCTTGATCGTGGTGAACGGCGTGCTGCTCGGCTCGAACCTTCCGGTCGTCGTCGACGGTATCGGGAAGAACCAGTTCCTGGTGTTCGCGCTCGACATCACGTGGATGCTCTCCGGCTTCATCCTGTGGTGGCCGGCGCTCGGGCGTCTGCCGGAGCTGAACCCGATGTCGTATCCTACGCGCATCGGCTACCTGCTGCTCAACATCTTCCTGCCGACCGTCCCGGCGTCGTTCCTGACGTTCGGGCAGTTCCCGATCTACTCGCGCTACGAGCTCGCGCCGCGCGTCTACAACATCTCCGCCGTGACCGATCAGCAGTTGGCGGGCATCACGATGAAGGTGGGCGGTGGCCTGATCCTCTTCAGCGCGATGACGGTGATGTTCTTCCGCTGGCATCGTCGAGAAGAGGCCCGCGAGCGGGCCGACGAAGGGGCACGGTCCGACTCCACGACGTAAGCCGCACGAGGCTCGCGATACCCTGACGCGTCATGCGTTCGCCTCCTGGCGCCGCCCGTTCACCCATCCTATGCTATGGGGTCTTTAGTACGGGTTGGCGGTGGAGATGGATGTCGAGGACCGGCTGCGCTCAGCGTTGTCCTCGCGGTACGAGCTCGTTCACGAGTTGGGTCGCGGTGGGATGGCGTACGTCTATCTCGCGCACGACCGCAAGCACGATCGTGACGTCGCGATCAAGATCATTCGCCCCGAGCTCAGCGAGCACGTGGGGGCGACGCGGTTCCTGCAGGAAATTCAGATCACCTCGCGTCTGCAGCATCCACACATCCTCCCGGTGTTCGATTCGGGGGATGCCGACGGACTTCTCTACTATGTGATGCCGTACGTGCAGGGGGAGTCGCTCCGCGAGCGCCTCACCCGCGAGCGCCAGCTTCCGATCGCCGAGGCGGTCGGCATCGCCCGCGAGGTCGCCGACGCGCTCGGGTACGCGCACAGCCACGGCGTCGTGCACCGGGACATCAAGCCCGAAAACATCCTGCTCGCCGACGGGCATGCCCTCGTGGCCGACTTCGGTATTGCGCGGATGATGCACGAAGCGCGGGGCGAGCGCCTCACCGACGCGGGGGTCGCGATCGGAACGCCCGCGTACATGAGTCCCGAGCAGGCCGGCGGTGATGGGACGATCGATGGGCGTGCCGACCTGTACGCGCTCGGATGCGTCCTGTACGAGATGCTCGCGGGCACGCCGCCGTTCTCGGGGTCGAGTGCGCAGGCGGTGCTGGCGAGGCACATGCGCGAGCCACCTCCACCCATTCAGGTCGTGCGCCCGACCGTGCCGGACACCGTCGAGCACGCGCTCGCCGGCCTGCTCGCCAAGACTCCCGCCGATCGGTTCGCGACCGCCTCGCAGTTCCTGCAGGCGACCCGCACGGAACCGACCGGTCGACGTCGCTGGCCGACGAATGCTCGTCGCACCGTGGGTGTTCTCGTGGGGGTCGCGGTGGTCGCCACCGTCGTGCTCGTCGCGCGATCACTCCGTCCGGCGCCGCCGCTCGATCCGCATCGCTATCTGGTGCTGTCATGCAGGCCGCCCTCGGGCATGCCGGCCGCCACGGCGATGTCCGGCGACGCGTGCGGCGATCGCCTGCGCCGCACGTTCGAGCGCTGGGACAGTGTCGACGTCGTGAACATCGGCGGAGCGGCGGCGGACGCAAGCGGAAGCGCCCGAGAAGATCTCGCGCGCCGGGAGGATGCGGGCGTGCTCGTGGAGAGCAGGCTGCGCCAGGCCGGCGGGGTGCTGTACCTGACGCTCGAGGCCTCCGACCTCCAAAGCGGTGCGGGGATAACGGCGGAGGACAGCGTGGCGGTCGGCGACGCGGCGGACGATGCGTGGCTGCTGGTGCCGGTGCTCCGCGTGCTTCTGGGAGCGTCGGCCTCCGCCGGCGTACCGCCGATCGTCTCGACGAGGTCGCTCCCGGCGGTCCGAGCATACCTGGCGGGTCGGGCGGCGGCTGCGCGCGGCGATCTGGGCGACGCGGCCGGGCAATTCGCCCACGCGATCACGATCGATGACGGGTTCGTGGACGCCCAGTTCGCATATGCCCAGGCACTTCTGTGGCTGGGCCATCCCGTCGCGGACTGGCGTGCCGCGGCGCGCCGCGCTCTCGAGGGGCGGAGGGATCTCGCGAGCAGCCTCGAACGGGAGCTCGCCGAGCCGCTCGCACAGATGGCAGCCGAACACTTCGCGACCGCGTGTGCCGGGTATCGTGCGGCGGTGCGGCGGGACAGCCTGCGGATCGAGCCGTGGCTGGGGCTCGCCGAGTGCGAATCGCGGGACTCGTTCGTCGTCCCGTCCCCCGCGAGTCCCTCGAGGTGGAAGTTCCGAGGCAGCTACCAGAGTGCGATCGCCGCGTACCAGCGCGCGCTCAGCATCGATCCGAAATTGCGTCTGGCCATGGCCGGTCGACTCGTGAATCTCTTCCTAACCGAACCCGCGATCTACCGGTCCGGAAGCGCCGTTCCGCCGGACACGGGGACGTTCTGGGCATTTCCGACGCTCGACCACGATACGTTCGCCTTCGTGCCCTACCCCGAGGCTCTGGTACGGAGCGGGCGGGCACCGATCTCCGCGGGCACTCCGGATGCGGTGCAGCGCGCGCGGGACCGCGAACGCGCGTTCGTCACGGAGATCGACGAGGCTTACCCGTCGTCGGTCGCCGTGCAGACGTTCCTCGCGCAGACGTTGGAGAACTCCGGGGACATCGTGGCCGTGGACAGTGGCGGCCGCTCGGCGCTCCGCGCCATCCGGCATGCCCGCGACGCGGCTCGTGACGTGCACGACAGTCTGAGCACGGCGCTCACCGAGGTGCGCCTGTTGGTGAAGGCGGGGGAGTTTGGCCGGGCACGCGCGCTGGCGGATTCCGTGCTCGCCGCGCGGCCGGTGCCGCCCTTCGCGCTGGTGACACGCGTCGCGGCCCTCGCCGCCCTCGTCGGGCACGCCGTCCGCGCCGCCGATCTCCTCGCGATGCATGCAGCCGCCGAACGGGATGCGGCGTCGGACCCGGACTTGCGGGGGCTCCCGCTGGAGGTGTGGCGCGCGCGCGAACGCCTGCAGGCGTACGCCGCGATCGGTGGGCCCGCGGACAGCATTCGCCGTCTGCGTGAGCGGATCGGCACGCTCCTGCAAAGCGCGGTATCACCGGCGAGTCAATTGGACGTAGGACGGAAGCTTCTCGACGAGCCGATGGTGTGGGCGTATCCGACCATCGGGACGAGCGGCGTGCAACGCCGCGACCCGGGCCGGTATCTCCTGACGCTGCAGTGGCTCGCCGGCGCGCACCGGTACGACTCCGTCCGCGCGCGCCTGGCGTCCCTCATGCACATGCGGCGGGGCCTCGCGTCCAACAAGATCAGCGTGGCGCCGACCTATCAAGAAGCGCTCTTGATGGCGCAAGCGGGGGATACCGCGGGTGCAATCCGTCATCTCGACGGCATCCTCAACGGACTCAGCACGGTCCCGGCCGTGATGTTCGACAACGTGGCCGAAGCGGCCGCCCTGGTGCGTGCGATGGCGTACCGGGCCGCGCTGGCCGCGGCGCGCCACGATACGGCCACGGCTGACCGGTGGAACACCGCCGTGAATGCGCTGTGGCGCGACGCCGACCCGGGCGTGAGAGACACGTTGCCGCAGGCGCCATGAGACGAGCGAGAGATGGTCCGGCGGCGCGCTGCTGCCGGGCCGTGCCGTGGGCACGAACCGCAGAGGAGGAATCATGAGCATGCAGAATCGTCGCGGAGCAATCTCCGTCGGAGCCCTCGTGCTCATCGCCGGGGCGGTCGTCGTCGGCTGTGCGGGAGGCGAGTCCGCGCCGTCGGTGCCGACGCGCCTCGCGGCTACCGTGGGACCGGAGGCCATTCGGGACGGCTTCACGGGCACCATCGACGAGGCAACGCGCGTGCAGATCCTCACGTACGCGCACGCCCTGCACTTCGACAGCAGTGATGGGGCGAGCGACATGCAGCGGCTGCGGATCGTGGATTCGTCCGGCGCACACTACGGGCCCCGCGTACGGATCGAGCCCGAGATCGGGGTGGTCGGGCTGAGCCGCGCCCAGCTCCGTCGGGGGCGCATCGTGGCCCGCATGGTGAACTACGACACGATTCCTTATCCGAAGCTCGGGATCCCGGCCCATGGCGCCGCGTACTTCTGGATGGACAGCACCGCCAAAGGACACTGGCGTGCCGTCTACATCCCCGACGATACGACGCACGCCTTGGTGGAGCGTGCGACGGGAGCGCGCACGCTCAAGTCCGCGGGGGATTCCCTGGTGCACGTCCGCGACTCGGTCATCGTCCACGTCAACCCCGACTCGATCTTCCGGTCGCGAGCCCGGTGGCTCTGGAGCGACGCCGACGAGGGAACCTGGGCGTCCTGCACGATGACGGGGTGCTGCTTCTCGAACTCGAAGCAGTTCACGCCGTGAGGCACTGAGCGAGCGCCGCCCCGCTCGCCGGCCGGTCCGCGGGGCGCTTCGCCAGTGCGGCGAAGATCCCCGCTTCGACCGCCGCCGGGGTCTCCGGACGGACAACCTGGATCGATGGCGGCGGATCGGCGGCATGGCGCGCGAACGTCGCCTGCGCCGTGGCGCCGACGAGCGGCGGCTCGCCCGTGAGGCACTCGTAAAGCACGCAGCCGAGCGCGTACAGGTCGGTGCGGCCGTCGATGACGGCGTCCGCCAGCGCCTGCTCGGGGCTCATGTACGCCGGCGTCCCGATCACGAGCCCGCTCGACGAGATGGTCTCACCACCCGCGCGCTCGAACGCGCGGGCCATGCCGAAGTCGCATACCTGGGCGCGTCCCTCATGGAACACGATGTTTTCGGGTTTGATGTCCCGGTGGATGACACCGCGCGCGTGCGCGAAGTCCAGTGCCTCACCCACCTGCCGCGCGAGGGTGAGCACGTCGGCGATCGGGAGCGGGCCGCCCTGCTCGAGCCGTGCGCGGAGTGAGCCCCCGGCCGCGTACGGCGTGACGTAGTACGCGATCTCGTCGCGTTCGCCCGTATCGAGCAGTGGGAGGATGTATGGGTGGCTGAGCGCGCCGAGAATGCGGATCTCCCGGTAAAACCGCTCGAGGACGAGCGTCACCGCGATCTCGGGGAGCGGCACCTTCACCGCGACCGTCCGATGCCCCACGAGATCCCGCGCACGATAGACCGTCGCCATGCTGCCGCGGCCGATCTCGTGCTCGATGGCGTAGCCATTCGCGAGCGCCTTGCGCACCCGCTCGAGTTGTCGTGACACGGTCCCGCCTCGACCACGTTCGTCCGGAGCATACGGCACGGGCTCGGCCGCCGCCAGGATCAGAGGCGGGACGCCTCCTCGAGCGTACGGCCCGTCGTCTCGGGGAGGAACCCCAGGATGAGTACCAGCGCGAGCAGTGCCGGGACGGCGGTCCACGACACGGCGGTACCCCAGCCGACCCGCTGCGCGGCGGCGCCCACGATGGCGGGCCCGATCACGTAGCCCACGCGTCCGAGGAGGTTGTTGCTCCACGCGAACGCGTCGGCCCGCAGGCCCGTGGGCACGAGCTCGGTGGTGAACGCGTTCAGCACCCCCGGTTGCGCACCGACGGCGAAGATCGCCACCGCGAGCGAGGCCGTGAGGCCGATCCGGCTGTGGAACCCATACGCGCCCAGCACGGAGCCCGCGAGGAGGACGTAGACGATGGCCGCCGAGCGGCGCCGGCCCCAACGGTCGATCAGCCGTGCGAAGGCGAAGATCAGCGGCAGACTCACCAGCGACGCGATCGGCAGCGCGCGACCCACGTCGAGATCGGTGAAGCCGCGCTCGGCCACCACGAACTCCTTCCAGAACACCACCGCGTTCTGGGTGCAGAGATAGGTGAGGCCCCAGATGGCCGCGAGCTGCAGCACGCGCCGGCGGTACGGCGAGCGGAAGATGGCGGTGAGCGCGCGGGGCGCGGGCGCCGTGGCGCGGTATGCGCGGAATCGCTCCGTCTCGTGCAATCCCCGCCGCGCATACGCGATCACGAGAAGGGGGAGCACCCCGACCAGATAGACCGCGCGCCACCCAAACGGCGTGCGGAGCAGATAGGGCACGACGGCCGCGCAGACGATGGATCCCAGCGCCGTGACCGCCTGGAGGATCCCGATGGCCGTGCCGCGTCGCTCCGCGGGAAACTCCTCCGCCGCGTACACCATGCTCAGCGCCCACTCGGCGATGAGGAAGACGCGCGCGAGGAGTTGGTAGACGGCGAAATCGTACGGGCCGCGCGCGAGACCACTCAGAAAGGTGAAGCCCGCGTAGCCCACGATGGTCACCATCATGGTGGGCCGGCGGCCCACGCGGTCGGCAAGACGCACGACCGCATAGGAGAGGATGGTGCCGAGGCTGATTGCCGCGACGAGACGTCCGCCCGCCGCATCCGAGAGGCCGAAGTCCGCGCGCAGGTTGGGGAGTACCTGGCTCAGCGCCAGGAAGTCATAGCCCTCGAAGAACGTGGCGACGCCCAGGAAGATGAACAGGCGCCGCTGATATGCGGTGAGCGTCGGAGGCGACGAACGGTGCGGAAGTCCCGGCGCTTCTCGCGATTCGGCCATGGCAGGTTGCAACGCTAGGGGCCGAAGCGCATTGACGCAAGTCGCGCATGGCGTACTTTATAGCCGTCACGCGAGCCATGACGAAGGGAAGGTACGTATGTCTCGTACGCTGTTGCTTCTAGCGGCCGCCGGCGTCTTCCTCGTCGGGTGTGGCCCGCATCAGTTGACACCGACGGAGCGCGCATCTCAAGAGCAGATGTTGAAGGATCGGTTCTCGACGTGGGCCCGCGCCTGGTCGAACCGCGATCAAGATTCGGTCTCCATGCTCTATGACCATACCGGCGATCTCACGGTCGCCTGGCCGGACGGATCACGGGAACGCGGCTGGGATGAGCAGACGAAGGCGCTGACGGGATTCTTCGGGCAGGTCATGAGCTACAATTTCGTGGTCCAGGATCCCGAGACGAGTCTGATCGATCCCTCCGTCGCCATCACGACGTTCCGCTACTCGGCCGACGTCGTGCACAACGACACGCGCCGCGACGTGTATTCGGGCCAGGGCACGCTCGTCTGGGCCAAGGACGCGAGCGACGGGCTCTGGAAGATTCGCGCGGAGGAGCTCTCGCGGGCGCCGACGGGCCAGTAGGTTTGCGGGACGCGCAGCACGGTGCAGTCTGCGCGTCGGGCGCGCCGGAACACGCTTGTGTGATGTTCCGGCGCGTTTTATTGTAACGAAACCCTCCACCGGAGGCCCGGCAGATGTCGGACCCCTTCCTCGGGTCGGAAGATTTCGCTGAACGGGCGCATCAGCTCTACAATGAAGGCCGGTACGACGACGCGATGCAGGTGCTGCGTGAGGGGCTCGAGGTGTACCCCTTCTCGGCGGAGCTGCACGTCGGCATGGCGTACGCCTATCTCGCGCTCGAGGAATTCGCGTGGGCGCGCCGGAGCTTCGAGGAGGCGCTCGGTCTCGATCCGGAGCACGAGGACGCGCTCGTCGGCCTGGGTGAGGTGCTGCTGCGCTTCGGCCAGCATGCCGAGGCGCTGCGGGCGTTCGAGCAGGTGCTCGTGCTCGGCTTTCGTGACGACCACGACCTCGTGCTGCAGGCCGGCCGCGCGCTCTTTCGGGAGGGGGCGACCGCCGCCGCGCGGCGCTTCTTTCTGATCACCGTCGAGGCGCATCCCGAGTCCTCCGAGGCCGCTGCCTGTCTCGGGTATGCGGAACATCGGCTCGGAGACGAAGAGGCCGCCGTGCGGTGGCTGCGGCGCGCGCTCGAGCTCGATGCGCGGCACGTGGAGGCGCGGATCTACCTCGGCAATCTCTTCTACGATCGCGGCGAGTTCGAAGCGGCCCTCTACCACTTCGACCGGACCCATCCCGAGGATCACGTCGACGAGCTCGCCATCTGGCGTCTCCTCGAGCTGAAGAAGTCCATCTACCGTCTGCAGCAGGATGATCCCGAGCTGAAGGTCTGGTCCGACCGCCTGGCCGAGTTCGCCGCCGACACCGACGCGATCGATCAGCTGCTCGGCGACATCGAGGCCCTGCAGGCCGACGGCACGGTTCGCGATCCGCTCCAACTCGAGCTGTTCGGGACGCTGCTGATCGAGCTCGAGGGGATGCGGCACCGATCGACGGCGCCGCATCGCGTCACGACGCGGAACGGCATGAGCTACTCCGGGACGTGGGAAGAGATCGTGTTGCAGATGAAGGAAGACGATCCCGTGTGGGCCGAGCGGTCGCTGCAGAGCTACATGGCCCACATGGCCCGTCGCGGCGCCGCCGAGACCGGGCTCATGATCTCACCGACCGACGCCGAGGCGTTCGTGCTCGGCAGCGCGGCAGCGGGGCTGTTGCGTATCGTGCGTTGATCGACGTCTCGCACGTCAGTAAGACGTATCGCTCGGTGCTGCGCGGACGCACGGTCCATGCCGTGCGCGACCTCTCGCTCACCGTCGCCGCCGGCGAGGTCTTCGGGATCGCCGGCCCGAACGGCGCCGGCAAGACCACCCTCCTCGCCGTACTCCTCGGCTTTCTGCGCCCGGACGGCGGGAGCGTGCGCATCGCGGGCGACGTTCCCCGCACATTCGTCGAGCGTCACGGGGTCTGCTACCTCTCCGAGCTCGTCGATATCCCCGGGTGGTGGTCCGTCCGGGGCGCGATTGACCGATACGCCCTCCTCACCGGCATTCCGGGCCATGCGCGGCCCGCCGCCGTGCGCGACGCGATCGAGCGCCTCGGCCTCGGCGAGCATCGCGCCAAGCGGATCAAGCAGCTCTCGAAGGGCAACCGCCAGCGTGTCGGGCTCGCACAGGCCCTGCTCGGCGATTCCCCGGTCGTGATCCTGGACGAGCCCACGCACGGGCTCGACCCCCTCTGGACTCAACGCTTCCGCGACATCGTCGCGACGCTTCGGCGTCCCGACCGCGCGATCGTCATCGCCTCGCACAACCTCGACGAGCTCGAGCGGCTCGCCGATCGCGTCGCCATCCTCGATCACGGCGCGCTCTCGCGACTCGTGGACGGCGGTGAGGCGCCCGCGGCCGGCGCCCTGGCGTACCGGCTCGTGCTCGAGGCGGACCACGCCGCGGTGTCGGCATCGTTCCCCACGGCGCGCCGCACCGCGTCGTCGCGCGACGTGAGCTTCGACGTGGAGGGCACCATCGAAGAGCTCAACGCGGGTCTCCGGGCGCTCCTCGCCTCCGGCGCGGTCGTCCGCGCGTTCTATCCGGCGCGGAGCCGGCTCGAGGAGTCGTTCCGCCAGGCGGTCGAGCAGTCGTGAGCAATGCGTTGCGGTTCCTGCCCCGCCAATTGGCGGACCACCTCGTCACGCGCGGCGTGGCAATGGCGGTGGTAGGCCTCGTGCTGATGCTTCCGTTGCTCAGCACGCTGCACCTGGGAGCGCACGTGACGCCCGAGCAGGTCGATCTGGCGTTCGGCCAGGCGCTACGGGCGGGGGCGCCGCTGCTCACGCTCGTCGCCACCTACGGGATCGTGGGTGCGGACGCTCGCCAGGGGTTTTACCGCTTCCTGTTCTCCAAACCGGTATCGCCGACGGCCTACTATGCCTCGGCCTTCGTGGTCGCGGGCATGTCGTTCGTGGTGGTGGAGCTGGTGCTTGCGGGCGTGTTCGCATTGCTCGTCGGACCGACGTGGAGCACGACGGTGTTGCTCGACGCCGCCGTGGGCTTCGTGCTGCTCGGCGCCATCGTGTTCGCGTTCTCACGGTTCACGCGCCTCGATTGGCTCGTCGCCATCCTGGTGACTGCGGTGGCGAATTTCGCGCGGTGGAAGTACCCGCCCCACGATTCCACGCTCGGCGCGGTGCTGAACGTCATCTTCCCACCGACCGGCACCAAGACCTACTTCCCCGAGGGCATGCATCCCGCGTGGGG
>DATFMZ010000104.1:0-9562 GCA_035266665.1 Gemmatimonadales bacterium | reverse complement strand
GCTCTCCAACCGCCGCGCGACCATCACGAGCCCGTCCGTCCCGAGCAGGGCGCGGGCGGCGGGAAAGAGCACGTGGTTCTCGCGGTCGATGTGCGCGCGGAGCAGCGCGACCAACTCCAGGGCGGGCTCCACCGCCTCGCGCGCCGGATCGCCTCCCGCGAGCGCGGCCTCCAGCGCCTCTTCGAGCGCGCGCAACCGGACGTGCTCCTCGATGAAGAGCGCGGCGGGCAGGGCATCTTCGATGAAGGGAAAGAGCGCGCGCTCTTCGGCCTCGTTGTGCCGGCGCACCGCACTTCGGGTGAAGTCGAGCGCCGCGCGCGCCTCCGTGAGGTGCTGCGCGGGCTCCCCCCCCTCCTCGAGTGCCGTCGCGGCACGCTCGAGACGCTCGAGCACCTCGAGCGCTTCCGCGTGTTCCCGTTCGAACTGCCGGAGCGGGTCCGCGCTCATGGCGTCACCACCCACCGAATCCCATCGCCGCGCCGCAAGCGATCGAATCCCTCGTTGATGTGCTCGAGCGGAACCGTCCCGCTCACGATCGGCTCGAGCTGAAGCCGGCCTGCGGCCACCAGATCGAGGATCTCGGGATAGAGTCCGGCCCCGCAGCCCAGGCTGCCGACGATCTCGAGCTCGAAGTACATGAGGCGGGCGGCGGACAACGTCACCTCGTCCGCGGAGTATCCGATCACGCAGAGCCGGCCGCCGCGACGCAGCAACCCATACGCCTCCCGCATGGTCTTGACGTTGCCGATGGCCTCGAAGGCGATGTCCACACCGCCGCCGGTGAGCTTTCGCACGTGTTTGTCGAGCCGCTCGACCTCGGAGGGATTCACCGTCATCTCGGCGCCCAGCACGCGCGCCGTGGCCAACCGCTCGGCATTGAGATCGATGGCGATCACGCGTCCGCCGGCGGCGACCGCGCACTGCACGACGTTGAGTCCCACGCCGCCGCACCCGACCACGGCCACGACGTCACCCGGGCGCACCTTGCCGCGATCCTTCACCGCGTGGTACGGCGTCGAGATCGCGTCGGCGATCACGCACGCCTGCGTGAGGGGGAGTGTATCGGGAACGGCCACCAGATCGGCGGCCGGCACGGCGACGTATTCGGCGTATCCCCCGTCGATGTTGTTGCCGAGCATCACGAGCTGGTCGCAGAGATTCTCCCGGCCTTCGCGGCAGTAGCTGCACCGTCCGCAGGACAGCACCGCCGGAATGATGACGCGCGCGCCCGCTGCCCAGCCCTCGACGCCCGACCCGACGGCATGCACCGTCCCGGAGATCTCGTGGCCGAGTACCAGCGGCGGCGTCTTGAACGTCTTCACGCCGTGGTCGAGATAGTGCAGGTCGGTGTGGCACATCCCGCACCCCGCAACCTTCACCACCACCTCACCGGGACCGGCCACGGGATCGGGGATCTCGGTCACCTCGAGTCCGCGCTCCGCGCCGTAGAACACCGCCGCGTTCATGAAGCCTCCGTCTGCTGGCGCCGCCGCGTGTACACCACCTCGAGCGCGAGGAGCGCGGCGAGTTGACAGGTATCACATCCGTCGGGGAGATCCGTGGCCTTGAGCGGATCGGATTCCGCCTCGAAGCCGAGCTCGCGGTAGAGCGCCACCGCCTCCCGCGCCCGGGTGCCCTCGATCACGAACCGCCGCTCCCATCCCGCGTGCGTGCGCGCGGGATCGGGCGTGAGTCCTTCGAGGAAGCGGAGCCGCTCCGCTTCCGCCGCCGCGAAGCGGGCGGCGATTTCCGTGTCGCGGTCGCTCACGTGGCGGGCGCCCCGAGCTTCGCCACGCGACGCTGCGCGAGGATCGCGGATCCGAGGGCCGAGACGAACTGCACGAGGTCGCCGGGGGGCACGTTGACGTCCGTCTGGAGCTGATCGCGAATCACGTCCACCATCCGGGAGAACCGGAGGATGCCGCCGATCAGCGTGAACTCCGGTTCCATGCGCACGCGCTTCATGAGCTGGACCGAGCGGCCGACGAGGGAGACGATCGCGCCATGCATGATGTCCGCGGGCGCCACGCCCTCGGAGAGGTGGTTGATCACCTCCGACTCGGCGAAGACCGCGCAGACGCCCGAGATGGCGGCGGCCTCCTTGGAGGTCTCGACGAGGGCACCGATCTCCGTGGTGCCGTAGCCCATGTAGCGCGCCGTCTTCTCGAGGAAGGCGCCCGTCCCCGCGGCGCACTTGTCGTTCAATCGAAACGAGCGTACGTGCGCCGCGCCGTCGAGGCGGCTGGCCTTCATGGTCTGGCCGCCGACGTCGAGCACCGTGCGCGTGCCAGGGAAGAGATGGGTCGTGCCGCGCGCGGCCGCCGTGATATCGGTGACCCGCGCGTCGCAGACCATGGTCTGATGGCGCCCGAACCCCGTGGCGACCACGTAGGCCAGGTCCTCGCGCGCGACGCCGGCCTCGGTGCACGCCGCGGCGAGCGCGCCCTCGGCCGCCTGGGCGAGCTTGAACCCGGTCGGCGCCATGGCACGCGCGACGATGGCGAGGTCGTCGTCCACGACGACGGCCTTGGTGTAGGTGGATCCGACGTCGATCCCGGCGGCGAGCGTCATGCGGCACCTCCCGCGCGCGCCGGCGCACGGCTCGCGACAATGTGGTCGAACGCGAAGAGCGCCGCGCCGAGCGCGCCCATGAAGTGCGACTCCTCGCTCACGTTGACGTGCGTGTCCAGCCGGCGATTCAACGTGTCCACCATCGCCAGGTTCCTGGCAACACCGCCCGTGAACGTGATCTCCTCCTCGACGCCCACGCGGCGGAGCAGGCCGACGGACCGCGTGCCGATCGACTCATGCACGCCGAGGAGGATGTCCTCGATCCGTTTCCCCTTGCCGAGCCACGAGAGGACCTCGGATTCGGCGAAGACGGTGCACGTCGTGCTGATCTTCACAGGTCGCTCACCGCGGAGCGCCGTGGGGCCGAGCTCGGGGAGCGGAATGTCGAGCGCACTCGACGCCGCTCCGAGGAACCGGCCGGTACCCGCCGCGCACTTGTCGTTCATGCAGAAGTCGAGAATCTCGCCGTTCGGCGCGATCCGGATGGCCTTCGTATCCTGGCCCCCCATGTCGATCACCGTGCGCGTGTTCGGGAACATGTGCACGGCGCCGCGACCGTGGCAGCTGATCTCGGTGACCTGCGTGTTGCCGAAGGTGACCTTGTAGCGGCCGTAGCCCGTGCCGACCACGTACTCCACTTCTTCCTCGCGGAGATCGCCGTCACGGAGCGCCTCCTGGAAGGCGTTCTCCGCCGCGCGCATTACGTTCGCGCCGGTGTCGGTGAGCGCGCGCCCCACGATGCGGAGCCGCTCGTCCACGATGACCGCTTTGGTCTGCGTCGAGCCGACGTCGACGCCCGCAGCGTATGCCATGTTGCCTCCTCAGCTGGTCGCGGCGGCCGCGCGCTGCCGACGGCTCGCGAGCCCCTCGAAGAATGCGTCCACGCGGTTCTTGAGCTGCGCTTCCGACACCACCCGCCGGTCCATCATGTCCGACTCGATGAACAGGCTCGGCGTGTCTTCGGCCGCCATCATCGCCCGCCGCGCGTCGGCGAGACCGGTCGAGACCGTCCGGCAGCTCTTGATGGGATGAAAGACCACGCCGTCCACCGCGAACTCGCGATTCATCGTGGCCAGGAGCTCGGGCTGGAAGAACATGCTGTCCATCGCGTCCCGCACGCTCAGCAGGAGCCCCTCGGCGAGACTCTCGAGCGGATGGGCCAGGTCGTACTCGTAGCCGACGTTCGACCCGCCCGACGCGAACCACAGATAGGTGGAGGTCACGAACGTGCCGCCCCAGCTGGTGAACAGCTCGCTGAAGCGCCGGAAGATCGGGTAGCACGGCACGCCGACGAAGACCAGACGGTACTTCTCGTCGGTGAGCGTCCCGATCCCGTTCGCCGCCTTGTGCTCCATCTCCTCCACCAGGCGTTCGAAGTACTCCGCGCCGGCGCGGGTGCCCCGGAAGCCGTTGGAGACGCCGAGATAGATGGTCCCGTCGGAGAGCGCATTGAAGACCGAGGGCCGCGCCGCGTTCAGGTCGAGCAGGCGCTTCCACGCGCGGCTCATCGTGTTCGCCTCCGCCATGTGCTCGCGCAGCCGGTCGATGTCGAACGCCGTGCCGCGCACCTCCTCGAGTCGCGTGATCAGCTCGCGCAGCTGCGCGAGGACGTAGCGCCGGTCGTTCTCGAAGTCCCGGTCCCCGGGAGCCGTGACGCGGCCGGCCGCCCGGGTGCCCGGGATGTCGATCGTAAAGGTCGGCACGTGGTACATCCGCTCCCAGATCTCCGCCCACTTGATGTAGGTATTGCAGGCGTTGGTGAGCACCGCGATGCCGGGCTTCGGAATCCGTCCCATCGGATGCGTCCCGCCCTTGAGCTGGACCGCGACGTCCGCCTTCACGTAGCCGCAGATATCGGTCGAGTAGCCGTAGTCCTCGGCGGCGTCCAGGTACTCGTGGGCCACTCGGCGCACGGCGGTCTGCAGCGAGTTGATCTCCGGGAAGACGATCGGGTAGTCGAACGTCCGCAGCAGCTCGGCGAGACTCCCCATCACGAAGACATAGGCGCTGTCGCGACCGCGTTCGGCGGCCTCGGTCAGCTCGGCGAACCAGTCGCGAAAGAGCGCTGCCCCTTCGCGGTTGCCCCGCCCGACCAACGATTCGGTATCGGCGACGGTCATGACTCGACTCCTAATCGAAGAGGAGGTTCTCGACGAAGGTCTCGAGCTGGATCTCCAATTGATCGAAGCTCGACATGCCCTCCTCGAATTCGCTGACGAAGTACGGCACGTTCTCCCGGTCGAGGGTGCGCGTGTAGGTCACCTGCTCTTCCAGCCCCGGCTCGCACATCTTGGCGGCGAGGAGGATGGCGGCCTCGGCCTCGGCATTCCGCACGCGCGCCATCAGCATCTCTTCCTTCGGCTTGCGGAGGTCGTGCTGGACGGGGCTGTACGAGGAATGCTCGAGATACGCCTCCGCCAGGTTGTGCAGCGGGTCACCCTCGGTGGGGACGTCCTGCAGAATCCACCGCTGCCCGATCAGGAGATCGTCATCCACCACGTAGCACGAGCGGGCGATCGCGCGGATCAAGTCGAGCGGCGGCTGCTCGCAGAAGCCCCCCTCGATCACGACGCGGATCTTGTCCTGCTTGCGCACATCCCGGACGCCGAGCATCGGCAGCACGCGCTCGAGGAGCGCGTTGTGCTCCTCGCGGGGGATGAGCCCGGCGAGCGCGGTGAGCACGTACGCCTCGTCCGCGGACACACGCCAGGGCTCGGCGCGCTTGAGCGCGTAGAGGTCGCGCAGCAGTGCCCGATTCGCGTTGAAGACGGCGATCGAGTTTCGCAGATCGTCGTCGGTCACCCCGCGGCCCGTCAGGGCCTCCAGGTCCCGGCGCACCCGGTCGTACTCGTCGCGCAGGTACGTCGGTGCCTCGTGCGAGTTGGCGTTCTGGGGGAGATAGAGGATCTGGCAGGAGTACGGAAAATTCCGGCCCCAGATCGCGGCGAGATTCCGCGCGGCGTCGCAGATCGGGTGCGTCACGAACATGTCGAGCTCCACCCGCTTGCTCAACGCCAGCTCGAGCGACGTCTTCACGATCGAGCAGAGATAGGAGCCGAACCGCGAATCCGCCTGCTGCGGCTCGATCGGCGCGCCACGCATCTTGACCGGCAGGCAGCCAGCGGCGTGGGCGATCTCCTCGGGGAAGTAGACCTGGAAATGCCCCACCACCTTGCCGCCCTGCTCGCGCCACCGCCGCACGGTCGGAAAGTCGGTATCCTCGACCAGCTCGCGGCACTCGTAGAGCACGTCGTCGAGCGAATCGCGCTGGCCTTCCGGAAAGATCGGATCGCCGCTCATCGGTGCACCCATGTCGGCGGCCGCTTCTCGACGAACGCCGCCAGTCCCTCTCGGGCGTCGGCGGTCGCCATGAGATCGTTGACGTAGAGCGCGCCGGCCGCCGCCAGCGCCTCACCGGGTGCGTCCTGTCCGAACCGTAGCGCGCGTTTCGCGAGCCGGAGCGCCGCGGCGCTGTGCCGCGCGATCCGCGCCGCGAGCGCGCCCGCGGCGTCCGTGAGCTCGGCGTCCGGTACCACCCGCCGCACGAGCCCGGCCCGCTCGGCGGTCCGTGCATCGAGCGCGTCCCCCGTGAAGACGAGGTCCGCCGCCACGCCGCGCCCCGTGCGCGTGGGGAGCCACGTGCACGCGATCGGCGGGATCACCGCGAGCCCGATCTCGGGCTGCCCGAACGTCGCCCCCTCGGCCGCCACCACGATGTCCGCCGCCAGGACGAGTTCGAGCCCGCCGCCCAGGCACCGCCCCTGCACCGCCGCGATGACCGGCACCGGAAACGCATCGAGCGCGCGCACCGTCTCGACGAACTCCGGGATCATCTCCTCGAAGACCGGCGGCAGGTGCTCGGCCACGTCCGCACCGGCGGAGAAGTGCTTTCCGTCGGCGAGGAGCAGCAGGACGCGCAGCGTCTCGTCCGCCGCCAGGCGCTCCAGCGCGCCGCGCAGCTCCGCCAGGACGCCGCGCGTGAGCACGTTCACCGGCGGATTATCGAGCGTGATCCGCCCGATGCCGCCCGCAACCGACACCTGCACGCCGCTCATGGCATCCCTCCCAGCAATTGGCCGCCGTCCACGGGCAGGACGACCCCGGTGACGAAGCCGGCTTCCGGACCGCACAGAAAGCGCACGGCGCCCGCAATGTCCGCCGGGTCTCCGATGCGGCCGAGAGGCGTGCGCTTCACCGCCCCCGCCCGCGCTTCCTCGGAGAGTGCGCGCGTCATCGCGGTATCGATGAACCCCGGGGCGATGACGTTCACGGTCACGCGGTCCCGGGCGAGCTCGAGCGCGAGCGTGCGCGCGAGCCCGGTGAGCCCCGCCTTGGAGGCGGCGTAGTTGGCCTGCCCGAATCGGCCGCGCAGGCCATTGATCGATCCGATGAAGACGAGGCGTCCGATGTGGGAGCGTCGAAGATGGGGCGTGGCCGCACGCGCGACGTGGAACGCGCCGGTGAGATTGACGTCGAGCACGTCGCGCCACTCGTCGTCGTCCATCTTCCAGCTCACGCGGTCGCGGGTGATCCCGGCGGCGCAGACGACCCAATCGATGCCGCCCAACTGCTCGGCCACGTCCGTGACGGCCGCGTCCACCGCCCGACGGTCGCGCACGTCCACCCCGACGCGCGTCTCGGGACCACCGTCGGGGAAGGCCAGGTCCAGGCCGGCGACCCGAGCGTCGCCGGCCAGCGCCTCCGCCACCGCGCGGCCGATGCCGCGCCCGGCGCCGGTTACGAGAGCGGCTGGCCGCATACTCCGCAGTAGGCGTGATCCGCCGGCAGATTGTTGGAGCCACACGCGCCGCAGACGAGCACCGGCGGCCCCCACGGCAGCTCGGACGAACGCCCTTCGGCCGCGCGATCACGCAGCATCTCATAGCGCGGCTTCCGCTTCTCGACGAAGGCCCGCATCCCCTCGACCGGCTCCCAGCACGCGTAGTGCAGGCTGAGCCAATCCTGTGCGTGCCGCGCGGTCGCGTGCCACGCGAGATCCTTCCAGTAGTTGGTCTGTTGCTTGGTGTAGCGGGCGCACTCGGGGAACGAGGCGAGCAGCCGGCGCGCGAGATCATCCACGAACTCGTCGAGGCGGCTCAGGTCGATGCGGTATCCGGCCTCGCCCTTCTGGGCCTTCTTGATCTCGGCGGGCGTCGCGGACTCGATCCACTCGTCGCCCTTCCGCACCGAGGGCACCACCCAATTCACGAGCCCCCAGTCGGCCGCCTTCTCCGCGGGAATCGGCTCGTTCAGAAAGAGGATCTCGCGCGCGCGCTTGTCCCCCACCACGATCGGGAGCCACTGGGTCGAGCCGCCGCAGGCCACCGAACCCACGTGGGTGCCGACCTGCTTGATGATCGCGTGCTGCGCCATGACGGTGAGATCGCAGGCGAGCTGGCTCTCGTTGCCGCCCCCGACGGCCATGCCGTTCAACCGTGCCACCACCGGCTTGCCGGTGTTGAGCATGCTCTCGATGTAGGCGCGGAAGAGCGCCATGTACTTCCAGTAGTCGCGTGGCACGCCGACATAGCTGTCGGCGTATTCCTTGACGTCCCCGCCCGTGCAGAAGGCGCGGTCGCCGGCGCCGGTGAGGACGATGACCCCGATCGCGTCGTCGAAGCTCGCGTCCTGGAAGGCGCGGGCGAGCTCCTCGAGCGCGCCGGTGGAATACGCGTTGTATGCGTCGGGGCGGTTGATCGTGATCCGAGCGACGTGCTCGGCCTTGGTGTACAGGACCTCGCGGAAGTCGAAGGAATCGGCCGGGCGGGATCCGAAGTGGCGGTGCGCCGGAGCGGCGGATGGAGCGGGAGGTGCTACCGACATGTGAGTCCCCCTACGAGGAGATCGGCGAACTCGGCGCCGAGTCTGCGGCTGTCGACATCGCCGTCGGGATGGAACCAGCGCGCGATCCAGTTGATCGAGCCGAGGATCGCGAAGACGGCGGTCTTGGGATTGACGTCGCGGAAGGTGCCGTCCCGTTTGCCCTGGGAGAGGATCGACCGCAGCCCGCGCTCGTAGCGATCGCGGAGGGCGATGACCTCGGCGGCACGTTCCGGGGAAAGCGCGGTCACCTCGAACGCGAGCGGCGAGGCTTCGAGCGTATCCGTCATGACCCGCACGTGCTCGCGGATCAGATAGGCCAGCCGGTCGGCGGGCTGCTCGAAACGCTCCTGCGCCTCATCGAGGAGCCGCATCACCTCCTCGAGCGACTCGAGGTGGCAGTGGTAGAGCAGCGATTCCTTGTCCGGGAAATAGTGATAGATCGCACTCGGCCGCATGTTGAGCCGTTGACCGATGTCCTCGAGCGTGGTCTGGTAGTATCCCTTGTCGCGAAACGCCTGCAGCGCGGCGTGCACGATCTCGGCCTTCCGCTTCGAGCGCTTCTGCTCGATGCGGGCGGAGGGGCTGGGGACGGTCGCCTTTGGGCTCATCGGACTCCCGAATTTGAATCGTGATTCAAATTTTGAATGCTTACGTGAAATTTCTATGAGTTTTTTGCGAAGAGGCTACGTGGGCCCCCACCTTGGCGGAATGCCGGTAGGCGGGTACTTTTTAGGGCTGTTATGGCCGATATCTCCCTTGCGCGCAGCGCCATGCTGCTCCTCTCCGGCAGCGCCAACGAGCCGCTCGCCGGGGAGATTGCGTCCCAATTGGGGCAGCCGCTCTGTCAGGTCACCAAGAAGCGGTTTGCCGACGGGGAGATCTTCGTCCGGATCGACGAGAACGTCCGCGGCCAGGACGTCTTCATCATCCAGCCGACGAACCCGCCGGCGGAGAACGTCCTGGAGCTGCTGATCCTGATCGACGCGGCGAGGCGGGCGAGCGCGGCGCGCGTGACGGCGGTGATCCCGTACTTCGGATACGCGCGGCAGGATCGCAAGGATCAACCGCGCGTCGCGATCAGCGCCAAGCTGATGGCCAATCTGATCACCAAGGCGGGAGCGGATCGGGTGCTGGGGCTCGACTTCCATCAGCACCAGATGCAGGGGTT
>DATFMZ010000103.1:0-18528 GCA_035266665.1 Gemmatimonadales bacterium | reverse complement strand
CCACCCCACCGTGTCGTCGGCCGACACGTTGCCCTCGACGCTGCTGTAGACGGTTTGTGCCACGCCCTCGAAGCTCACCGCAACCGAATCGAGGCCGTTCGGATCGTTCGCGTGCACACCCATGTAGATCGTGTCGGGGCTCGAGACGGTGGTGCCCTGAAACAGGTCGATGACGAGGCGTGGGGGCCCCGGGCGGACGCGGCTGGGGGAGCAGGAGACGAGGAGGAGGAGGGGCAGCAGGAGCAGGGTGGTGCGCTGCCACTCTGCCACTCTGCTACGCTGCCGCACCATGAGCCTCATCCCAGCCTGGTCTCCAGATTCAGCAGCCGCCGCTTCAGCGCGAGGCCGCCGCCGTAGCCGCCAAGCCCGCCGCCCGATTGGACGACCCGGTGGCAGGGGATGACGATCGGAATCGGATTCGCGTGGTTCGCGGCGCCCACGGCACGAAAGGCATGGGGCGTACCGAGCGCGCGCGCAATCTCCCCGTAGGTGCGCGTCTCGCCGTACGGAATGCGCAGGAGCGCCTTCCAGACCGCTTGCTGGAACGGCGTGCCCTCCGTGCGCGTCGCGAAGGTGAAGTCGGTGCGCGTGCCGCCGAAGTACTCCTGTAGCTCGCGCTCGACCGCCTGCTCGAACGGCGACGCCGGCTGCCGTGCTCCGGTCTCGTTCAGACGGATCGCGGTGACCGCGCCGTCCTCCGCCGTCACCGCGAGCTCCACCCCGCCCGCGCGCACCGTGAAGGGCGTCGTCATCCGTTCCCGAATTTCGGGTCGCGCTTCTCGAGAAAGGCCGTCATCCCCTCGCGCATGTCGGGGGTGCCGGAGAGCAGTCCGAAGTGGTTCGCCTCGAGCAGGAGCCCCTCGTCGAGCGACATCTCGAGTCCCCGATCGACCGCTTCGATCGCGAGCGCCACGGCCTCGGGGCCCACGGCGAGCATCGCGCGGAGCATCCGGTCGGCTTCGGCGAGCAGATCGTCCGCCGGGACGACCGTGTTGACCAAGCCGATGCGATACGCTTCGGCGGCGTCGATCATGCGCGCGGTGAGGATGAGCTCGAGCGCGCGCCCCTTGCCCACGAGACGGGGGAGCCGCTGCGTGCCGCCGTAGCCCGGCGTGATGCCGAGCTTCACCTCGGGCTGCCCGAACCGGGCGTTCTCACTCGCGATCCGTAGATGACACGCCATCGCCAGTTCGCAGCCGCCGCCGAGCGCGAAGCCGTTCACGGCGGCCACGATCGGCTTGGCGCTCGTCTCGAGCTTCCGGAAGACGGCCTGACCGCGCAGCGCGCGGGCCTTCCCGTCGAGGGGGCCCTGGGTCGAGAGCTCTTTGATGTCGGCCCCGGCGACGAACGCCTTGGGGCCGGCGCCGGTGACGATCGCCCCCGCGACGTCCGCGCGGGTGCGGATCTCGTCCGCCGCGGCGTCGAGCTCGGCGATCACCTCGTCGGTGAGGGCGTTCATCTTGTCCGGGCGGTTGACCGTGACGGTCGCGATGCGGTCGGAGACCGAGAACAGCAGCGTCGAGTAGGACATGGGATCAAACATACAGGAGCGGCAGGAGCGGCAGAAGCGGCGGACTGGCAGGGGGCGGGGCTTCCGAGTCGGACGGGAGGACATCATCTTGCTCACATGTCCGAAGACCACATTCGCCAGCAGCTCGCCGCGCTCCGCACGGAGGTCCGTGGGCTCCGCCCCACCGACCAGCGCGCACAGGATCTGAAGGATCATCTCCTGCACGACCTCGACGGGTTTCTCGCCGAGCCGAGCGCCGAGACGCACGCGGGGCTCAGCGCGCGTTTGCAGGAGGGCGTCGAGACGTTCGAGACGTCGCACCCACAGCTCACCACCACGCTCGCCCGCATCATCGACCAGCTCGCCGCGTGGAATTTGTGACCGGCGCGGAGACGCCGGCGGTCACCCTCGCCGACGTTCGCGCCGCCCAGGAACGGCTCCGCGGCCACGTCGTGGACACCCCCTGCACGGCGTCGCCGGGCCTCTCGGAGGCGCTCGGGGTCGACGTGGTGCTCAAGTTCGAGAATCTGCAGTTCACGGGATCGTTCAAGGATCGCGGCAGCCTCGTGAAGCTGCTCGGCCTGCCCGACGAGGCGCGTCGGCGCGGGGTGATCGCGATGTCGGCCGGCAATCACGCGCAGGCGGTGGCGCACCACGCCTCGCGGCTCGGGATTCCAGCGGTCATCGTGATGCCCCGGTTCACCCCGAACGTGAAGGTCGAGCGCACGCGCGCGCTCGGCGCGGACGTGCACATCCACGGCGAGGGTCTCGAGGAGGCCGGCGCGTATGCGCAGGAGCTCGCCCGCGATCGCGGCCTCACGTTGATCCATCCGTACGATGATCCCGCGATTATCGCGGGGCAGGGCACCGTCGCGCTGGAGATGCTGGCCGAGCATCCCGATCTCGACGTGATCGTCGTACCCGTCGGCGGCGGCGGGCTGATTGCGGGCAACGCGGTGGCGGCGCGGGGGCTCCGGCCCGGGCTCGAGGTGATCGGGGTGCAGATGGCGCGCTACCCGTCCATGCTCCAGGCGCTCCGCGGCGAGACGGTGGACTGCGGGCCGTCCACGATCGCGGAGGGCATCGCGGTCAAGGCGCCGGGCCGGCTCACGCTTCCGATCGTGCGGGCGCTGGTGCAGGAGATTCTCCTGGTGGACGAGGGCCACGTCGAGCGGGCGGTGCTCCGCCTGCTGGAGATGGAGAAGACGGTGGTCGAGGGCGCGGGCGCCGCGGGCGTCGCGGCCCTGACCGCCTATCGCGAGCGGTTCCGCGGACGCACGGTGGGCGTGATCCTCTCCGGCGGGAACATCGATCTGCCGATCCTCTCGTCGGTGATCGAGCGGGGGCTCGTCCGGAGCGGGCGGCTGGTCCAGCTCAGGGTGGAGATCCGCGACGTTCCGGGCGCGCTCGCCGACGTGACGCGGCGGATCGCGGACGCGGACGGCGACGTGGTCCACGTCGGTCATCAGCGGGCCTTCACCAATCTCCCGCTGCGCTCCGCGGAGCTCGATTTCGTGGTGCAGGCACGGGGACCCGCCCACATCGACCAGATCGTGCACGCGCTCGAGGCCGGCGGCTACGTGACGCGCCGGGTCGAGGGCTATGCGGAGCCCGGCGGGGGCACCGGGGTATGAGCGCCCGGTGACTCGACGTGCGCCGCCCGGCGGCGCATCTTGTACAGCATCCCCGACATGATGTTTTGGAGGTTCTGGCCCGTGACCATGTGGAGTCGACGGCTCGGCCTGCTCGCGATCGGCATCGTCCTCGGTGCCTGCTCGAACGGTGACGCCGCGAAGACGGCCGAACGGACGGCGGCGCAGGCCGCACCCCCGGCGGCCGATACCGCCCCGGAGGTGGTGCTCGCCACCACCAAGGGGACGATCGTGATCCGGCTCTATCCAGCGAAGGCGCCGGTGACCGTCGCCAACTTTCTGCGGCACGTGCGCGCGCACTTCTACGATGGATTGATCTTCCATCGCGTCCTCCGCGATTTCATGATCCAGACGGGTGCGTACACCCCGGATCTCGAGAAGCGCGTGAGCAGCGTCTTCCCGATCGAGAACGAGGCGGACAACGGGCTCAAGAACGTGCGTGGCGCCGTGGCGATGGCGCGCACGAGCGATCCCAATAGCGCCACCAGTCAGTTCTTCATCAACCTGAAGAACAACCCGGCCCTGGACTTCCGCGCGAAGACCCTCCGTGGGTGGGGATACGCCGTCTTCGGACAGGTGGTACAGGGGATGGACGTGGTGGACAAGATCGCGCTGGTCCCCACCAAGCGGACCGCGGAGTTTCAGGCCCTCCCCACGGTCCCCGTCGTGATCGACAGTGCCTACGTGCGGCCCGCAGCCGCGACGGACGCGACGCCGTAGAGGCAAGGAGCGAGCGATGCCGAACCAAACGCTGCCAGCGGGGTTCGCCTTCAGCGGTGCGACGCTGATCGCGGGCGTCGTCTACGTAGTCCTCGTGCTCACGGTGGTCACGTTCACGATCGTGGCCCTGTGGCGCGGGATGCGGGCGCAGGAGCGCGCCGCACGCCATCTCGAGAACATCGAGCAGTTGTTGCGGGAACGCGGCACACCATGACCGGCGTCGGAGGGCACTCGCGACGCCGCCAGGGGGTAGACGAGACGCCGGCGGGTTCCCCCGCTATCTTCCGGGCGAATGTCCCCACACCGTCGGAAAGGATTCCATGACGATGAGCCGATATCTTCGACTGCTCCCCCTGGCGTGCGCGGCCGGTGTCGTCGCCGCCTGCGGGGTCTCTCCCAACCCGCGGTTCCAGACGATCGATGCCTACGTGGCGGCCCACAACCGCTACCAACCCGACAGCGCGGTGGCCTACTTCACGCAGGACGCCAAGTTCGTCCTGGAGGGGCAGGATTCCGCGGTCGGGCGCGCGAACATTCAGCGGGTGGAAGAGAGCAATGCGGCCCTACACGATCAGCTCACGCCGATGGATTACGTCGAGAGTGGCGATACCGTGTTCGTGCACACCATGGGTGAGCGGAACGATTGGTTCGGTGGGCTGGGGATCGATCAGGTGTTTCACAAGAACGGAATGGCGTTCATCTTCAAGGGCAACCAGATCGCCGAGGTGCGCGTGAAGCCGTTCAACACCGCCACCCAGGCGACGCTCGATTCCGCACGGGTCGCCTTCACGTCGTGGGCGCACCAGAACCGGCCGACGCAGTTGGCGTCGGCGATGCCGAATGGGCAGATGGGGCGGACGCCGGACGCCCTCAACGATCTCCGGATGTTGTTGCACGAGTGGTCGCTGCATCGGGCGGCAACCACGCCCACGGCGGACTGATCGGTCCCGACAACGGGGGCCGGGCCGCAGCCCTGGCGCGCGCCCCGGCCCCGTCGTTACCTTGGCCGAAGCCCCCCAGGTCCACAAATACGACGCGCGAACGGCCTCAGGCCCTCGCACGAGCTTGACTCTCCAATATCAATCCCGCGGACGGCTCGACCGGCGGTATGCCGGGTGCTGTCCGGAGACACGGAAGCAAAGGAACCGTACCATGTCCTGTAGGTCGAGGTCGCGCGCGTGACGGAACCAACGCCGCTCGGCGTGCTGGAGTTGACGGGGCGCGGCGCCGGGTTCATTCGGCGTCGCGAGCGGATGTATCTGCCGACCCCCGGCGACGTGCACGTCGGACAACGAGTTATCCAACGCTTCGGGTTGCGCACCGGCGACGAGCTGGCCGGTGACATCGGCAAGCCGCCGGGGCGCGGCAAGGGGCCGTCGCTCACGAGACTCGCCGCCGTCAATGGCATCCCCCCAGAAAGTCTCAACGGCCGTCCCGATTTCACCAAGCTCGGTGCCACCCATCCCAATGAGCAGCTGCATCTCGACTGCGGCCTCACCCGGCTCGGATCGCCGGACCCCACCAATCGCATCATCGATCTGCTCTGCCCCTTCGGCAAAGGCCAGCGGGCGCTGATCGTCGCCCCCGCCAAAGCGGGGAAGACGATGGTGCTGCAGGCGGTGGCCGAGGGCGTGGTCAAGAACCATCCCGACATGGCCCTCTACATCCTCCTCGTGGACGAGCGGCCCGAGGAGATCACCGAGATGGAGATGTGCGGCTACGGTGAGGTGGTGGCATCGAGCTTCGACTTCCCGCCCGAGCGGCACATCGCGGTCGCCGAGCTCACGCTCGAGCGCGCGCGGCGGCTCGTCGAGATGGGCAAGGACGCGGTGATCATTCTCGATTCGATCACACGCCTCGCGCGTGCCTACAACACGGTGGAGAAGGGGACGGGCCGCACGCTCACCGGCGGACTCGATGCCTCCACGATGGAGAAGCCGAAGCGGTTTCTCGGGAGCGCGCGGAACGTCGACCCGCGGAACGGGGGTGGATCGCTCACCATCATCGGCACCGCGCTGATCGACACCGGCTCCAAGATGGATCAGGTGATCTTCGAGGAGTTCAAGGGGACGGGCAACAGTGAGCTCGTGCTGAGCCGCGAGCTCGCGGACCGGCGCATCTTCCCGGCGATCGACGTGAATGCGAGCGCCACGCGGCGCGAAGAGCTGCTCCTCGCGCCCGACACCCTCACGCTCTCCCAGACGCTCCGGCGCCGGCTCGCCAACCAGTCACCCCTCGATGCCATGAACGACCTGATCGGCCTGATGCGCCGGACCAAGTCGAACGACGAGCTCGTCAAGCAGGTGATGGGGGACTGAATGCGCGTCCGCACGGCCGTCTGGCTGGCGGTCGGGCTCGTGGCGGCGGGCGGCGCCGTCGGCGGTGCCCGACAGCTCGCCGGACGGCGCGCCGAAGCCGCGCTCTTTCGCCCGGTGCCCGCCGCCGGGACCACGCCGGCGGCGGCCGGACTCGCCTTTCGCGCGCTGCGCATCCCGAGCGGTGACCGGCAGCTCGCCGCGTGGCTCGTCCCGGCCCCGGACTCGGCGCGGAGCGCGGTCCTGTTCTTTCACGGGAATGGGAGCTCGCTCGCCGATCAGGTCCCCCTCCTCGCCGTCCTCGTGAAGCACGGCGTCACCGCGATGGCCTTCGACTACAGCGGCTACGGCACCAGCGGCGGGGCACCGAGCGTCGCCCACCTGCGCGAGGACGCCATCGCGGCGGTGCGGGCGTTCACCGACAGCACGCCGGGCCTCGCGCACTATGCGCTCGGGACGACGCTCGGCGCCGCCGTCATGCTCAGTGCCGTCGATTCGATCGGGCCGATGCTCGACGGCGTGATCCTCGTGGGCGCCTTTGCCACCGCCCGGGACGCCGCCGTGCGCGCGGGGAAGGTGCCGCGCGCGTTCGCCTGGTTGCTGCCCGACTGGTATGACAACGTGGACGCCATCGCCCGGCTGCGGCGGCCCGTGCTGATCGAGCACAGCGTCGCCGATTCGCTCGTCCCGATCCGCGATGCCGAACGCCTGCTCGGTGCCGCCGGCGGCGCCAAGCAGTTGGTGCGGCTCACGGAGGGCGACCACGCGAGCTACCTCTCGACGAACGCGGACTGGATCCCGATCTTGCGGTTCATCGGGGCGCGCTGAGGAGGTCAGCATGTTCGTCGGTCACTACGGAGCGGCGTATTTCGCCAAAGGCGCCGAGAAGCGCGTGCCCCTGGGCATCTTGTTCGTGGCCGTGCAGCTCGTGGACATCCTCTGGGCCATCTTCATCCTGACCGGCGTCGAGCGGGTGCGGATCGTTCCGGGGACCACGGCGGCCAATCCACTCGACTTCACCTATTTCCCCTACACGCACGGTCTCACCGGTGTGCTTGCCTGGTCCGTGCTCGCGGCCTTCGCCTATTGGATCTGGCGCCGGCGGGACGGCGTCGTCCCGGCGCTCTGGGTCGGCGCCGCCGTGCTCTCCCATTGGCCGCTCGATCTCCTCGTGCACGCGCACGATCTCCCGCTGTTCGGCAACTCGTTCAAGGTCGGCTTCGGGCTCTGGAATCACCCGATGGACGCCGTTCTCGCCGAAGCGCTCGCGCTCCTGCTCGGACTCTGGTACTACCTGTGGCGCACCAAGCCCGTCGGACCCGCGGGACGCTACGGCGTGGTCGTCTTCACGGCGATTCTCCTCGCGGTCCAGCTCGCCAATGCCTTCGGACCGCCGCCCACGTCGGTGCACACCGTCGCCGTGGCAGGGCTCCTCGCGTATTTCCTCTTCGCGCTCATCGCGTGGCGACTCGATCGCGCGCGGGTGGTGGAATGATGGGCTGGCGCGGGCGGTAACGGGCGGTCCCGCGGCTCGGCGCCCGGGACTCCCCTACTGTCGCCCGTTCACTCCTCCGCCGCGGCGATCGCGGCGAGCGCCCGGTTGCGGCTGTACCGAGATCCGATCCTCTGCGCCGCGTGGATGTACGTGGTCCGGAGCCCGGCGCTCACCAGCGCGCGCTTGGCGAACGCGACCAGCACATCGGCGGCCGCGTAGTCGGACCCGACGCGCCCAACCGCGGCGAGCGCCGTTGCGACCGTGGCCGAGTCGGGCTTCGAGGCGGCGACGGCCTTGAGCACACGCCCCAGTTCGTAGTCGGAATGCAATCCCTCCGCCGCGCGGAAGAAGGCCGCGCGCGTCTGACCGTCCAGAGGCTGCTGCCGGAGCCGCACCAGGAGCACTTCCGAGCGCGTGTGGTCCGAGCCGATCGCCGCTGCGAGCGTGTCGACCTGCGCCACGGCCGACGGTCCGACATGGTCGCGCCGCAACAGCGCCAGCAGGACTTGGCCCTTCTCATAATCGGAGTCGATGCCTCGCACCGCCGCGAGATACGCGGGTGGCAATGCCTTCGCCGCGGGATACTGCGCCGCATAGGACGTGAGCACCTTCGCCCGCGTGTAGTCCGATCCGATGCGTCTCGCGGAGGCGAACACCGCGTCCGCGACACGCTGGTCGACCGCGTCGGTGCTCACGAGTGCCTCGAGCACCTTCCCGTGCGTGTAATCCGACGAGATCGAGTCGCTCGCTGCCACCATAGCCAAGGCGGTCGCCTCGTCGAGCGACTGATGTTCGGCGGTCGCCAGGAGAATCGTCCCGAGCGCGTAGCCGGAGCGAATTCGGCCCGCGGCGTCCACGACGAGGCGCCGGACCGTGGCCGAGGGAAGTGTCGCGCGGGTCAGGAGCACGGCGTAGTACTCCGACGCCGTGTAGTCGGTCGGGATGTGTGCGATCTCCGCGAGGAGCGCGTCGGCGCCGCCGCGCTCGAAGATCCGCGTCGCCCGGGCCTCGGCGTTCACCCCGGCGCGGCGGTAGAGCACGAGGAGCGTTCGCTGGAACCACTCCCGTGCGCCCGCGTCCCACGGCTTCGCCGTGTCGTTCACGTACCACCGGCGCTCGAGCCCCGTTGCGGACGGCTGGATCACCACCCGACGGCGATCCGCACCGACCCGCTCCTCCAGCTCGAACCGCCCGCCCGGCGTGATGGATGCGACATCCTTGTCGTCGTCCGTGAAGGTGACCTTGCCGTTGATCCGCACGGTCAGCTCGCAGTTCCCGTCGATCGTGATACGAATGAAGCGGGAGTCGTCGTTCGAATGGCTCGTCGTGGAGCTGTTCGATGAGCGCTGGAACCAGGCACAGGTGGTGCGTTGGAGGCCGACCACCGCTCGCGCGGGAGCGGCGGGAGGGCGGGATGCCGCTGGAGCGGCAGAGGATGCATTGACGGGAGATCCTTTCCGCTCCGCATGCTGACGCGCCGCGCGCGCTCCCGCGAGCGGGATCATGACCGCGAGCGCCGCGGTCGCCACGCCCGCGACGTGTCCGCGCGCCACCGCGCCACGCCGGCGCCGTTCGTCGAGCACGGCCAGGAGGCGGCCGGCGAGCTGTGACGGCCGGGCCATGGCGATCCCGGCGGATGCGGCGACGGTTCCGCTCCTCAGCTCGTGCGCGAGCGTGAGCAGGTGCTCCGCGTACGACGAGGGGCGAGCGCCGAGTGCGAGCACCAGATCGTCGCAGGCGAGCTCGCGCTCCTGACGCAGGCGCCGCGCCGCGAGCCACGCGAGGGGATGCCACCAGTACACCGCGCAGGCGAGCCGCGCCACGACGTGGATGACGTAGTCGTGGCGCCGAATGTGCGCCAGCTCGTGCGCGAGGACGTCGTGGCGCCGTTCGAGACTCCACGACGCGGCCTCGCGCGGCAACAGGATCACCGGACGGACCGCGCCCCATGTCATCGGCATCGTGGCACCGGGTGCGCGCAGGACGCGCACCGACCGCCCGACGCCCAGCGCGCGGGCCAGGCGGGCCGCTTCCGTCGCGATCAGCTCCCCCGCAGGAGTCCCACGACGTGCCAGCCGCGCGGTCCCGACCAGGCCGCCGAGGAGACCGACGAGCACGAGCAGGGCGCCCGCGCCATAGGTGGCGAGCAGCATCGTGCCGCGTGAGGGAAGCTCGAAGCGTGTGGCGTGCGTCGCCGGGGGAGCGGTCGGTGCATCGCCCAGCCGCGAGTCGGCGGGTGGGGTAGCCGCAGCCTGCGCGGCCCGAGCCGACCGGGAGTCGGCCTTTGTGGCGACGTCGGCGGCTGGATCGACTGCCGGCGCCGACGTGGCCGCGGCGGTGCGCCATCCGGGGACCCCCCACTGTGGCGCAACCAGCGTGGCGAGCGGCAAGATGAGCGCCGCGCCGATGGCGAGCGTCCATACCAGATGGCGGAGCGCGGCGCTCTGACGCCGGAGGAGAGCGTTGACCGACCAGGCGGCGGTGAAGAGCACGGTGGCCTTGAGGGCCAGCACCACGTACACGGACATTATCGGCCCTCCTTGCGCGCGCGGTCGATCAGGGTGCGAATGCGGTCCAGCTCGGCGCTCGAGAGATCGGAGCGCTTGAGGTCGAGCAGTGCGGCGACGGCATCTTCGGTCGACCCGTCGAAGAAGGTGCGGACGACCTGTTGCAGCGCGGAGGTCCGGGCCTTTTCGCGCGGGACGGTCGGGACGTAGACGTAACGGGGCCCGTCTTGCCGGTGTTTCAGGTGCCCCTTGTCCTCGAGGACGCGAAGTAACGCGCGGACAGCCGAGTAGCTTGGCGGGTCCGGCAGCTGGTGTCGGACGTCCTGCGCGGTGGCGTCGCCGAGGCGATAGACCACGTCCATGATTTGCCGTTCCCGGCGGGAGAGCTGCTGGCGATCAGGCATTGAACGGGCTCCGGTGCTAGAAATTTAGCATCTTGTGCTAAATTATTAGCATCGCCGGTCGTGTCAAGTCTCCTTCGTGTCGCCACCGTGTCACGCTGCCCCTATCTTCCATGGCGTATGCCGTCCATTCTCGCCCTCGACCAAGGCACCACCGGCTCCCGCGCGATCGTGCTCGATCAGGGCGGCACGATCTTGGGGTCCGGATACCGTGAGTTTCCGCAGCATTTCCCGACGCCGGGTTGGGTCGAGCACGACGCGGAGGAGATCTGGAACTCGACGCTCGTCGCGGCCCGCGAGGCGCTCGGTGGGTCGGACGAAGTGCCGAACGCGATCGGGATCACCAATCAGCGCGAAACCGTCGTCGTCTGGGATCGGAAGACCGGCCGGCCGCTGCATCGCGCGCTCGTCTGGCAGGACCGCCGGACGGCCGAGCGTTGCCGCTCGCTCCACGCGGAATACGGCGACGCGTGGCTCGGTGAGCGCACGGGACTGATCTGGGATCCGTACTTCTCCGGTACCAAGATCGAATGGCTCCTCGACCAGGTGCCCGATCTTCGGCGCCGTGCCGAAGCGGGCGAGGCCGTCTTCGGCACCGTGGACAGCTGGCTCGTCTATCGCCTGACCGGCGGTCGCGTGCACGTGACCGATCACACGAACGCCTCCCGCACGCTCCTCTACGATCTGCGCACGCGCGATTGGAGCGATGAACTGCTCGGTCTCTTCGGCGTTCCGCGGGCGAGCCTCCCCGACATTCGCCGCTCGAGCGAGGTCGTGGGCACCACCGATCCCGCGCTGCTCGGCCACGAGATTCCGATCGCCGGCATCGCCGGCGACCAGCAGGCGGCGCTGTTCGGCCAGGGATGCTTCGCACCCGGTCAGGCGAAGTGCACGTACGGGACGGGGGCGTTCCTGCTGATGCATGTGGGGGGAGGGGGGCAGGAGCGGCAGCAGGCGCAGACGCGGCAGGAGGTGCTCACCACCATCGCGTGTGACGAGCGAGGCGGGCCCGCGTACGCGCTCGAGGGATCGATCTTCATCGCGGGCGCCGCGGTCCAGTGGCTCCGCGACGGGCTCGAGCTGATCGCGCGCGCGTCCGAGACGGAGGCGATCGCGAAGTCGGTGGCCGATACCGGCGGGGTCTACTTCGTGCCCGCGCTCGTCGGCCTCGGGGCTCCGTACTGGGAATCCGGGGCGCGGGGTACGATGGTCGGCCTCACGCGCGGCACCACCAGCGCGCATCTCGTGCGCGCGGCGCTCGAGGCGATGGCCTACAGCACGAAGGACGTCATGGATGCGATGGTGCGGGCGTCCGGCGTCCCGCTCAAGGAGCTGCGGGCGGACGGTGGCGCGTCGGCCAACGACTGGCTCATGGGTTTTCAGGCGACGACGCTCGGTGTCACGGTCCGGCGCCCGGACGTCGTCGAGACGACGGCGCTCGGCGCCGCGGCGCTCGCGGGGCTCGCGGTAGGCGTCTGGCCCGATGTCCAGACCTTCACCAAGACGCGCACATACACCACGTTCGAGCCCGCGCGCACGGCGGATCCCGCGGGGTACGCGGGGTGGAAGCGGGCGGTGGATGCGGCCCTGTACTGGGCGAAGCACGCCGACGAACGTTCGTCCGACTGAACGACCGGCTCCGGCCGTACGTACCGAAGTCAACCCGCTTTCTCCTGGAGGCTCCGTGCGACGTTTGGACGTGCTCGTGGCGGCAACCGCGATCGTGCTGCTGGGCGGTGCCGCGCCTCTCGCGGCGCAGGTTCCCGACAGCTTCACCAATCTGAAGGTGTTGCCGAAGAACATCTCGCGCGAGCAGCTCGATCGCGTGATGGACAGCTTCACCGAGGGGCTCGGCGTGCGCTGCGATTTCTGCCACGTGCGCGATACGACGAAGCTCGTGCGCGGCCGTCCGCGGATGGATTTCGCGTCGGACAAGAAGGACCACAAGAAGACGGCGCGCGTCATGCTCCGCATGGTGCAGGACATCAACGCGAAATATCTGACGCAGCTCGAGGGCGGCTCGGACATTCATGTGCAATGCTTCACGTGCCATCATGGGAATAAGACGCCCGAGCGCCTCGAGAACGTGCTCTTCGCGGCGTACCTGGGAGGAGGGCCGGATTCCGTCGCCACGGCGTATCGGAACCTGCGCGAGCAGTACTACGGCCGGGCGATCTACGATTTCGGTGAAGGCACACTGATCGCCACCGCGCGGATGATCGCGCAGGTTCCGAACCGGACCAACAACCTGCCCGCGGCGATCGCCGTGCTCGATCTCAACACGTCGTACTTTCCGAAATCCGTCGCGACGCTTGCTAATATCGCCTTCATTTACGCGCGCGCGGGGGACACCACGAAGGCGATCGCGGCGATGACGCAAGCCCAAGGCCTCGAACCGGATAACCCGCAGCTCGCGCGCATGCTCCAGCGGCTCAAGGGGCACTAGGCGGACATCCGGGAAATCACGGATTTCTTCATGAGACGTTCGGGGAGGGTTTAACCGGCACCCGTAGGTTTCACCCCGAGTACGAGTCCCGGTTCGACCCGTATCGGAGGGGTGAAAGGTGAGGGGAAACCATAGTCGGCATTGGGGGGCGCGACGCGCGTGGGTGATGGGCGTCGTCCTCGGCGCGCTGGCGATCGCGGGGTGTACCAAGGAAACGATCGTCTATAAGACGCGCGCGCCATATAATCCGCCGCCGGATTCCGTGAACGGATTCCTCGGCTACTTCGACGTCGCCACGAAGACCACGACCTGCGGCAACTGCCACTCGGGCACGCAAGCCAGCTGGGTCAATACCAAGCATGCCGATGCGTGGGCGGATCTGCAGGCCTCGGGACACGCCGCGGCATCGTGCAACAACTGCCATACCGTCGGCCCCAACGGCAATCTCGCGCCGGCCGCGTCCGGCTTCGCGCTCGTCGAAGACAGCGCGTATCACGACGTGCAGTGCGAGAACTGTCACGGGCCGGGCCTGACGCACGTGCAGGATCCGGAGGCCACGCAGCCGCTCGCCTCGATCGAGGCGGACACCGGCCAGCAGCTGGGGTGCGGCAGCTGTCACACGGGCGTGCATGAGCCGTTCGTCGAGCAGTGGCTCGCGTCGGCACATGGCTCGGGTTCCGCGCTCTCGCACGCCGGCGGCAACGCCACGTGTGCACCGTGCCACGAGGGCAAGGCCGCGCTCGAGATCAAGTTCGGCGTCACCGCCAACTTCCTGGAGAAGGATTCCACGAAGCTCGAGCACATCACGTGTGCGGTCTGCCACGATCCGCACGGCTCGCCCTACACGGCCCAGCTTCGCCGGCCGATCGACGTGCCGACCACCGACAACCTGTGCGTGACCTGCCATTCGCGTCAGGGGACGCCGCCGTGGAGTGCGGGTTCGTCTACGTCCACCGCGCGCGGCGCGCACGGCGCGCAGGGCCTGCTCGTGCTCGGACAGAACGTGGGGTGGATTCCACCCAACTTCCAGTACGACACGAATCTGATCGTGAGCAGCCACGGCACGAGCGCGAATCCCGACCTCTGTGCCACCTGCCACGTGGCGCAGACGACGGTGACGGACGCCGCGACCGGGGCCTTCAAGTTCCAGAGTGTCGGCCATCTGTTCGACGCGATCCCCTGCACCGATACCGCGGGGATTCCGACGGCGGATCCGAACTGCACGATCGATCAGCGGGACTTCTCGGCGTGTGCCACCTCCGGGTGTCACGGCACCGCGGGCGCGGCGCGATCCGCGTTCATCACGATCCAGACCGCGTTGGACGCACAGCTCGATCAGATCTGGGCCGACAACAACGCCAACGGCGTGATCGATCCCTATCCGACCGAAGCCGGGCTGCTGCCCCAGATGGTGGCGCGCGGGACGGCCGCCGATTCAGCGGCGCTCGATTTCAGCAGCACGGAAGTGACGGCCGCGAAGGGCACGCTCTTCAACGCCGCACTGGCCGCCACGAACGACCGCCAGTACTTCCTGAGCGGGCGGGTGTTCGGCATCCAGTTCTCGACGCACATGGCGTCCGGCAACGGCGTGCACAATCCTTTCCTGCTGCAGGCGCTGTTGGCCGCGTCGATTCAGTCGCTCAACACTACGTACGGCCCGTTCCCGGTGCCGCCGAGCGCCGCCACGATGAAGGTGCAGGCGACGCCGCCTCCGGGGCTGAAGATGAAGGTGAGCGGGACGCAATGATCCTTTAAGCCCCGCGATGTGTTCCCCGCCGGCGTTGATTCCGAAGGACGGAATCGGCGCCGGCGGGTTCGTTCCGCCAGCGGCACGCGGACACCCTCTAAGCGCTGGTTCACACTTTCTTGAAGATTTCTTTCAAACCCCGACGGCATAGTCAGCGCGATGTGTGACTAGTGGACCATTTCCTCAGTAGGGCGGGAGCGAAGGGTCACCGGTGAACATTTCGCGCTCGGAGGCGGTCGGCCTCCGTGGATTGTCCGACGCAATACGCACCTTGCGAGGGCTTCGCACGCTCGTGGCCCTCGCCGGGCTCATCGGCGTCGCGGCATGTCATCGTGCGGAGCAGCCCGCCCAATCCGCGGCCGCGGCGCCCGCCGCGCCCGCCGCCGCGCAGGACACCGGCACCACGCCGGAGTGGACGCCCCCCGCGGGGGCGAAGCCACGTCCCGAGATCGTCGCGTTCCACGCCCCGCACCACGCGATCGAGTGCGCACGCTGCCACGGCACGCCGCGCGGGCACAGCACGCACCACGACGTGCCGTGCGTCGCGTGCCACGTGCGGCCCACGGAATACGCGGGGCTCAAGCCGCTGCCGATCGCGCAATGTCGCTCATGTCACCACGGCGCCGATCAGACGCGGACCTGCGCGCACTGTCACCCGCTCGATACGCGATCGAACGTGATCGAGGTGACGACCACCTTCGATCCGACGGTGGCGAAGGCACCGACCAAGCGCACACTGGGCTTCAATCACGTGTGGCACGATTCGCTCGCGTGCGCGAACTGCCACACGCACACGCTGGATGAGGCCGTCACGCGTGAGTGCCGCTCGTGTCACGCGCGCCACCACACGCCCACGGCGACCTGCGCGCGATGTCACGATGCCGAGGCGACGCTCGCCAAGCACACGCTGGTGGTGCACACCGGGTGCGGGCAGGCGGGATGTCACGCGGACGGCGTCGCCTCGCACTTCCCGCCGACGCGCGCGGTCTGCCTCTCGTGCCACGCGGCACAGGTGAACCACCGGCCCGGCGGCGACTGTGCCACCTGTCACCAGATTCGCGCGGGATGGAAACAGTGAGTAGGGCCCAGGTGCGCGCCCTCGCGCTGGCGGCGGCCGGTCTCGTGCTGGCGGCGGCGCCCGCCGCCGCCCAGTCACCGCCCAGCGACGCGCGGTGCGTGCAATGCCATCGCCAGCTCGCCGACACGAACCTCTCGCGGCCGGCGCGGCTCTTTCCGACCGACATCCACGCCAAGTTCGGCTTCGGTTGCCTCGATTGTCACGGCGGCGAGACGGGCAAGGACTCCGCGGCGGGCTTCATCGCGAAGCCGAACCGGAAGGACATCCCCGCCCTGTGCGGTCGGTGTCACTCCGACGCGCAGTTCATGAAGCAATACGATCCGTCGCTCCGGGTCGATCAAGTGGAAGAGTACAAGACGTCGGTGCACGGCAAGCGCCTCTTCGAGTTCGGCGATACGAACGTCGCCGTCTGCATCAGCTGTCACCCGGCGCACGAGATCCGACCGCCGTCGGACCCGGAGTCCACGGTCTACGCCCTCAACGTGCCCGCCACGTGCGGCCATTGCCACGCGGATCCGAAGCGGATGGCGCCGTACCACATCCCCACGGATCAGCTCGCGCAGTACAAGACGAGCGTCCACTGGGAGTGGATGAGCAAGCAGGGTGACCTCTCGGCTCCCGCGTGCAACGACTGCCACGGCAACCACGGGGCCGCCCCGCCGGGCGTGGCGTCGGTGAAGAACGTCTGCGGCCAGTGCCACAGCACGATGATGACGCTCTTCACCGGGAGCGGCCACGCCGACTACTTCGTCCAGCGTGATCTCCCGGGATGCGAGACCTGTCACAGCAATCACGCCATTCACGCGCCGAGCGATTCGTTCCTCGTCGAGATGGCGGACAGCGTCTGCGCGATGTGCCATCAGCCGGGGGATTCGGCGCGCGTGGCATTTCTCGCGATCCGGCATCTGATCGACTCGCTACGCGTCGCGCGTGACTCGGCGACCGCGATCCTCGACCGCGCTCAGCAGGCGGGGATGGAAGTGAGTCAGGCGCAGTTCGAGCTCGCCGATGCGAAGGACGCGCTCCTCAAGGCGCGCAGCGCGATTCACTCATTCTCGGTCGACACCGTGGCCGCGCAGCTGAAGAGCGGGTTCGCCATCACGACCCACGCCGAACAGCGCGGGGCCGCCGCCATGCACGAGCATCTCTTCCGGCGGGAGGGGCTCGCCGTGGCCGTCCTGCTCATTCTCGGCGTCATCGCGGGCATCTGGCTGTTGATCCGGGAGATCGAGCACCGACAGAAGCACTCCTCGAGGTCCTCATGAGCGACACGTCAGCCCCCGTCACCCGCAAACGCTTCGTGCGCTGGCTCCTCGGCACCAGCGTCGGTGGCCTCGTCGCCGCGGTCCTCTATCCGGTCACGCGCTACATCATCCCGCCGAAGGTCGGGGAATCGGCCGCCTCGAGCGTGACACTGCCGTTTCCGCCGACGGAGATCGCCAAGAACACGGGACGGATCTTCAAGTTCGGGAACAAGCCGGGCATCATCCTTCGCACGCCGAACGGCGACCTGCGGGCCTTCACCGCCGTCTGCACGCACCTGGGCTGCACCGTGCAATACCGCAGCGATCTCAGCGAGATTTGGTGCGCCTGCCACAACGGGACGTACGACCTGAACGGCCGGAACATCTCCGGCCCGCCGCCGAAGCCCCTCACCCCCTTCGACGTGCGCGTGCGCGGTACGCAGATCGTCGTCTCCCGGAAGGCGTGACGGCGTCATGAAGCCGAGCGTCCAGGGGGTGCGCGAGGGGACGATGCGCGTCGTGCACTGGCTCGACGAGCGCTTCGGCGCGAGCGAGCTGCTCGGCCCGCTCGCCAAGAAGAAGGAAGTCCCGGTCCACAAGCACACCTTCTGGTACTACCTGGGCGGGATGGTGCTCTTCCTGTTCATCCTCCAGGTGAGCACCGGCGTCCTGCTGCTGTTCTACTACCGGCCGAGCGCCGAAGGCGCGTACGAGTCCGTCCAGTTCCTGATGTCGGACGTGCGGTTCGGGTGGCTGATCCGCTCGATCCACGCGTGGGGCGCGAACCTCATGATTTTCATGATGTTCGTGCACCTCTTCAGCGTGTTCCTGCTCAAGGCGTACCGGAAACCGCGCGAGCTCACCTGGATGACGGGTATGGCGCTCTTTGGCGTCGTGCTCGGCCTGGGTTTCACCGGCTATCTGCTGCCGTGGAACACCCTCTCGTATTTCGCGACGAGGGTCGGAACGGAGATCCCGGGCGTCCTGCCCGTGGTGGGACATTTCCTGCTGACGGTCATGCGCGGCGGCGACGACGTGACGGGGGCGACGCTCACCCGGTTCTACGCGCTCCACGTCTCCGTGCTGCCCGGTCTCTGCTTCCTATTCATCTCGCTCCACGTCTTCCTGGTCCAGCGCCACGGGATGAGCGTCCCGCCGGGCATCGCGCGCGCGGGCGGCCCCAAGGGATCGGTGAAGTTCTTCCCGAATTTCCTGCTGCACGATCTGATGGGCTGGCTCGCAATGCTCGCCTGCTTGGCGTCGCTCGCGGCATTTCTCCCGGCCCACCTCGGCACGAAGGCCGACCCGTTCGGCTCGGCGCCGGCGGGCATTAAGCCCGAGTGGTACTTCATGTTCATGTTCGAGACGTTGAAACTCCTGCCGAGCTACATCTTCGGCATCGCGGGAGACATC
>DATFMZ010000102.1:0-20811 GCA_035266665.1 Gemmatimonadales bacterium | reverse complement strand
CGCCAAGGCCAAGGGCGCGCGGTTCTTCCTCGCCAGCACGTCCGAGGTGTACGGCGATCCCGAGGTCCATCCGCAACCCGAGACGTATTGGGGACACGTGAACCCCATCGGGCCGCGCGGCGTCTACGACGAGGCCAAGCGTTTCGCCGAAGCGATGACCATGGCCTACCACCACTATCATGGCCTCGATACACGCATCGTCCGCATCTTCAATACCTACGGCCCGCGGATGCGGGCACGCGATGGACGCGTCGTCTCGAACTTCATCGTACAGGCATCGCGCGGTGAACCGCTCACCGTGTACGGCGACGGTTCCCAGTCGCGCTCGTTCTGTTACGTCGACGACCTGATCGAGGGGATCGTGCGTCTGTTCGAGCGCGGCGACGCGGACCCGACCAACATCGGAAATCCACGCGAGTTCACCGTCCTCGAGCTGGCGAAGCTCGTCCTCGAAAAGAGTGGAGCGAAGTCCGAAATCGTCTTCGAGCCGCTCCCGACGGACGATCCGCGCCAGCGCCGTCCGGACATCACGCGCGCTCGGTCGCTCCTGGATTGGGAGCCCAAGATTCCGCTCGAGGAAGGGCTCGACCGCACGATCGAGCACTTCCGCTCCACGCTCGCCGATTGACCAGCCGCGTCGCGATCACGGGCGCCGCGGGATTCATCGGGAGTCGCGTTGCGGCTCGCCGGCTCGATGCCGGCGCCGCCGTGCTGGGCATCGATGACTTCGATCCGTTCTATCCGCGGGCGGTGAAGGAGGCGGCGGTGGGGCCGTGCATCGCGGATCCCGGCTTCGCGCTGTGGGAGGGTGACGTGCGCGACGTAGACGCGCTCGCCGCGCATCTCGCGGCCCACCGAACCGACGTTGTCATCCACTGCGCCGCGCGCGCGGGCGTGCGGGCGAGCTTCGCCGACCGATCGGCCTACGTCGAGCGGAACGTACGCGGTACGGCGGCGGTCCTCGAGGCGGCACGACGGACCGGCGTGCAGCGGATCGTTCTGGCGTCGTCGTCCTCCGTGTACGGAGACGCCGAGCCCCCGTTCGGTGAGGATGAACCGCTCGGACGGCCGCAATCGCCGTATGCCGCCACCAAGCAGGCCGACGAGCGGCTGTGCGCGCTCTTCGCACGCCGCGCGGGAATGCGGATCGCCATGCTCCGGTTCTTCAGCGTCTACGGACCGGGACAGCGGCCCGATCAGGCAATCGCCCGCTTCACCGCCGCCCTGGTGCACGGCGGGGGAATCGAGCAGTATGGGGCGGCGACGTCGGCCCGGGACTACACGCATGTCGATGACGTCGCGGCCGCGGTCGACGCGGCGGCCGTGTGGACGGGGCACGGCGCCCCGGCCGCCCGGGCCTTCAACGTCGGGACGGGGTGCGCGACGCCGCTTGGCCGAATCATCGCCCTCGTCGCGGAGGCGCGTGGTGGGCGCGTCGCCGTCCGGCGCACCGCGGCGCAGCCCGGCGACGTCCATCGCACGCAGGCCGACGTCTCGCGCGCCGCCGCCGAGCTCGGATGGCGCGCGACGATCACCCCGGAGGCGGGCATTCCGGCTTACGTCCATTGGTATGAGGTGCATCATGCAGGTGAGTCCCGAGCAGCGTCTTGAACGGGCGAAGGAGCGCTTTGCGCTCCAGGATTACCACGGCGCCATTCTTCTCGTCGAGGAGCTGACCGCCGATGGTCGCGCCTTCGCTGACGCGCATCATCTGCTGGGCATCTCGTATTACATGCTGGGTCAGAAAGAACGGGCGTTGGAGAGTCTCGATACGGCACTCGCGCTGAATCCGCGCTACGTGGAGGCATTGATCCATCGCGGAATCATCCTTGGTGAGCTCGGACGCGACGCGGACGCGCAGGCCGCCTTCCAGAAGGCCCATGAGACGGGGAGCACCGAGCGCCAGGGGCTTCCCCAGGCGGACGCGGCGCAGATCGCCAATAAGCACGCGGCGCTCGGCCAGGCCTATGCCGAGATCGGCGCGCTCGATCGCGCCATCGATCAGTACCGGCAGGCCCTGGAGCTGGGGCCCGGCTTCGAAGACCTCCGCTATCGGCTCGGCCGCCTCCTGCTCGATGCGGGCCGGGCGCTCGAAGCGCGCGAGGTGCTGACGCACGTCGTCGCCGCCCGCCCCCACTCGCCCGATCCCAAGGCGACGCTCGGCCTCGCGTGCTACCTGTCGGGCGACCCGGATGCCGCGCGCGCCGTGTGGGAGACGCTCCGCCAGGAGCATCCCGCCGACCCCCGCGCCGACGCGTATCTCGCCATGCTCGCGCGTGCCGCCGAGAACGCCTGACGTGCGCGCAACACGCCTCCTGATCGGTGCCCTCGGCCTCGTCGCCGCCTGTTCGTCCGCCGCCGCCGATCACCAAGCGCTCGGAGATCGCGCCTACCTCCGGAGCGACTACGGCACCGCGCTCGTCGAGTACCGGCTGGCCCTCAGACAGCAGACCGCGTCCCCGGAGCTTCGGGCCAAGGCCGGTGCCGCGGCGCTCCGTGCCGGCGACCTCGGAGCCGCGGTGGAAGAGTATGCCGCGCTCGGCAAGGACAAGGCCCAGCAGGCGGAGGCCGCCGTCGGCCTCGAGCGCGTCGCGCGGATCGCGGTCGATTCCAATGATCACGCCACGCTCTGGTCGGCCCTCGACGCGCTTCGGCAGATCGCGCCGGATCGGATCATCGGCGGGGTGGGCGAGGAGCTCGCGCTCGCCCTGGGAGACTCGGCCGCGCCGCGCGCGGCGCTGACCCTGCTCCCCTACGCGGCGGCCGCGGCGCCCGATGCGCGACGCCAGGACTCCCTGATGTATCTTTACGGCGTCGCCCTCGTGCGCGCGGGCCGCTGCGGCCAGGCGGTCCCGGTGTTCGAGAGCCTGCTGCGGCGCCAGCGCGATCCGGCCGTCCAGGGGGATGCCGCGCGCGGCGCCGCGTCGTGTGCGCTCACCCTGGGCCGCAATTCGCTGAATAGTGGGCAGCCTTCGGACGCCGCCGATTGGTTCCGGCGCGCGGCCACGGAAGCGCCCGACACGCCCGAAGGACGGGCGGCGTACGTGGGGCTCGGCGACGTGATGTTCGCTCAGGGGGACTTTGCCGGTGCGGCGGACGCGTACCAGCGCGCCATGGCGGGAGCCGCCCCCGGCGACAGCATTGCCCAGATCGCCGCCGAGCATCTGAATCGGCTCGCGCAACCCGGAACGCCCAATCCGTAAGCGGTGTCTCATTGCTGATGCGATCGACCTACGCCCTGCTCGCCACACTGTTGCTCGCCGGTTGTGGCTCGCATTTCAAGCCCGAGCTGTACCCCGAGCCCCACTCGCTGATGGCCGCGTCGATCAAGGCCTTCGACCGCGGGGATCCGACGGGTGCGCGCAAGGGGTTCACCCGCGTGACGCTCGAGCTCCCGCAGGACGACTCGCTGGTGATCGAGGCGTACTACTACATCGCGCGATGTGATCAAAAGAACGGTGAGCACATCGAGGCGGCGCGCGAGTTCCGCCGGGTGTCGGACAATTACCCGAACAGCTGGATCGCGCCGCAGGCCCTGCTCGACGCCGGCGAGGCGCAGGCCACGCTCTGGCGGGCCCCGGACCTCGATCCGACCTACGGGCAGTCGGCGCTGTCCACCTTCCAGGAAGTGACGCAGCGGTTCCCCGGCACACCGGCGGCGGACTCCGCGAAGACGCGGATCGTCGCCCTGCAGGACAGGTTCGCGTTGAAGGAGCTGGACAACGGGAACTTCTACGCGCGCCTGCACGCTTATGACTCGGCGATCATCTACTTCCGCGGGGTCGTGACCGATTATCCGAATTCCCGCTGGGTGCCGCAGGCGCTGATCCGGTTGGTGGACACCTATCGGAAGATCAACTACGACCAGGAGGCGCAACAGACCTGTGCCCACCTGGAACAGTACTACCCGAACGCGAAGGGCCTCAGGTCCGCCTGTCCGTCTGACACGGCGACCTCCTGACACGCGTGCGGATCGGCGTGTTCGGGGGATCGTTCGACCCCATCCATCGTGGACACCTGGCCGTGGCGGCGGCGGCGGCCGATCGACTGTCGCTGGATCGCGTGCTCTTCGTGCCGGTCCGCGAGCAGCCGCTGAAGCGCGTCGGGCCGGTCGCGTCGGCCGAGGACCGTGTGGCGATGCTGCGCGCCGCGATCGCGGGCGACCCCCGATTCGTCGTCGACGAGCAGGAGCTCCGGCGCCCCGGCCCGTCGTACACCGTGGATACGCTGCGCGCCTTGCACACCGCGCACCCGGGTGATGCGTTATTTTTACTGATTGGTGCCGACGCGGCCCGCGCGTTCCCCCGCTGGCGAGACCCAGAGGAAATCGCCGGCCTGGCCACCGTGGTCGTTCTGACGCGACCGGGTGTCCGGACGCCCGAACATCCGCTGCTCGCCGAGCGGCTCGACGTGCCCGCGCTCGACATCGCCGCGCGCGACATCCGCGCGCGCTGCCGACGGGGCGATCCGATCGAGAACCTGGTGCCCGACGCCGTGGCCCGTCTCATCGCGGAGCGCCGGCTGTACACGACTGAGGACTGATGCAACTGAAGACCGCCGTTACCAAGATCTTCGGCTCGCGTTTCGAGCGAGAGCTCAAGCGCATCCAGCCGCTGATCGATCAGATTCACGAGCACGAGACGCGACTCGCCGAGGTGAGCGACGCGGAGATCCAGGCGCAGACCGCCAAGTTCCGCGCCGGGCTCCACGAGCGGTTCGCCCAGCTCGAGAGCGAGCTCGCGGAGAAGCGTGCCGCGAAGCACGTCTGCGAAGATCCCGCCGAACGCGATGCGCTCGAGAAGGAAGTGCAGGAGCTCGACGACCGCTTGAAGGAGGAAACGGCCGTCGCCTTGGATGAGCTCCTGCCCGAAGCATTCGCCACCGTCCGCGAAGCATGTCGCCGACTCAAGGGCTCCTCGGTGGTCGTCACCGGCCACGAGATGACATGGGACATGGTGCCCTACGACGTGCAGCTCATCGGCGGAATCGTGCTGCATCAGGGGAAGATCGCCGAGATGGCCACCGGCGAGGGCAAGACGCTCGTTGCGACGCTCCCCATCTATCTGAACGCGCTGCCCGGCCGCGGGGTCCACCTCGTCACGGTGAACGAATACCTGGCGCGGCGCGACTCCCAGTGGATGGGGCACCTCTTCAAGTTTCTCGGCCTCTCGATCGCGTGCATCGACGATACGCAGCCCTCCACGCCGGAGCGCCGCGCCGCGTACGAGAGCGACATCACCTACGGAACGAACAACGAGTTCGGCTTCGATTACCTGCGCGACAACATGGTCTTCAGCGTCGACCAGCGCGTGCAGCGGAGCCATTACTACGCGATCGTCGACGAGGTGGACAGCATCCTCATCGACGAGGCGCGGACCCCGCTCATCATCTCGGGGCCCGTGGGCAACGAGGAAGACAAGAAGTACGCGCAGTTCAACCAACAGGTCCGCGAACTGGTTCGGAAACAGTCGGCCATCGTCAACCAGCTGATCGCCGAGGCCGAGGTCATCATCAAGGAAGACCCGAGCAACTACGAGGGGCACCTCAAACTCTTCAAGGCGCAGAAGGGGAGTCCAAAGAACAAGCACCTCATGAAGCTCCTGCAGGAGGGCGGCCTCCAGCAGGCGGTCCAGAAGGTGGACCTCGACTTCATCGCCGACCGCAAGCTCCCCCAGAGCCAGCAGAAGCTGCGGGACGTCGAGGAAGATTTGTTCTACGTCCTCGACGAGCGCGGCCGCGCGGTCCATCTGACCGACAAGGGCGTCGAGACGATGAGTCCGGACGACCCTCAGCTCTTCGTCATCCCGGACATCTCGGAGGAGATGGGCCGGCTCGATCTCGACGAGTCGGTGACGGCCGAACAGAAGGTGGAGCGACGCCAGCAGCTCGAGGCCGAGTACGCGGCCAAGAGCGAGAAGCTGCACATCATCCACAAGCTGCTGCAGGCGCACGCGCTGTACGAGAAGGACGTCGAGTACGTCGTGCAGGACGGCCAGGTGTACATCGTGGACGAGTTCACCGGCCGCATCATGCACGGCCGGCGCTGGTCCGACGGCCTGCACCAGGCGGTGGAGGCCAAGGAAGGCGTGTCGGTGCGCGGCGAGACCCAGACGCTCGCCACCATCACGATCCAGAACTACTTCCGGATGTACGACAAGCTCGCCGGCATGACGGGCACGGCGGAGACCGAGGAGACCGAGTTCTTCCAGATCTACGAGCTCGAGGTCATGGTCATCCCGACCAACCGCCCCGTCCGGCGGGTCGACAAACACGACCTCATCTACAAGACCCGGCGCGAGAAGTACAACGCGATCATCGACGAGGTCATTCGCCAGCACGAGCGGGGCCTGCCGGTGCTGGTGGGTACCGTGAGCGTCGAGGTCTCGGAGACGCTCTCGCGGATGCTCAAGCGCCGCGGGCTCAAGCACGAAGTGCTGAATGCCAAGTACCACCAGCGCGAGGCCGAGATCGTGGCCGGGGCGGGGCGCGCGGGCAGCATTACGATCGCGACCAACATGGCCGGCCGCGGAACCGACATTAAACTGGGCCCCGGCGTCAAGAAGTGTCAGGTCTGCGGGATCACGGCCAAACTCGCGCCGTTCGGGCAGCAGCTCGAGCAGCCCGATCTCAAGCCGGACGAGATCAAGCGCCTCGGCTGCAACGACGATCCGCCCTGCGGTCTCGTCATCATCGGAACCGAGCGCCACGAGTCCCGGCGGATCGATCGCCAGCTGCGCGGCCGGTCGGGCCGTCAGGGCGATCCGGGCCAGAGCGTGTTCTTCCTCTCCCTGGAAGACGATCTCATGCGCCTCTTCGGCTCGGAGCGCATCGCGCGCTGGATGGACCGGGCCGGCGGCACACAGTACCAGTGCAGCGAGTGCGGCCACGAACAGGGCAAGCGGACCGACGCCTGCGAGCAGTGCGGTCGCAAGAACACCCTCGTCGAGCAGAGCGAGGTCATCACGCACCCGATCGTGACCCGGTCGATCGGGAAGGCCCAGCAGCGCGTCGAGTATCGCAACTTCGAGGCGCGAAAGAAGCTCCTCGAGTACGACGACGTGATGAACCAGCAGCGCGACGTGGTCTACTCGCTCCGGCTCTTCGCGCTCGAGGGTGGGGAAGAGCTCAAGGCCGAAGTGCTCCGGATGATCGAGGGGGCGCTCGAGCACTTCGCCGAGGAGATGGGCGAGGACCCGCCGGAGACGTGGGACCGGAAGGCCATCGTGACGGAGCTGTCGCTCCGCTATCTGGTCTCCGCACCGGAGATCCTCGACCCGGAGAAGGTCCCCGACGCCGAGACGCTCGTCGAGACGGTCAAGGCGGCGGGTCGCAAGACGTTCGACGCGAAGGTGACGGGTTGGAATGACGCGGGGAAGCGGAACGGTATCGACCGGCTGGCTGATCAGCTGCTCTCGCACGTGCTCCTGCAGGTGCTCGACGAGAAGTGGAAGGACCACCTGTACGATCTCGACCAGCTGCGGGATGCCATCCATTACCGTGGTTGGGGGCAGAAGGACCCGCTCATCGAGTACAAGCAGGAGGCCTTCGAGATCTTCGTGGACCTCATGAACGACATCCGCGGCACGGTCGCGGACCGGCTCTTCAAGTTCCAGGTGCAGTTCACGGCGGGTCCACCGCCCGGCCCGCCGGCCACCGGCACGACCGGCCCGGCCGAGCGTCGGCCCGCCAGTGAGGCCGACCTGATGATGCCGGGCGCGCGGACGGCCCCCCGGCCGCCCGTGGGCGTGGCGTCCAAGGCGCCGGTCGCCGTGGAGAGCGGTGGGGGGGCGGCGGCGGCTCCCCTGCCTCAGCGCCCCGCCCAGAGCGTGCCGAAGGTCGGTCGGAACGATCCCTGCCCGTGCGGGAGTGGCAAGAAGTACAAGAAGTGCCACGGCGCCAACGCCTGAGCGTCGTAGAATCGGGCGTGCGGCATAACGGTTTGGGTTAAGCCGTTGCCGGGACGGGCAGTACCGTCCCCGCATGACTTCCACCACATCCGCCACGCGGCCGCACGATCGGCCGCGCGAACGCTTGCGCGCCCTGGGTCCGGGCGCGTTGACGGCCGTCGAGCTGATCGCCATTCTCTTAGGGACGGGCACGGTGCGCCGTGGGGCACAGGACGTGGCGGCCGAGCTGGTGGCGAGCACGGGGGGATCGCTCCGCGCGCTCGCCCGCCGGCCGGTCGGGGCGCTCGCCGCCGTTCCCGGCGTGGGCGCCGCCAAGGCCGCGCGCGTCATGGCGGCCCTCGAGCTCGGACGCCGCCTCGCGGCGGAGGCCTCGGAGCCCGCCCGCACCGTGCGGTCGCCCGCCGACGTCCACCGCTGGTGCGGTCCCGCGCTCCGGGACCTCGCCGTCGAGGAGTTCCATCTCCTGACGCTCGACGCGCAGAACCGTATCACGCGCGAGCTGCTGATCACGCGCGGGATTCTGAACAGCTCCCTGGTGCATCCCCGGGAGGTGTTCCGCGCCGCGATCGCCGAGGCGGCCGCCGGCGTGATCGTCGTGCACAATCACCCGAGCGGTCATCCCGCGCCGTCGGCGGATGACCGGGCGGTGACGCGTCAGCTCGTCGCCGCCGGGCGCGTCCTCGACGTTCCGGTGTACGACCACGTGATCGTCGGTGGCGATCGCTATTTCAGCTTCGCGGAGGCGGGTCTCCTCTGACCGGTGTACTGACGAACCTCGATGCCGATTTCCGGCGCGCCCTCGACGAGCGGCGCGAGCGGCTCGACGTGCCCGTCATTCTGCGCGCGTACGACTTCAGCGCGCAGGCCCATCGCGGGCAGAAACGCCTCTCCGGCGAAGACTTCATCTCGCACGCCGTGGCCGTCGCGAAGATCCTCGTGGACCAGCAGATGGACACGACGACCATCGTGGCGGCCCTCCTGCACGACGTGGTGGAAGACGCCGAGGTGCCGCTCGACGAGATCCGCGAGGCGTTCGGCGACGAGGTCGCCGGCATCGTGGACGGCCTCACCAAGCTGTCGAGCCTCACCTTCCGCTCGAGCACCGAGGAGCAGGTCGAGAATTATCGGAAGCTCCTGCTCTCCATCGCGCGGGACGCCCGGGTGATCATCGTGAAGCTCGCGGACCGCCTGCACAACATGCGCACGCTCGAGCACCAACCTCCGGACGCCCAGCGCCGCATCGCGCTCGAGACCCGCGAGATCTACGCGCCGCTCGCGCACCGGTTCGGTATGGCGGGCGCCAAGGCGGAGCTCGAGGACCTCGCCTTCAAGTTCCTGGAGCCCGACGACTACCGCTCCCTCGCCCGAAAGATCCAGGCGCGGCGGACGGAGCGCGAAGAGATGATCGAGCGTCTCCGGATCCCGCTCGAGGAGGCGCTCCGGGAGGCGGGGCTGACCAGCTTCGAGGTGACCGGCCGGCCCAAGCATCTCTGGTCGATCTACAAGAAGATCAAGCGTCGCGAGAAGCCGTTCGAGGAGATCTACGACCTCATGGCGGTCCGCGTGCTCGTGGACAGCGTGCGCGACTGCTATCACGCCCTCGGCGTCATCCACCACATCTGGACGCCGCTCCAGGAGCGCATCAAGGATTACATCGCCTCGCCCAAGTCCAACGCGTATCAGTCGCTGCACACGACGATCTTCGGACCGGGCGGTCAGCTCTACGAGATCCAGATCCGGACCCGCGAGATGCACCGCACGGCCGAGTACGGTATCGCGGCGCACTGGGTCTACAAGGAAGACCGCCGTGCCGACGAGCTCGACCAGCACTTCTCCTGGTTCCGCCAGCTGCTCGAGCTTCAGCAGGACGCGCACAGTCCCGAGGAGTTTCTCGAGTTTCTCAAGGTCGATCTCTTCCAGGATGAAATCTTCGTCTTCACGCCCAAAGGCGACGTGAAGCGGCTCCCCAAGGGGGCGACGCCGCTCGACTTCGCCTTCGCCGTGCACACCGAGGTGGGGCTTCACTGCCAGGGAGCCAAGGTGAACGGCCGGATCGCGCCGCTCCACCGCCCGCTGAAGAACGGCGACACCGTGGTGATCCTCACCGGTGCGCAGGGGCGCCCAAGCCGGGATTGGCTCAACCACGTGCGCACGGCGCGGGCGCGGCACAAGGTGCGCCAGTGGATCAACAAGGAAGAGGCGGAGTCGAGCGGGCAGCTCGGGAAGGAGATCCTCGGGCGGGAGCTCCGGCGCCGGCGCCTCGAGATGCCCGATGAGGCCGGTGTGGCGCGCGCCGCGGAGTCGCTCTCCCTCGGGAGCCCGGACGGCCTCTATCAGGCGCTCGGTCGCGGCGACGTGCCGACCGGGCAGGTGGTGCGCGCGCTCTTTCCCGAACGCGCCACCGATGAGCTCCAGGCGCCGAAGCCGACGGCCTTCGGCCGCGTCATCGATCGGTTCCGCCTCCGGCGCGGGGTGCGGATCAGCGGGCTCGGCGGGCTCCTCGTGCGCTACGCCCAGTGCTGCCAGCCCGTCCCCGGCGACGCCGTGGTCGGGTACGTCACCCAGGGCCGTGGCATCTCGATCCACCGGGCCGACTGCCCGAATCTGCTCGCGATGCCATCCGATCCGGAGCGCCGCGTCGAGATCGACTGGCAGACGAGCGCCGGCGAAGTCTACGTCGTGACGCTCGGCGTGGTGGGCGAGGATCGCCGCGGGCTCTACGCCGATCTCATGGAGGCGGTCTCCCAATCGGGGACCAACATCAAGAGCGCGGAGCTCTCGAGCAAGGACGGCGCGATGTTCGGGTCGGTGCTCGTCGAGGTCGAGGACAGCGGCCATTTGGGCAAGGTGATGCGCGCCATGCGCCGCGTGAAAGGCGTACACTCCGTCGAACGCCGCGACGCCACGGCGCGCACCGTCGACTGACCGCGCCGTGACCGGTCCGTACGCCCTCGAGCTGCCGTTCGCCCCGGCGGGCGATCAGCCCCGGGCCATCGCCCAGCTGGAAGCGGGGCTCGCGGACGACCGCCGCTACCAGACGTTGCTCGGCGTCACGGGGTCGGGCAAGACGGTCACGATGGCGCACCTCATCGCGAACCACGGCCGCCCGGCGCTGGTGCTCTCGCACAACAAGACGCTCGCCGCCCAGCTCTACGGCGAGCTCAAGTCGTTCTTCCCGCACAACGCCGTCGAGTACTTCATCTCGTACTACGACTACTACCAGCCCGAAGCGTACGTCCCGTCCACCGATACGTACATCGCGAAGGATGCGTCCATCAACGACGACATCGAGTCGCTGCGCCTGCGGGCGACGTCGAGCCTGATGGAGCGGGAGGATGTGATCGTGGTGGCGACGGTGAGCGCGATCTACGGCTTGGGCGATCCCGTCGAGTATCGGAAGATGCTCGTGACGGTGGAGGTCGGGGAGCAGCGTGGCCGCGATCTCTTCCTCGCCGATCTCGTGCGCGTGCAGTATCGGCGGAACGACGTCGCGTTCGAGCGTGGCACGTTCCGCGTGCGCGGCGACACCGTCGAGGTGTTCCCGGCGTACGAGGAGCTGGCCGTCCGGATCGAGTTCTGGGGCGACGACGTCGAGCGCGTCACCAAGATCGATCCCCTCACGGGCCACGCGGTGGCCCCGCTCAAGCGCGCGGCGATCTACCCGGCCACCCACTTCGTGGTGGCGCGGCCCCGCCTCGAGGAGGCGGTGAAACGCATCCGCGCCGAGCTCGCCGAACGGCTCGCGGAGCTGCGGGCGGCGGGCAAGCTCCTCGAGGCGCAGCGGCTCGAGTCGCGCACGACGTTCGACATCGACATGCTGCTCGAGGTCGGGACCTGCGCGGGGATCGAGAACTACTCGCGCCATCTCTCGGGCCGCCGCGCGGGGGAGCGGCCGGCGTGCCTGCTCGACTACTTCCCGGCGGACTTCCTGGCGGTGATCGACGAGTCGCACGTCACCCTCCCCCAGGTCGGCGGGATGTACGAGGGCGATCAGTCGCGCAAGCGCACGCTGGTCGAATACGGGTTCCGCCTGCCGTCGGCGCTCGACAACCGCCCACTCAACTTCGACGAGTTTCTCTCCCTCGTGCCGCGGATGCTCTTCGTCTCCGCCACACCGGGAGCGCTGGAGCATCGGCTCTCGGAGGGGCGGGTGGTGGAGCAGATCATCCGGCCCACCGGGCTCGTGGATCCCGCCGTCGAGATTCGGCCGGTGCGCGGCCAGGTGGACGACCTCCTGGCCGAGATTCGGGCGTGCGCCCAGGCGGGGGAGCGCGTGCTCGTCACGACGCTCACCAAGCGTATGTCCGAAGACCTCACCGACTATCTCCAGCAGGCCGGGGTGCGTGTCCGGTACATGCACTCCGACATCGACGCCATCGAGCGGGTCGAGATCATCCGCGGCCTCAGACTCGGCGAGTTCGACGTGCTCGTGGGTATCAACCTGCTGCGTGAGGGGCTCGACCTGCCCGAGGTCGCGCTCGTCGCCGTGCTCGACGCCGATCAGGAGGGCTTCCTGCGGTCCGATCGTTCGCTCATTCAGACCGTCGGCCGCGCCGCGCGCAATGCCCACGGGCGCGCCGTGCTCTACGCCGACCGCATCACCGGCTCCATGGAGCGCGCGCTGGCCGAAATGGAGCGGCGGCGTACGGTGCAGCTGGCGTACAACGTGGAGCACGGGATCACGCCCGTCTCCATCAGCAAGTCGGTGGACCAGGTGCGCTTCGTGACCCGCGTCGCCGACGCGCGGACCGAACGGCCGGCGCCGGCCGAGCGCAAGGCGCCAACCACGCCGCTCGATCGCGAGGCCTTGATCGCGGTGCTCGAGCAGCAGATGCGTGAGGCGGCGGCGGAGCTCGATTTCGAGCTCGCGGCACAGCTCCGCGATCAGGTCTTCGAGCTCAAGGCGGAAGGCGACCCGGTACGGCACGCGCCGGCGGGGACGGACAACGGCACGGGCGGCGTGCGAAGCCACGGCGGCGGACGAGGAAGGAGGCGCTCACGTGCCTGAGGCGCGGGAAGTGGATCTCCATGCGCTCGCGGCGGAGGCCCAAGCGCTCTGGCGCCGGCTCCCGCCCGGGTCGGTCATCTGGCTGAGTGGCGATCTCGGGACCGGAAAGACGGCGTTCGTGCAGGCGCTCGCCCGGGCGGCGGGGGCCCAGGCGGCGCGGAGCCCGACCTTCGCGCTGGTGCATCGCTACGCCTCGCCCGCGGGCGCCATCGCACACGTGGACTGCTACCGTCTGCGCTCGCCCGACGAGGCGCTCGATCTCGATTTCCCCGGTCTCTTCCACAGCTCGCGGATCGTTGCGGTCGAGTGGCCGGAGCGCGCGGGGCCGTACGCACCGGCGCCGGATGTCCATCTCCGGTTCACCTATGCCGAGGATCCGAACCACCGCGTGCTGGAGCACGTCGCGTGAGGGTCACGGTCGCGCTCGACACGGCCACCGACATCGCGAGCATCGCGGTGGGGTCGCCGTCCGGACTGCTGGCGCAGGTCGTCGTCACCGGCCGGCGCCACGCCGCGGCCACGGTGCCGGCGGTGGGCGACGCGCTGCGTCTGGCGGGCGTCCGGCTCGATGACGTCGCCCACATCGTCGTCGCGGACGGACCGGGAAGCTTCACCGGCCTGCGCATCGGCGTCGCGACGGTGCAGGGCATCGTCCGGGCCCGTCCCCGCATCCGGGTCTCCACGGCACCGTCGCTCCTCGCGGCCGCGTGGGTGGCCGGGCGGTTCCTGCTCGGACCGATCGCGGCGCTCTACGACGCCTTGCGGGGCGAGGTCTACGGGGCCGTGTACGGCTTCGACGGGGACGGGGTGCAGGTGCTCCTGCCTCCCACGCTCGGCACGGTGGAAGCCCTGGCCGAGCAATCGGAGCGCCGGCCGACCGTGGCGGTGGGGGACGGAGCGGTCCGCCATGCGGAGACCGTTCGGGCGTGGACCGGTCGGGAGCCGATTGCGCCCCCCGCCGGTGCGTCGCGTGCCGCGGCCTTTCTCGCGCTCGAGGCCGCCGAGGGTGCGCTCCGGCCGGTCCCCGACATCATGGAATTCGATCCCGATTACGGACGCCCCGCGGAGGCACAGGTACGCTGGGAGCGCGCGCATGGACGCCGACTGCCGGATTCGCCGGGCGACCGCGGCTGACCTCGCCGCGGTGGCCGCGCTCGAGCGGCGCGTCTTCCCCGACGCCTGGCCGCGCGACGCATTTGTGCCGCACCTCACCGACACATTTCTCCTCGCAGAGCAGGATGGAGCGCTCGCCGGATTTCTCGTGGCCCGGCGGGTCGCCGACGAGGCGGAGATCCTCGACGTCGCCGTGGGACCGGAATGGCGCCGGCGCGGGATCGGCCACGCCTTGCTCCGGCGATTGCTCGATGCTCTGGGCGAGGAGGGGGTCGAGGTGGCGCACCTCGAGGTACGCGCCTCGAACCGCGAGGCCATCGGCCTGTATCGGACCATGGGGTTCCGCGAGGTCGGCCGCCGGGCGGGATACTACGTTTCTCCCCGGGAGGATGCCGTCTTGCTTGCCCGCCGAATTGCCGCCCCAAAGGGGGATGCATAGAACGGGTCGGAAGCGCGTATCTTTGGTTGACAAAAGGACTTAAAGCCTCTATAGTTTGTGCCCGTCCGGGGTCCATCCCAGAGCACGTGGAGGCAGTTGTGAGTCGCAGTTTGAACAAGGTCATCTTGATCGGCAATCTCGGGGCGGACCCGGAAGTGCGCAGCACGGCCAATGGCTCGCGTGTGGCAACCCTCTCAGTGGCCACCAGCCGGCAGTGGAACAACCAGGCGGGCGAACGGCAGGAAAAGACGGAGTGGCACCGGGTGGTGCTGTGGAACTCCAAAGTGTCGTCGCTCGCGGACATCGCCGAGAAGTACCTCAAGAAGGGCGATCGCATCTACGTCGAGGGCCGTATCGAGTACCGGACGTGGGACGATCGTGAAGGCAAGACGCGGTACACGACCGAGATCAACGCGCGGGAGCTGATCATGCTCTCGGCGCGTGGCGGTGCGGGCGAGCAGGATGCCGAGCCGCCGGCCCGGCAACGCGCGCCGCAGGCGGCGGTCGCCGAGTCGAAAGCGGAGTCGTACGACGACTTCCCGGAGGCGCTTGATGAAGAGGACGACGATCTGCCGTTCTAGCGTGTCGCTGGCCGCTACGATCCTCCTCGGGATCGTCGCGGCGGCACCCGTCGCCGCCCAGGATTCGCTGCAGACGTCCGCCGCGCGTCCGGCCACTCACACCGTGCAGCGCGGTGAGACACTGTGGGGGCTCGCCGAGACCTATCTGGGCGACGCGCTGCTCTGGCCCGAGATTTACCGGCTCAACACGCTCGTCGTGGAAGATCCGCACTGGATCTATCCCGGCGAGGTGTTGCGGTTCGGCCCACCGGATACCACCAAGGTGACGGCAGCGCCGCAGGTGGCTGCGGCGCCCGAGTCGGCGGCCGTGGCCGCGCCTGCCGAGTCCGTCGCGGTCCAGCAACCCGCCGAATCGGTGGCCGCGCCGCCCCCGCCGCCACCGCCCGTGCAGGACAACTCGCCGACGGTCTTCTCCGCGCGTCCCGCGCCGAAGCCCCAGGCGAACATCGTCACCGGCATCGCGCCCAGCGCGTTCCGTGCCGTGCGCCGGGGTGATTTCTACGCGTCGGGATTTCTGACGGAGGGCGAGCAGCTCCCGTGGGCTCGCGTCGTCGAAGTCACCAACCGTGGCAGGGTCGCGGGCATCAGTGCGTCGCGCGGGGCCCTCATGTACGAGACCATCCACGTGCAGGCGCCCGCGGGCACCACGTATCACGTGGGAGACTCGCTCCTCGTCGCCAACGTCACGCGCAAGGTGCCCGCGTGGGGGGACATGGTCGTGCCGTCCGGCCTCGTGCGCGTCACCTACGTGTCGGGTCGCGACGTGGAGGCCGAAGTCATCGCCCAGTATGGCCGGATCGTCGTGGGCCAGTCGGCGCTGCCCGTCGCGCCGTACAACACACCGCCCGGCGTCCGGCCGCAGCCGGTCGAGAAGGGTGTCACCGGGCATATCGTGGCGCTCAAGAGCGATCAGCTCGAGCCGGGTCAGCAGGCGGTAGTCTTCATCGACCTCGGCCGCAACGACGGGGTCGTCCCGGGTGATGTGTTCGACGCGATCGTGCCGCAGACCGCCCCCGGGATGGCGGACGCGCCGCCGCATCGCCTCGCGGAGATTCACATCGTCCACGTGCGCGACAAGTCGGCCACGGGGCTCCTGGCCAACATCATGTCCCCCGGCATCGGCACCGGGGTCGCGGTCCGCCTCGTGCGGAAGATGCCGTCCTAGCGCGGGTGTGGCCGGCGGCGGGCCGACCCCCTCGTCCGCGCAGCGCGAGCGGCGCTCGCTGGATCCCCACGTTCCGGGTTCCGTCGAGCGCCGCTTCACATGTGGTAACTTCCACCGTCTCATTCCCTCAAATGAGGTCTCATGGCTGAACGCGTCTTGGTCACCGGTGGGGCAGGCTTCATCGGGTCCCACGTGGCCGATCGTTACCTGGCACACGGCTTCGAAGTCACGGTACTGGACGATCTCTCGAGCGGGCGGCGGGAGAACGTGCCGGAGGCCGCGACGTTCGTGCATGCCGATATCGGTTCGCCCGAGGCGCGGCAGCTCCTCGCCGACGGGGGATTCGCGATTCTGAATCACCATGCCGCGCAGATGGACGTGCGGGTCTCCGTCGCCGATCCGCAGAAGGACGCGCGGATCAATCTGCTGGGGCTCCTCAACCTGCTGGAGGGCGCGCGCGCGGGCGGCGTGCGCCGGGTGGTGTTCGCCTCCTCGGGCGGGGTTGTGTACGGCGAGAGCGACGACCTGCCGCACGCAGAGGAGGCCCGCAAGCTTCCCGTCTCGCCGTACGGCGTGAGCAAGATGGGCTCCGAGTTCTATCTCGCCGCGTACGCGCAGCTCTACGGCCTCGAGACGTGCGCCCTGCGGTATGCCAACGTGTACGGTCCGCGGCAGAGTCCCCATGGGGAGGCCGGCGTCGTGGCGATCTTCGGCAATCGCCTCACGCGGAAGGCGCCGATCACCATCTACGGGGACGGCGAGCAGACGAGGGACTACGTGTTCGTGGGCGACGTGGCCCGGGCGAACCTCGCGGCGTCGACCTGCGCGCTTCCTCCGGTGTATACGATTGACGATCGCGCGGTCAACATCGGGACCGCGACCGAGACCAGCGTCAACGCGCTCGCCGCGGCGATGATCGGCTCGACCGGCGTCGAGGTGCCGGTCGAGCACGCCCCGGCGCGGGCGGGCGAGCTCCAGCGCAGCAGCGTGGGCATCGCGAAGGCCGCACGCTTCCTCGCCTGGACACCGGAAATCGCGCTGGCCGACGGCCTGCGGCAAACCTACGAATGGATTCGGACGGTGAAGACGTGATGCTGCTGGCGCAGGTGGGTGGAGCCCTCCCGGAGACGACGTGGGATCTGGTCGCACATTCCAGCACCGCGACCAAGATCGTGCTCCTCGTGCTCGGGGTCTTCTCGGTGGTGAGCTGGTTCCTCATCGTGATGAAGTGGTGGCAGTTCCGCCGTCTGCGCCGCGAGGCCGACCGGTTCTTCGCGGCGCTCGAGCGCACGGCACGCCTCGAGGACGCGTACCACGCGGTGATGAAGCTGCCACCGTCACCCTACGGTCGGCTCCTGCGCGAGGGAGTGAACTTCTTTTCGGAGCTCCGCCCCGGCGCACTGCAGGGCAGGGGCGACGGCGGTGCCGATGCGCTGACACCCACCCAGCTCGAGGCGCTGCGTCTCGTGCTCGCCAAGGAGATCTCCGCGGAACGCGACCTCGTGGCGCGCTTCATGGCCTGGCTCGCGACGATCGGCTCGGTGAGTCCGCTGATGGGGCTTCTCGGCACGGTGCTTGGCGTGATGGACGCCTTCATCGGCATCGCGACCGGCGGGTCGGGCAACATCTCGGCGGTGGCCCCCGGCGTGGCGGAGGCGCTCGTCACCACCGTAGCCGGTCTCGCCGTCGCGATTCCCTCGGTCATGGCCTACAACATCTACGTCAGCCGGCTCGGCCTCTTCGCCGGCGAGCTCGAGGGCTTCGCGCACGAGATCATCGGTAGTCTCGCGCGGGAAGGGCGGCTCTAATGGCGGGCGGCGGCCTTCGCGGACACGGCGAGCTGCCGTTGATGGCCGACATCAACGTGACGTCCCTCGTGGACGTCGCGTTCGTGCTGCTGATCATCTTCATGATCACCGCGCCGATCATGCAGGGCGGTGTGGACGTCCAGCTCCCGCGGGCCGAGGCGGCCCCGCTGACGCCCAAGCAGGGCCTCATCATCTCCATCAATCGCCAGGGCCAGATCTACCTGGACAAGTCGCCGTTGTCGTATGCGGAGTTCAAGGCGGCCTTTCCCGCCCTGGTTGCCTCGAAGCATCCGCACGGCGTGTATCTCCGGGCCGACCGCCGAGTGGACTACGGGCTGGTCGTGCAGGTGCTGGCCGTGATGCATCAAGCCGGTGTCAATGATGTGGGGCTCGTGGCGGAAGAGGAGGAGATCGGGAAGTGACGCGGCCGGTGCACTCGGGCCTACGGCGCCCACGCCGGCCGCCCGGCACGGGCATCGCGGCGGCCGGCACGATCGCGCTCCACGTCGCGGCCGGCGTCGTGCTCTTCGGCACGAGCGGGATGGTCCACCAGCTTCCGCCGCCGACCATCGAGGTGAACCTCGTCGCCGCGCCCGCGCCGCAGCCGAACCAGCGGAAGGCGCCGGAAGCCGTCCAGCGGCCCGCGGCGCAGCCCGCCCCGGCGTTGCCCAAGCCCAAGCCGAAGCCCGAGAAGACGCCGGCCGTGAAGACGCCCCCGCCGCCCGTGACGACACCAGAGAAGCGGGAGGCCGCGCCGCGCACGACGCCCAAGGCGGTGCCGGCACCCGGCGAGAAGCCGTCCACGGGATCTGACGTTGCCACCGTGAAGACGACCGGCGTCGAATTTCCGTATCCCGAGTACCTGCGAAACATCTATTCGCAGATTCTGATGCGCTGGCAGCGTCCCGGTGGCAATGTCGCGCTCAGGGCGGAGATCTTCTTCTTGATCCATCGGGACGGGTCGATTTCGGACGTCCAGTTCACGCATCGCTCGGGGAGCTTCGCGTTTGACTTGGAAGCGCAGGGCGCGATCGAGGCGGCAGGAAACGCCAATGCGTTTGGGCCGCTGCCGGGTGGGTACTCGAACGATGTCCTGCCCGTGACCTTCTTCTTTACACCTTCTGGAACCCAGTGATCCCGACGCCCGTTCGCATTTCTCGCACCCTGGTGACCGTCGCGGCGCTCGCGGCGCTCGCCGCATCGCCCCTCCTCGCGCAGCAGGACACCGGCAAGGCCGTCGAGCAGCAGGGGATTCGGATCGGCATCACGTACCAGCCGGGGGTGCGGCCGGGCATGCTCGTGCTCGGCGTCGGCCCGAACGAGGTGCTCGATTCGATTCGGACCATCCTCGCGCGCGATCTCGATTACTCCGACCGCTTCGAGATGATCAATCTGCCCGGCGGCGACAGCCTCACCATCGCGCTCGCGCCGCACGAACAGGCCCAGGGCGGGATGTTCGTGAACTACGGGCTGTATCAGGCGCTCGGAGCCGATTTCGCGGTACACGTCCGGGCGGTGACCGACTCCACCGTCTCGATCACCCTCTACGACGTGAAGGGGCACGGCCCGCGGAAGGAGATCACGCTCGGGCTCCCCTCCATGGCGGACCCGGCGTTTCGGATGCAGGTGCACCGCGCGAGCGACGAGATCGTGCGGGCCGTGACGGGGACCCCCGGCTATGCCGCCTCCCGGTTGCTCTTCGTGCAGGAGAACGGGCGGATTTATCGGATCGACGCGGACGGCGCGGGGCAGGTGGCGGAGACCCCCGCGGGAGTCAAGACGTTCTCTCCGGCGTGGGGACCCAACGGCAGGGAATTCGCGTACACCCAGTTTGCCGGCGACAATGGGGCCATCTACGTCCAGAACGCGGTGACGGGCGAACGCCGCATCGTGCCGCCCACGGCGAACGGGCTCAACTACACGCCGGCGTTCTCCCCCGATGGCACCACCCTCGCCTTCACCCAGTCCAATGGGTCCGGCAGCGACATCTACACGTACAACGTGGCCAAGCACTGCTGCCTCCAGCGCTTGACCGTCGGGCGCTTCTCCGATAACCTCTCACCGGCGTATAGTCCCGACGGCGGCCGCATTGCGTTCGTCTCGACGCGCGCGGGGTTGCCGCAGATCTACGTCATGACGTCCGACGGGACGAATCAGGAGCTGTTCGCGCCCTTCGACTACGGCGTGACGGGTGAGTCGCACGGACCGGAGTGGTCGCCCGATGGCCTGCATGTCACCTTCCACCGTGACGTGGCCGGGTCTCCGCAGGTCTTCGTCATGGACGTCGCGACCCGCACGGTGCGCCAGTTGACGAGCACGGGACGCAACGAGGATCCGACGTGGGCGCCCGACGGGAGCCATATCGCCTTCGTCTCGAATCGGACCGGGGCCCGCCAGCTCTGGGTCATCGACCTCGAGACGGGGCGGGTCAGGCAGATCACGCGGATCGGCGGGACCCGCCTTCCTGCGTGGTCGCGCCGGATTGATTAGCTTTACTGATTAGTCGAGAGCCTATCACATTTAGTGTACGTCCCCAAATGGAGTGGAGATCCCATGCGAGTGTCCTTTGCGATGACCGTTGCGCTCGGCGCCGTCGTGGCCGCCGTTGCGTGTGGTGGTGGTCAGCCCGCGCCGCCGCCCCAGCCCGCTGTCGATTCGGCCGCCATTCGCGATTCGATCGCCCGGGCGGAAGCCGCCCGTCGCGACAGCATCGCCCGCGCCCAGGCGGAGGCCCAGCGGATGGCCGCCCAGCGCCGCGCCGACTCGCTGGCCGCGATCAAGGCGACCACC
>DATFMZ010000101.1:0-2687 GCA_035266665.1 Gemmatimonadales bacterium | reverse complement strand
AAGTCCCTTGCGTCTGCCGGTTTCGCCACCCGGGCGGGGGTAAGGAGAATCGCGCGCGAAGGGCGCGGGCACAAGGAGGCGTAGCGTATCGGCAGTCTCGTCGGCGACGGGCCGCGCCGCCCCCCTGCGCCGTGCGCCGTGCACCGTGCACCGTGCACCTTGCTCCTTGCTCCTTGCTCCTTGCTCCCAACAATCCCCCGGTACCCCTTCGGAATTCCTCTATTATCTTCCATCCCAACATGATAAGCCGGTCGCGTATCGTCGCGTGGCAGCGGGCCGTGGGCAGGCGCCTGCGGCCCTGGGTCCAACGTCTCGTCAAACAGGTACCCGGCCTCGCCGACGAGAGCACGATCCTCGTCCTCTTCGCGGTCGCGATCGGTACCGCCGTCGGCATCACCGTCGTTCTGTTCTACAAGCTCATAGACGTCATTCAGGAAGCCGCCCTCGTCGCCGCCGCAAGCATTCATGGCGTGGGCGGCCTTTCCATTCTGGTCGTGGTGTTGATCGGCATGGTGCTGGTCTACCTGCTCGTCAAGTACGGCACGGGCGACTCGCCGGGCCAGAACATCCCCGACGTGAGTCTCGCGGTCGCGAAGCGGGGCGGCATCGTCCACACGTTCCCCGTGACCATCAAGACGATCGCGGCCTCCATCCTGATCGGCACCGGGGGCTCGGTCGGCGCCGAGGGTCCGGTGGCGGTCGTGGGCTCCGCGCTCGGCTCCCGGATCGGCCGCTTCTTCCACTCGGGATCGAACCGGCTCACGGTGCTCGTGGCGTGCGGCGGTGCGGCCGGCATCTCGGCCGCGTTCAACGCACCGATCGGCGGGGTCTTCTTCGGCTTGGAGGAGATTCTCGGGAGCTTCAGCTCCGGTACCTTCCCGCCCGTCCTGATCTCGTCCGTCATCGCCGCGGCGATTTCACGCGCCGCCTTCGGGAATTCGCCCGTCATCAGGATCCCGTACCAGTACGCGGTGGGCCGCCCCGTCGAGCTGATTCTCTATGCGCTCCTCGGCATCGCCTGCGGCGTGGTCGGCGTGATGTACTCGCAGGGCACGCACCGGGCGGGAGACTTCCTCAAGCGGTTCGGGAGCCGTTGGAACCAGATCCTGGTGGCGGGCCTGATCATCGGCGGACTCGACATCGTCTTCCGTGCCTCCCTCTGGGGCCACGGCCACGAGGCCCTGTCGCTCTCGATCATCGGGCAGCACGAGGCGTACTTCCTGGTCGCGCTCGCCTTCGCCAAGCTCATCGCCACCGCCTTCACCATCTCCGCCGGACGCGCGGGAGGCGTCTTCACGCCGGCGATCTTCATCGGCGCCACCCTGGGCGGCGGCCTCGCCGTGGCAGCGAAGGCGGTCTTCCCGGCCCACTTCACCATCGCCCCCGAAGCGTTCGCGCTGGTCGGGATGGCGGGCCTCATCGCGGGCGCCACGCACGCCCCGCTCACGGCGATCATGATCGTCTTCGAGATGAGCAATGACTATCAGCTCATTCTCCCGCTCATGGTCTGCGGCGCGATCGCCTACGTGACCGCCAAGCGCATCAACCCGTACTCCATCTACTCCGAGTGGCTGCACCGGCGCGGCGAGCAGCTCCACTTCGGCCGGGATACGGCCGTGCTCGAGCGCCTCACGGTGGCGAGCGCCTTCAACAAGAATCCGCACGTCATCAGCGAAGACGCGAGCGTACCCCAGATCCTGGAAGCGCTCGGTGAGAGCTCGCAGACCGAATTTCCGGTCCTCGACGACGAGCTGCACCTGGTCGGCATGATCACCTACAACGATCTCCGCACGGTGCTCTCACAGATGGACACCCTCACGTCGGTGATCGTGGCCGCCGATGTCGCCCAGCCCGAAGTCGAGCAGGTCCACCCCGAAGACACGCTCCGCACCGCCCTCCAGCGCCTCGCCGTGCGGGGGGGCCACTCCCTGCCGGTGGTCGAGACCACCAACGGCGGCAAGCTCCTGGGCCTCATCAGCCGGGCCGAGATCTTCGCGGCATACGACCGCGAGCTCCTCAAGCAGACCGAGCAGGCCGAAGGCCATTAGCCCCGCCTCGCCCTCGCGGGCGCGCCGGATAATTCCGAGTTAATTTTCCGTTGACAGGTCGAAGGGTGTACTCTATTGTCGCCTGCCCCTCGGGGTGGTGGTCGTGGGTGGTCTTCCTTCCAGTGGAGAGCGGCGCATGAGACGGACGTTCATTTCCCTTGCGGCGGCCGCGGGCCTCGTGGCTGCGGCGGCTCCGTTGGCGGCTCAGGGTTTCAGCGTGAGCGAGCACGGGTCCTGCCAGATGGCGCGCGGCGGCGCCGGCGTGGCGAGTCCGTGCCCCGATGGGTCCGCCATCTTCTTCAATCCCGCGGGTATCGTCGGGAGGCGCGGCTGGACGATTTCGGCCGGCCTTACCACCATCGCCGCGGGCGGCAGCTTCACCGCCGACGCCACGCGCGCCGTCACCGACCTCAAGAACAACCCGATCCCCGTGCCCCACATCTACATCGTGGACGGGATCAGCGACAAGGTCGCGGCCGGCCTCGGCCTCTTCATTCCGTACGGCCTCGGCACCAAGTGGGACTCCACCTCGGTGGCACGGTACGTCGGCTACGACAACAGCCTGTCCACCATCTACATCCAACCCACCATCGCCGTCCGTCCCGATCCCGCCATCGCGATCGGCGCGGGTCTCGACAT
>DATFMZ010000100.1:0-8086 GCA_035266665.1 Gemmatimonadales bacterium | reverse complement strand
CGCTCGCCTGCGTCGCGCTGGTCTGCCGTCCGCCCGTGGCCGCCGCGCAGCAGACGACGCTGCCAAGCGAGACGCCGGAACACTTCACGCCCATCACCTCGAGCTTCGACTACGTCCGGCGCGACGTGATGATCCCGATGCGGGACGGCGTGAAGCTCCACACGGTGATTCTCATTCCGAAGGGCGCGCACGACGCGCCGATACTCCTCACGCGGACGCCGTACAACGCGGATGTCCAGACGACGTACGCGGCGAGCGCCCACATGGGGCCGATCATGAACGGCTACGACAACATGGTCGACGTGATCCTCGAGGGCGGCTACATCCGCGTCGTGCAGGACGTGCGCGGCAAGTACGGGTCGGAGGGGGATTTCGTGATGAATCGGCCGCTGCGCGGGCCGCTCAACCCGACCGACGTCGACGAGTCCACCGACACCTACGACACCATTGACTGGCTCATCAAGCACATTCCGGAAACCAACGGCAAGGTGGGCATTCTCGGAATCTCGTACGACGGGTTCGAGCCGCTGATGGCGCTGGTGCACCCGCACCCAGCGCTCAAGGTCGACGTCCCGATGAATCCGATGGTGGATGGTTGGATGGGTGACGATTGGTTCCACCACGGCGCCTTCCGCGAACAGAACATGCCGTACATCTACGAGCAGGAGGCGTCGCGCACCAACGCGTATCCCTGGTGGACCGATCACTTCGACGATTACGACGTGTACATGGATGCCGGCTCCGCCGGCGAGCTCGGCAAGGAGCACGGGCTCGAGCAGGTCGGGTTCTGGCGCAAGATCCTGGAGCACCCCGCGTACGATGCATGGTGGCAGGAGCAGGCGATGGACAAGGTGCTGGCCAAGTACCCGCTCGAGGTGCCGACGATGCTCGTGTCGTCGCTGTGGGACCAGGAAGACATCTACGGCGCGATGGCCGTCTACAAGGCGCTCGAGCCCAAGGACACGAAGAACGACATGCTCTACCTGGTGATGGGGCCGTGGCACCACGGGCAGGAGGAGCAGGACGGCAGCTCGCTCGGCGCGCTCAAGTTCGGCAGCAATACCTCGCGGTATTTCCAGCAGCACGTGCTGCTCCCGTTCCTGAACCACTATCTCCAGAACGGCGCGCCGCCGGACAGCGTGGCGCCCGTGACGGCCTACGTCACCGGGACCAACCATTGGGAGCGGCTGAACGCCTGGCCCTCCGGCTGCAACAGCGGCTGCACCGTGCACCCGACGCCGCTGTACCTCCACGCCGGGCTCACCGTCGGATTCACCGCGCCGGTCGCCGGCGATTCGGCGTTCGACGCCTACGTGTCGGATCCCGCCAAGCCGGTCCCGTTTCGCGCGCGGCCGATCCAACCGATCGGGTACGCCTATCCGCTGACGTGGCCGCAGTGGCTGGTGGACGATCAGCGCGAGGCGTCGGGTCGTCCGGACGTCCTGGCGTACGAGTCCGCCGTGCTGACGAAACCCGTCCGCATCGCGGGTGCGCCGGTGGTGCACCTCGTCGCGTCCACGACGGGCACCGATGCCGACTGGGTGGTGAAGCTGATCGACGTCTATCCGGACGAGGTGGCCGGGGACGCGCCGATGGGTGGGTACCAACTGGCGGTGTCCATGGACATCTTCCGCGGGCGCTATCGGCAGAGCTACGAGACGCCCCATCCCATCACGCCGAACACGCCGCTGGTCTACACGTTCGACTTACCCACGGCCAATCACGTCTTCCTGCCCGGGCACCGCATCATGGTACAGGTGCAGTCGAGCTGGTTCCCCTTGTACGACCGGAACCCGCAGACCTTCGTGCCGAACATCTTCTGGGCGAAGCCGAGCGATTACGTGAAGGCGACGCAGCGCATCTATCACACGCCGGGGGACGCGAGCTACCTCGAGCTGCCGCTGGTGGAGACGGGCACGCAGTAGCGGCGCCTCACGGGGCCCCGCGGTGCCAGCTCATCTCGGGCTGGTGGGTGAACTTGATCTCCCCGTGCTGCGCGAGCCCGCTCACCGCCACCGAGAGCTCCGCCTCGGCGCCGTCCTGGTCGTACTGGATGACGTACCGATCCGCGTCCTGCTCTACGGTGTGCTTGATGGACTTGATCGGGTACGCGCGGGCCTGGAGCCCCGGTGCGTTGAAGATGACGGCGGTGGGCGTGATCTCGAACGACCGGTCCTTGTAGGCCGGCGCGTCGGTCACCCACGTCCCGAGAATCGAGGCGGGGATGGTCGGCGGACCCTGGAAGAGTCCGGACGTCGCGATCAGGAATCCCAGGCTGACCAGCAGGATGGCCACGAGCGCGCTTCGCACCGGATGGGCCGGCTTGAGCAGGTGGCGCGGGCCGCTCTCCCGCTGCTTGATCGTTTCCTGGACGATGGAGCTCACCAACTCCCGGAGCTCGGCGTCGCTTCGCGGGACTTTGAGATGGGACTCCGGGTTCGACGGCGGGCGGCCGGCATCGCGCGGGTCGGTCATCGGACGGTCTCCAGGGTGACGTCAGCCGGGATCCGGCGCACGGCCGACGCGAAGGCGCGAACCACCTCCGTGTCGAACAGCGTTCCAGCCAACTGCAAGAGATACTCGAGTGCGTGGTCGCGTTCCCATCCGGTGCGGTAGGGACGGTCGGACGTGAGCGCGTCGAACACGTCGGGAACGGCGAGCAGGCGTGCGGTGAAGGGGATGTCGGTGCCCCCGAGTCCCTCCGGGTATCCCGAACCGTCCATCCGCTCGTGGTGGTACAGCACGATTGGGATGAGGGGCGCATACGCGCCGATCGGGCTGAGGATCTGTGCGCCCACGGTCACGTGGCCCCGCATGATCTCCATCTCGTCGGCGGTCAGCTTGCTGGCCTTGTCGAGAATGGTGCCGGGTATGCCGATCTTGCCGATGTCGTGCAGCAAGCCACCGCGATGCAGGATGTCGCGTTCCGCGTCGGGGAGCCCCAGCTCGAGCGCGACCGCGTCGGAGAGGGCGGTCACGCGCTCCGAGTGTCCCGCCGTCCATGAGGACTTGGCGTCGATCGCCTTCGCGAGCGCGGTGAGTGTGCCGAGGTTCAGGGCGTCGAGCTCCGCCACGAGCCGGCTGTTGGCGAGGGCCACCGCGACCTGGTCGGCGAGTTGCCGGCCGTGGGCGAGGTCGTCCTCGGCCAAACGCGGGAGGTCCCGGTACCCGAGCGCGATGACGCCGCGCGCCTGGCCCGAGGCGATGAGCGGCAGGATCACGGCCGCACGGACGCTCGGTGGGGTGAAGCCGGCGGCACGCAGGTAGGAGACGTCGAGCCGCGGCGCCTCGAGAATCACGTGCGCCGGCTGGTGTTCGAGGGCCTGGATTTCGTCGGGGGTGACGGTCACCTCGCGGCGCGTGCCGGTCGCGCGCTCTGGTGCGCTCGCCACGAGCACCCACCCGCCATCGCCTCCGTTCGGCCGCACGCAGATCGCCACCTGATCCGACGCCAGCACGTCGTGCATGCGCGTCATGACGGTCTCGACGATCTTGTCGGTGTCGAGCGTCGAGAGCACCTGCCGGTCGATCTCGGTGATCGTCGTCAGCATGTCGAACTGGCGACCGAGCTGGTGCGCCATCGTGTTGAAGGAGCGCGCGAGATCCTGAAACTCGTCGCCGCTCTCCACGTGCGCCTCGGTGCCGAACTCGCGCCGCGCGACGCGACGCGTCGCGTCCTGCAACTCGAGCAGCGGTTCGGTGGTGCGCCGGATCTGAATGTTGCTCGCGACGAGCACGACCCACAGCGTCAGGAGGAGCGTGAGCGGCAGGGTAGATCGCAAATTCGCGATCGGCGCGAGCACCCCGGCCATCGACTCGCTCACCGTGACCGTCCAGTCCGGGGCCCCGAAGTCGTACTTGAGAAAGAGATTTCGGAACCCCGTGAGGTACGTGCCCTGACTGCTCTTCCACTGGAGCACGCCACTCACGACCCCGGGCGATTTCGCCATGAGACGCCTGGCGAGGCTATCGGCGTTCGGGTGCGAGCAGAACAGGGGGGTGTCGGTGGCGTCGAAGGCGCAAATGCCTCGTCCGGGCGGAATGCCCGACGAGGCGCTAGGACCCAGCCAGAGATATCGGGTCTCCACCTGGCCCCAGATCGTCCCGCGATCCGGCGCGCGGTCATCGAGCGGACGCGCCAGCAGGACCGCGGGCACCGGCGTCGCGTGCGTGACGACGAGGATCGCGTGGTCCGTCCCGAGGCGCGCGCGCTGCGCGGAATCGGGCGTGGGAAGCCTGGGCGGCCTCCCGAGGAGCGCGATGGGTGCCGCGGCGTGCGCGCGGGTGACGGCGATGCTCGCGAACCGGGATTTCGTGCTGGCCGCGATCTCGGCGCCCGCCGACTGGCCGTCCGTGTCGTTCGTGATCGTGGTGGCGACGGCCTGGAGCTCCACGTCCATGAGCAGGAGGCGCTCGGACACGCTGTTTTGGAGAGCGTCCGTTTCCTCACGCGCGCGGTCGCCGGCCTGCCTGTTGAGCTGCGACGTCACCTGGCGGTACGAAACGACGCCGAGCACCAGGATCGGGATGATCGCGCAGATCGTGAAGAGCAGGAGAATCCGCCGGCCCACACGTGTGCGCAGGAATGCCGCCGAGATGACGCGCGCCACGTCTCAGTACCTCGACGCCGGGCCGATGAACGAGCCGTCGTTCGCGCGGACGACGTCGTCGCGGCCGGCCTTGGACGTGAGTGGTGCCGCCGTCACGCCGTCGGGCCCCATGCTGTAGAGATCGTAGGTCGAGTTGATCGGGACCAGAAAGCGGTCCTTCCGCGACCCGGCGGGTGGGCCCTTCCCCGAGGGGAACGGGAGGTACTTGTAGGGGTGGCCCCACGGATCGAGCAGGTTGCCGCGGCCGATGGCCGCGAGCGACGCGGGAAGCTTTCCGGGGCTGTCGTAGGGGGTGAGCTCGATCTCGATGGCGCGAATGTCGCTGATCGCCCGTGCGATCCGTGCCGATTCGACCGCGCCGTAGAGCCGCGGGATCCCCATCGCGGCAAGCGTCGCCACGATCGCGAGTACGAGCATGAGCTCGATGAGGGTGAAGCCGAAGCGTCCGACGCGCCGGATCGGCCGGGCGTCGTGCGTGCCAGTTGCTGCGATCGCCACCAACTCTCCCGTACGGGGTGCGCGCATGCGCCACCACTATGGGGGAACCGTGGTGCGCGCGCAATAGCGCGCGTCACCCGACGACGGCGTCCACCTCGATCTCCACCAGGAGCCGCGGATCCACGAGCGCCGCCACCTGTACCAGGGTTGCGGCGGGGCGGATGGCGTCGAATACCTCACCCTGCGCCCTGGCGACATCGGTCCAGCGGGTGATGTCGGTCACAAACGTCCGCACCCTGACCACGTCGGCGAGGGAGGCGCCGGCCTCCCCGAGCGCGGTGGCAATCTTCTCGTACGCGTACCGTGCCTGGCGATAGGGATCGCCCTCACCGATCACGTTCCCGGCGGCGTCCACGGCGGTCGTGCCCGCGACGTACACGGCGTTGCCCACCCGGATCGCGCGGCTGTACCCGTAGCGCTGCTCCCATTCGGTGCCGGACGAGACGCGCCGGCGCGCCGCGTCAGCGTCCGTCATCGGTGCGTGGCGCGCCGGGGGGCGTCGTCTCGAATTCCTTCTTCTGGACCAGATACGGCACGCCCTTCGTGATCCACGCGCCCGCGGGCCCGCCCTTCAGGTAGTGATCGAACCACTCGAGAATACGCCGGTGATAGTCCTTCTGGTCGGTGGAATCCGAGAGGCCGTGGTTCTGGTTCAGATAGACGAGGAGGACGAAGTCCTTCCCCGCGCGCCGCGCCGCGTTGTAGAACTCGACCGCCTGGTTGAAGTCCACCGCGCCGTCGTGCGTGCCGTCTTCGACCAGGAGCGGGGTGTGGAGGTTCTCGATATGGAAGACCGGTGAGTTCGCCTGATAGTCCGGAATGTCCTTCCAGAAGGGCACGCCCATCCGGCCCTGACTGATCTCGAAGATACGTGCGTCGGTCCCGCCCGCATTCCAGTAGATCGAGAGGTACATGCTGAAGAGATCGGTCAGCGGCGCGCCGGCCACGGCGGCGGCGAAGATGTTGGTCTGCGTGACGGTGAACGCGGTCTGATAGCCGCCCCATGAGTGCCCGACGAGCCCCACGCGCTTCGGGTCCACGTGTCCCAGCGCCAGCACGGCCTTCACCGCGGGCACGATCGCGTCCACCGCCGAGAGCCCGGGATTCCGCTTGCGCGGATAGACGATGTCCGGTTGGAAGACGAAGTAGCCGTGCTGGTTGAAGACCGTCCAGTCGTAGTAGTTGCGCTCCGAGGGCGGCAGATACTGATGCACGGACGGCGACCGGATCTCGTAGATGTACGTGATCATCGGGTACGTCTTGGTCGAGTCGTAGTTCGCCGGGTAGAAGAGTGCGCCCTGGAGTTTCCGCCCCCCCGCGCTGGTGTAGTCGATGAGCTGGGAACGGCCCCACGCGTAATCCTGCTGGAAGGGATTCGTGTGGGTCAACTGGCGGGCATCGTGGAGCGCAGGTCCGCCCACGAAGTAGTCCGGCGAGTCATCATAGTCCTGGACGACGTAGGCGTAGATCGCGGCGCTGTCCGCCTTGATGAGCCGGGAGACGTTCTCGTCGAGCCAGACCAGGCGCTGGAGACGCCCGTTGGCATAGCGACTGTAGCCGTACTGCTTGGTCCATTCGCCGTACGTCGAGAGGTAGATTGGCCTCGCGGGGTCGAGCGCGGCCGCCGCCGTATCCACGTCGACCACACGATACTGCACGCTGTCCTTCGCGCCGTCGGTGAGCCGTGTGGCGCCCGAGCCGTCCGGGCGCACGCGCCAGACGTCGTAACGATCGTAGAGCAGGATCGCGCGGTCGCCCTTCAGCCATCCGCCGTCCCCGTACGGGGGCTTCTCGACGATCGGATGATCGTCCTGATCGTTCACGAAGCTCGGGCCGAGTCCCTTCGTGAGGTCGACGGTATGACCGGTGGTGACATCGTAGCTCATCCAGTCGGTGCTATCCGACCAGACGACGTAGTGACCGCCCGGGCTGATGCCGCGGAAATACTGCACGTCGGTCGCCGCTTTCGTGCGTGCGCCCGTCTCCGGATTCACCACGTAGACGTCGTTCAGGTCGGGACCGAACATCCGTTCCTGGCGGTACGGCTTCCCGTCCAGCACGACGACCGTGGCCCCATGCGCATCGAGCACGGGGTCCTCGTCCGGTCCATCGGAGATGCGCGCGAAGTGATTGCCCCGGAGGGTCCATGCCGCCAGATCGCTTCGCGCCGCGTCCCGCTTGGCGCGCACCTTCTGTGCGGGGATGATGTCCACGTCCTTCGCGTTCCAGATCTCGAGACCCGGCTTGGCCGTGTCGGCCGGCGCCTTGCCGTTCCCCGCGCTGTCGCCCTCCGCGGCGTGGTCCGTCTTCTCGTGGCCCTGCGCCTTCGCGGCGGGCTCGCGGGTCTTGATGCCGAAGAAGATCCTGGCACCGTCGTCGGACCAGCGGGGCGTGCGCGTCGCGACGATCGCGGTCGAATCCGGGAAGTTTTTGGCGCCGGCGGGATCGAACGTGAGCTCCGTGCCGCCTGCACGGTCGACGTTGCGCCACGCCAGGATCGTATGCGTGGTGTCGGCCCAGCCGCTGTCCGCGACCGCCGCGAGCGCCGCGAGATCATCGTGCTTCTTCCGCCAGGCCAGCCCCGCGTACGCCGGCGCTCCCGAGGCCAGGGCACGGAGCGTTGCCGTCGCCGGCAGATACAGCTGCACCGCCGCACCCGCGCCGTTGGTGCCCGCGACGACGAACGCGAGGCGCGCGCCGCCGTCCGACCACGCGTAGGACGTCACGCTCCCGAAATGGGTGTCGCGACCGGTCCAGAGATCGCGGATCAGGAGATCGGCGCCGTGATCCTTCGCGCCCTTTGCGGCGTACCGCTCCATCGCGAGGTAGCGTCCGTCGCCGCTGAAGGCGAACGACTGGACGTCGGCCACGCGCGCCGTATCCCCGTGGGCAAGATCGAGGTAGCCCAAGGCGTCCTGTACCGGCTTCTTGGCCTTGGTGAGCTTCGCGCGCTCCTTCGGCGAGACGCCGATCGCGTA
>DATFMZ010000099.1:0-5529 GCA_035266665.1 Gemmatimonadales bacterium | reverse complement strand
TGCCGCGCGGCCTCGGCGACGGCGCGGGCTTCGCGCTCGGAGACCTCTGGCGTGTGGGAGGGCCGTTGATCAGGGGCGATCGTGGTCATGGTCATGAACCTGTTGAGGTTCGAAGGGTACGGGGAACGCGGCATGACGCCGCAGCACCCGGCGTGAAATATACTCTCTCGGAACCTTCCAGGTCCGAGTCGCGTTACCGGGTCGCCGTTGCGCGGCATGTCGACCTGTCGCCAGATTGGGCGCGATGACCGAAGCCGCCGATCGTCCGCCACTCTACCCGTCGCGCGCCGCCGCCGGCGCCGTGCTCGGGCGCCAGCTCTATCAGCGTTGCCAGCCCCCGCTCGTCCTGTTGGGGGTGACTCCCACGGGGGTGGAGATCGCGGCGCACGCGGCCAAGGCCCTCGCGTGTACCTTCGACGTCATCGTCGGAGCGCACGTCCGCGTCGAGGGGCTCGGCATCGTCGGGGCGATTGCCGAAGACGGCGACGCGGTGATCGACCGGCAGTTCCAGCCGCGCTTCGGGATGATGGAAGTGCTCGATCAGGCCATCGATCGCGCGCGCCGCGCCGTGAAGAGCGAGCGGCTGCTCTTCCGCGGCCAGCGCAAGATCAAGTCGCTCGCTGAGCAGACCGTGGTGGTCGTCGACGGCCACGTCGTCGGACCGTGGAAACTCCTGGCCGCGGCCGCCACCGCCAAAGTCCTCGGGGCCCCGCGCGTGCTCGCCGCGGCGGCTGCCGCAACCCAGGCGGTGAAGGAGCACCTCAGTGCACACAAGGTCGAATTCGTCTGTCCGTCCGTGGTCCTCGATGCCGGGGGCCATCCCCGGCCGTTCGGCGACCCGGAAGATCCCGCCGCGGAGCGCCTCCGCAGCATCGTCGTCGCGCGCCAAGCGGCCTGAGCGCTGGGCGGCGCTCGCCCTCGCGGCCGCGCTCGCCTGGGCGGTCCCCGTCCTCGGGCAGGGGAGCAACCCCCTCAAGCCGCCCACCACGGGCGGCATCAACGCGCTCGACCATACACTCCAGCAGCTCGAGAGCCCCTATCGCGTGCTGATGATCGGCGCGCATCCCGACGACGAAGATACGGATCTCCTGGCGCTGCTCGCGCAGGGCGACGGCGTGGATGCCGCCTATCTCTCGCTCTCGCGGGGCGACGGCGGACAGAATGTCATCGGCGAGGATCTCGGGATCGCCCTCGGGCTCCTGCGCTCGCGGGAGCTCCAGGCCGCCCGCGCGGTGGATGGGGCGCACCAGTTCTTCACGCGCGCCTTCGACTTCGGCTTCACCCGCTCGCTTCCGGAGACGATGAAGTTCTGGCCCCCCGACTCGGTCCTCAAGGACGTGGTGCGGGTGATCCGCCGCTTCAAGCCGCAGGTGATCGTGTCGGTCTTCACGGGGACGCCGCGCGACGGCCACGGACAGCATCAGATGGCCGGCGTGATGTCCACGCGCGCGTGGACCGCGGCGGGCGATCCAAACGCGTACCCTGAGCTCCAAACGCAAGAGGGCCTCGCACCGTGGACGCCGCTCAAGTTCTACCGCTCCGCGCGGTGGAATCCGCAGGGCGCGACGCTCACGCTCTCGACCGGCGGGATCGACCCCCGCACCGGGTTGACGTATCACCAGATCGCGATGCTGAGCCGCAGCCAGAACCGCACGCAGGCGATGGGGCAGCTCGAGCCCATCGGGCCCAGCCAGACGCGCCTCGAACTGGAGGACAGCCGCACCGCCGGCGATCCGAAGGGCGGCATCTTCGCCGGGCTTCCGCCCGATACGACGTGGCTCGCGCGCTTTGCCGATTCGCTGCGCCTGGCGATGCCCACCGCACGGCTCGCCGACGCGGTACCCGCGCTCGCGGCCGCGCTGAAGCGTGCGGCGGCCGGGGGCGTGTCCGAGGCGGACCGCGCGCTCCTCGCGCGCGCGCTCGCCATCGCCGCGGGCGTCGAGCTCGACGCCACCGCGCAGGAAGAACGCGTCGTCCCGGGTGACACGCTCCAGGTTGCGCTCACGGTGTACGACGGCGGCCCGGTGCCGGCGCATCTCGTCACGGCAAGCGCCGCGGGTCCCGCCCTCGCCGCCGTCGCCGCTCCCGGCGACGCCGACATCGCGGCCGGCGCGAAGTGGACGGCGACGCTCGCCGAACCGGTGCCGGATTCGACGCCGCTCACGACGCCGTATTTCCTCCACAAGCCGCTGAACGGCTACCTCTACGACTGGAGCGATGCCCCACCGGCCGTACGCGGGCTCCCGTTCGGCCCGCCGGTGCTCACCGCGACGGCGGTCGTGGAGATCGCCGGGGTGCCCGTGACGCTCACGCGCGAGGTCACCTACCACTTCCGCGATCAGGCCGTGGGCGAGGTGCGGCGGCCGCTCGACGTCGTGCCGGCGGTGGACGTGAAGCTCGATCCGGGACACCTGGTCTGGTCGTCTACCGGACGGCGCACGCACCCGTTCACCGTGACGCTCACCTACAACGGGCACGATGCCGCGAGCGGTACGGTCCGTCTCGTGCCCGACGGCTGGATGGCCCCACCCGCGCAGCGCTTCCAGTTCACCCGGAACGGCGAGTCCCACACCTACACGTTCACGCTCACGCGGCCCACGTCGGTCAAGCGGGCCGACACGGAGGTCCGGGCCGTCGCCCAACTCGCGGGCGGAGCGACGTACGATCAGGGCGTCCAGCTGCTCGACTACCCCCATATCCGGCCCACCCCGTGGGTCCGGACCGCCGAGAGCGGCATCCGCGTCGCGCCGATCGCGCTCCCGGCGGTCACGTCGGTCGGCTACATCCGGGGCGCGGCCGACCGCGTCCCCGAGGCGCTCGAACAGGTCGGGCTCCCCGTGACCGTGCTCTCCGACCGGCAGCTCGCCACCGCCGATCTCTCCCGCTTCGATGCCATCATCATCGGAAGCCGGGCGTACGAGACCGACTCGGCGCTCATGCGGCACAACGATCGGCTGCTGGCCTACGTGCGCCGGGGCGGACATCTGCTGGTCCAGTATCAGCAGTATCAGTTCATCAACGGCCACTACGCGCCGTATCCGCTCAGCATCGCGCGACCGCACGATCGCGTGACCGACGAGACGGCGCCGGTGCACGTGCTCAAGCCAAACGATCCCGCGTTCACGACGCCGAACCACATCGTGGCCGAGGACTGGAAGGGCTGGCCGCAGGAGCGCGGGCTCTACTTCGCCCACACGTGGGACGCCCATTACACGCCGCTCCTCGAGATGCACGATGCGGGTATGCCGCCGCTCGAGGGAGGCCTGCTCGTGGCGCGGTATGGCAAGGGGACGTACATCTACACGGGGATCAGCTTCTTCCGGTCGCTGCCCGACGGCGTGCCCGGAGCGTTCCGGCTGTTCCTGAACCTCGTCGCGTGGAAGGGGTCGAATGGGCAATAGGGCGGGCACAGGCGGGCACAGGCGGGCGCGGGCGGACAGGGGCGGGCGTAGCGCATCCCCTTGCTCCTTGCTCCTTGCTCCTTGCTCCCTGCTCCTAGCCCTCGTCGCCTGTGGGCCATCGCGCACGCCCGTGGTGGTCTACTCGCCGCACGGGCGCGCACTCCTCTCGCTCGCCGAGAGCACGTTCGAAGCGCAGCATCCGAACCTCGACATGCAGTGGCTCGACATGGGGTCGCAGGATGCGCTCGACCGCGTGCGCTCGGAGCGCGCCAATCCGCAGGCCGATGTCTGGTGGGGAGGCCCGTCGAGTCTCTTCGCGCGCGCGGCCGCGGAGTCGCTGCTCCAAGCGTACCGTCCCACATGGGCCGACGAGACACCTGCACGCGGTCACGGCCCCGACGATCTCTACTTCGCGGTCTATGAGACGCCCGCGGTGATCGCCTACAACAGCGACGCCGTCCCCGCCGACAGCGCCCCGAAGGATTGGGAGGACGTGCTCGCGCCCAAGTGGAAGGGGAAGGTGCTGATCCGCAATCCGATCGCGTCGGGGACGATGCGCGCGATCTGGGGGATGATGATCGAGCGAAGCCTCCGCCAGACCGGCGATACCGCGGCCGGGTTCGCGTGGCTCCGGCGGCTCGATGCACAGACGCGCGAGTATACGCTCAATCCCGCGCTCCTGCTGCAGAAGATGGTGCGCCAGGACGGGCTCGTGACTCTCTGGGATCTTCCCGACATTCTGGTCGCCGAGTCGCAGAAACAGCCGATCGGCTTCACGCTGCCCACCAGCGGCACGCCCGTGATCGAGGACGCGATCGCCATCCCGAGGGGCGCCCCCCATCCCGAAGCCGCGCGGGAATTCGAGAACTTCGTGGGGACGCTGCAGATGCAGCTCCTCGCGACGCGCCGGGCGTTTCGCCTGCCCGTGCGCACCGACATCCCGCCCGATTCCCTCCCGCCGTGGGCGCGCCGGGTGGACTCGGACATGGTGGTCGAGCCGATGGACTGGACGATGCTGCAGAAGGACGGCGCACAGTGGATGGCGTACTGGGACCGCACGGTGCGGGGTAAGGGAGCCGGCCATCGCTGATGGGTGACGCCTTTCTCGAGGTCCGTGACCTCACCAAGACGTATGGCGGGCAGGCGGCGGTTGAGGGACTCGATCTTCAGGTCCCGCGTGGCTCCGTGCTCGCATTGCTCGGGCCCAGTGGCAGCGGGAAGACCACCACGCTCCGGCTCCTGGCCGGGTTCGAGCGGCCCGACCGCGGCCGAGTCCTCGTGGAGGGGCGGGACGTCACGCCGCTCGGCGCCGCGGCCCGCCGGTTCGGGATGGTCTTCCAGCACTACGCGCTCTTCCCCCACCTCACCGTGCAGGAGAACGTCGCCTTCGGGATCGCCGGTCGCCCCGCCGCGGACCGCACCGCGCGCGTCGAGGCGATGCTCGCGCTCGTGGATTTGCCGGGGTACGGCGCGCGCGCGATCGACGCGCTGTCCGGAGGGCAACAGCAACGCGTGGCGCTCGCCCGCGCGCTCGCGCCGGAGCCCCGGGTGCTGCTCCTGGACGAGCCGCTCTCCAATCTCGATCCGACGCTTCGCGAGCGGACCCGTCGCGAGCTGAAGGCCGCGCTGGACGCGGTCGGGATCACGACGGTGCTCGTCACCCACGAGCAGGACGAGGCCTTCGCCCTCGGCGACAACGTGGCCGTGCTGCACGACGGCGTGCTGGAGCAGGCGGGCGTGCCGCACGAGCTGTACGACCGGCCGGCCTCGTTCTTCGTCGCGACGTTCGTGGGGCGGGCGGGGGTCGTGCGCGGAACGGTCGCGGGCTCCGACCGCGTGCGGGTGGCGGACGGCGTCGAGTGGTCCGCCCGGCTCCCGATGCCGCTCCCCGAGGGCACGCCCGCGCGGATCGTCGTTCGGCCCGAGGCCGCGCGGTTCGTGGAGCGCGGCGGCGTGGGCGGGGTGGTGCGCGACCGGCGCTACACCGGCGCGCGGGCGTTCTTCGCGGTCGAGACTGAGCACGGGACGCTCGAAGTGGAGGCACCCGTGCAGGCCGCTCAGGCGGGGGACCGCGTGCACGTGGCCGTGGACCGGGCCCACGCGTTCCGGGACGCGCCATGAAGCGTCC
>DATFMZ010000098.1:0-6326 GCA_035266665.1 Gemmatimonadales bacterium | reverse complement strand
TCGCCGTCGATCTTGCTTGCCATAAACTGATTCTTGAACAATTGATAGGTGGTATCGAGCAGCGTGGCGACCTCGAGCGGACGGCGCTGGCCCTCCTGTTTGCGGGCGAAGGTGAGCAGGTTCTTCACGATTCCCGCGGCGCGCTCGGCTTCCTGGCGGATGGCGCGCAGCGGCTCGAGCAGGTGCGGGGGGGCGGCGTCGGCGGACTCGACGAGGTAATCGGCGAAACCGATGACCGAGGCGAGCGGATTGTTCAGGTCGTGCGCGACGCCGGCGATGAGCTGACCGATCGCCGACATCTTCTCCGATTGAATCAGCTGCTGCTGCAAGCGGCGCTTGTCGGTTTGATCTTCGAACACGAGCACCACCGTGCCGGGCGCGACACCGGTGACGGCGAGGCCCGACACCGTGAAGATCCGCTCGCGCGCGCGCAGCTCGAAGGTGCCGGCGGCGGCGGGGTCCGCGAGGACGCGTCCGACGGACTCGGCCCAGGTGGGGGGCACGAGCGCCATGCACGGGCGGCCCGGGATGTCGGTGACGGGGACATCGGCCAGCTCACTGAACGCGCGGTTGGCCCGGCGCACGGCACCGGTCGGATCCACGACGCAGAACGCCTGACCGATCGCATCGACGGTCTGTTCCCATTCGTGTTTCCCGCTCGAGAGCAGCGAGATCAACCGAACGTTCTCGAGCGCGATGGCGGCGTGGCCGGCGACGGCGGTGAGGATTTCGAGATCGGCCGGCACGAAGCGGCCGGGGGTCGCGCTCCCGAGGGACACGACGCCGAGCAGTTGCCCGGCGACGAGCGGGGCGCCGAGCCAGGAGCCGGGCGGGTCGTCGAGCGTGACGCCGCGCGCCGCGAGGGTGGTGGGGACGTCGCGCGCGATCACCCGGGGGCCGGTCTCGCGTGCGAGTTGGAGCAGCGGGTGCGCGGGATCGGTCTGCGACTCCCCCGAGGCGTACGCGACCGTCGTGACGCCCGAGTCGGGGTCGATGACCGCGATGAGCAGGCGGTCGGGACGCAGGAGCTGCTCGAGGGTGCGCGCGGTGCGCTCGACGACGCGCTCCGCGGTATCGACGCCGCCGAGCGTGCGGCCGAGCGCGCTCAGCGCCTTGAGCGGCGCGGACCGCGTGTCACCGTCACGGGTACCAGTCGATGAGGGGACTTGGGCCATGATCCTCGCCAACCTGCGGGAACGTCTCACCAGCGACGACTATGACTTCGCGGCCGACGCACTCACCCGGCGCGAACCGGCGCGTGCCGCAGACTTCCGCGCCCTCGCCGCGAGCCGTGCGGCGGCGCTGTTCGACGCGGACGGGTTACCGGCTTTGCTGCGTGATGCGCCGGGCTACGCCGCGCCGTCCGCCGCGCTCTTCGTGTTCGTGGCGGTGCGCCACGCGCTGCTCCGTGCCGGGGTCGACGACGCGCGGCTCGCCGACTACTGCGCCGCCCTGCTCTTCGAGTTCGGGATGCGCGATCGCGCCTACCGGATTCAGCCGCACGACGACGCAACCTATCGCTATCTCGCCGATATCGTCGCCGGGCTCGGCGGCCCCGATCCACGCCGCCGGTTTCTGCTCCAGGCGCATCTCGGCAACTTCAGCCTGTGGCTTGCCGGGATCTTTCCCGACCTGGTCACGGCGCGCCGTCAGCGACGCGGCGGCCCCGATTTCGACTACTACGAAGCGCTCGGCGCGCGCGGCTTCCGGTTGGCCTCGGATGATGCGCTCGCCCGCGAGCTCGACGTGGCCGACATCTACGCACGGGCGGCGACGGAGTTCGCGACGATCCGGGTGGCCCTCAACCGGGTGTCCGATCAGGCGTTCTTCCGCAGCACGGCCACCCCCGATCGCGTGCTGCGCCAGGTCACCGACGACGCGCGCACGCCGGGCGGCACGACCCCCTTGTTCTGACCGACGCGCTCAGCGCTTGAGTGAATCGGGCACGCTGCCGATCAGCGGGCACTTGCGATCGCTCACGTCCGACCACGAGACGCGCATCGCATAGAGGGGCAGCGTGCTCGTCGCGGTCGAGATGATGCCGATCTGCGGATAGTCCACCGGTCCGTCGCTCTCGAAGACGAGCACGCCGTGGAGCGCCTCGGACGAGTCGTCGACCAGTGCGACGGCGAAGCCGGGACGCTGGGGGAATCCCGCCCCTTCGTACCCGAGCACGATCCCCTTGGGCGACGTGGCGGCGAGCGACGCGCTCGTGCCGTAGCCCACGACGCGCGTCGCGACGAGGCCGGTATCGAGCCCCTTCGGTGCGTCGCTCATCACCGTGGTCCGCTTCTGAAACTGCTGGAGCACGAGGTTCGAGCCCGCGATGGCGGCGAAGCCGCAGCTCGCGCTGTTTTCGGTGCGCGGCCCGCCGCCGCAGGCGGCGAGACCAAGCGCCAGGCAGATGATCCGTTTCATGCCTCGAATTCTACCCGGTTGGGGGCCGCCCGCCAGCCGCGGCGCGTGCTTGACCCGGTTCCGAGCGCGGAATATCGTAGTCGGCCTAGTGTTCGAACGTTTGCGCTCCGCGCTCCGCGCGGCCCTGGATGCGGCCACCCTGCCGCCCGACTGGCACGAGCTCCGCGCCGAATTGCACGCTGCGGCCGTCGAGGGTCGCGTGGCGATCGGGAAGATGCGTGACGGCCTCGCGGCCGTCGAGCGCGACCTGACGGTGGAGCGGCGCCATCTCGAGGACGCCGAGCGGCGCGGCCGGCTGGCGGCGGAGATCGACGATCACGAAACGGTGGAGGTGGCCGAGCGGTTCGTCGTGCGCCACCGGGAACGGCTGGCGGTGCTCGAGCAGAAGCGCGACGCGCAGCACGCCGAACTGGCGCTCGCGGAGCGCGAGGTGGGCGAGATGGTGGCGCAGTTGAAGGATGTCGATGCGCGGGGCGGCGTGACGCCGCCCCCGCGGCCCGCGGCGACCGAGGACGCCGCCGCCGGCCTCGGCGCGGAGCTCGACCGCCGCGCGCGCGAGGCGGATGCCGAAGCCCGGCTCCGCGATCTCAAGAAACGGATGGGGCGATAGGCGACGCTATGGACATCAAACCCGATCGGATGGTATCGCTCGGCTATGGGAAGTACTGGCGCTCGGACGCAATCGTCGGTCTGATGCCGATTGAGGAGGAGCGCGGCCCGGGCCGCCGCACCGAGGTCTACACGGCGACGCTCGACCACCCGGTCGTCGCATCGCGGAGCGAGCAGGCGATCCTCCAGGACATGGCCATCGCCACGGACGACATGATGCGGATGCAGGAGATGCGCGAGATCCTCGCGGACCTGCTCGACGGGCTGGAAGACGTGCCCGACGTCGTGCGCCGTCTCCTCGCGACGGAGGCGCGCTTCGATCTGGACCTCTGGGTCCGGCGTCTCCGCGGGGTGCTCCGCACCGAGAGTCCGGAGTCCGTTCCCGGACAGAACGAACTCTTCGACTAGCCGTCCCGCGTCAGCGGTTCCTCGGCATAGTGGCAGGCGGCACGCTGCGCGCCGGCCACGACGCGGAGCGCCGGCACCTCGTCGGCGCAGCGCCGGTCCTTGTGCGGATGCGGGCAGCGCGGGTGAAAGACGCAGCCGCTCGGCAGCCGCACCGGCGATGGGGGATCGCCCGGCAGGACGATGCGCCGCCGCCGCCCGGATGGGTCGGGCTCCGGCACCGCCGAGAGCAGCGCCGCGGTGTAGGGGTGTCGCGGGGTGCGGAAGATCGCCTCCGCCGGGCCCTCCTCCACGATTCGTCCCACGTACATCACCGCGACCCGGGCGGCCATCTGCCGGACCACGGCGAGGTCGTGCGCGATGAACAGGTAGGTGAGTTTCCGCCGATCCTGGAGATCGCGCAGCAGCGTCAGCACCTGCGCCTGCACCGAGACGTCGAGCGCCGAGACCGGTTCGTCGAGCACGAGCAGCTCGGGCCCCACGGCGAGCGCGCGCGCGATCCCCACGCGCTGGCGCTGGCCACCCGAGAGCTCGTGCGGATACCGCGCCGCGTATGTCGGATCGAGTCCGACTTCCTTGAGCAGTCCTGCCACCCGTTCCGTCGCGGCCGCCCCGCGCGCGATGCCGTGCACCACCAACGGTTCGGCGACCGCGTCGCCAACGGTCATGCGCGGGTTGAGCGATCCATACGGGTCCTGAAACACCACCTGCACGCGGCGGCGCAGCGCACGGAGCGCCGGCCCACGCAGCGTGGTGATGTCCATGCCGTCGAATCGTATCCGTCCCGCGTCCACGTCGGTGAGACGCAGGACGCAACGCCCGAGCGTGGTCTTGCCCGATCCGCTCTCGCCGACGAGCGCGAGGGTTTCGCCGCGTGCGATCGTCAGATCGACGCCGTCGACCGCACGCAGTCGCGGTGCCGCGCGCCCCACGCCGCCGAACCCGGCGCGACGCGGGCCGCCGTACGTCTTGACGAGCCCGTCGATCGCGAGCAAGGGCGTCTCGCTCACGCGCGCCTCCGGTCGGGCTCTTCGACCAGCCAGCAGCGTGCCGTGCGCCCGGGCGCCGGACTCAGGGTCGGAGGCTCATCGGCGGCGCAGCGCTCCCAGGCGAAGGCGCATCGCGGATGGAACCGACATCCGGTGGGCCAGGCCGTCGCGGGCGGGACGGCGCCGGGAATGACCGTCTGCGGCCGGGCCGGGCCCTCGAGGCGCGGGGCGGCGCGCAGCAGTCCAGCGGTGTACGGGTGCACCGGCTGGTGGAAGAGCGCATCCGTGTCCGCAGATTCGACGATCCGGCCGCCGTACATCACGGCCACGCGATCGGCCACGCCGGCGGCGAGTCCGAGGTTGTGTGTGATGAGCAGCATCGCCATCCCGAGCTCCGCCTTGAGGGCGGCGAGCAGCTCGAGAATCTGCGCCTGCACCGTCACGTCGAGCGCGGTCGTCGGCTCGTCGGCGATCAGCACCGTGGGTCGGCAGGCGAGGGCCATGGCGATCATCGCGCGTTGGCGCATCCCACCGCTCAGCTGATGCGGGTAGCTGTCGAGGCGGTGTGTGGGATCCGCGATCCCGACCCGCTGGAGGAGCTCGGCGGCGCGCGCGCGCGCGGCCGCCTTGGTGACGCGCTCGTGGGCGTGGATGGTCTCTGTGATCTGGGTGCCGATCGTGAGCACCGGATTGAGACTCGTGGTCGGTTCCTGGAAGACGATCGCGATCTCGGCGCCGCGCACGGCACGCCACGCCGCCTCCGATCCGCCCAGCAGGTTGCGATCCTGGTAGCGCACCTGACTCGATGAACCCACGCGGCCGGGCGGCGGCACGAGACCGAGCACCGCGAGCGCGGTCATGGTCTTCCCCGACCCCGACTCGCCCACCAGGGCGAGCGTCTCGCCGGCATCCAGGGAGAACGCGACCTCGTCCACGGCGCGCGCCACGCCTGAGGGGGTCGTGAACGTGACCGAGAGATCGCGGACCTCGAGGACGCTCATGTCGCCGACGGCTCCAGCGCGCGGCGCAGGCCCTCGCCGAGATAACTGAACGCGAGCACCGTGAGGACCACGGCGAGGCCCGCGGCCATCGAGATCCACGGCGCGTTCAGCATCACGTCGTGCCCATCCCAGATGATGTTGCCCCATGACGGGGTCGGCGGCATGACGCCGATGCCGAGGTACGAAAGCCCCGTTTCGAGGAGGATCACGTTGCCCATTCCCAGCGCGGCCGCGACGATCACGGGGCCCGCGACGTTCGGGAGGACGTGGCGGAGGAGCGTGCGCGTCGTGCCGCACCCGACCGCACGCGCGGCGGTGACGTACTCGCGGTGTCGCACGCTCTCGGTTTCCTGCCGGACGATCCGGCTCATTCCGAACCATCCCGTGAGCCCGATCAGCGCCCCGAGTGCAACGGGTCCGACGGTGTTCCACAGCGCGAGCACGACGAGCAGGACGAAGAAGCGGGGGATGGCGAGGCCCGCGTCCACGAGGCGCATCAACACGGCGTCGGCGGCACCGCCCGCGAATCCGGCCGTGAGGCCGACGGCCGTGCCGAGGGTCACCGCGATGGCCACCGAGAAGGCGGCGATCGCGAGGGACATGCGGGCGCCGTAGATCACGCGACTCAACACGTCACGGCTGTAGGGGTCCGTTCCCAGGGGGTGCGCGAAGGACGGTGGAAGATCTCGTGCATGGACGACGTCGATCTGGGTGACGGGATTGTAGGGCGCGAGCACCGGCGCCGCGAGCGCGACGAGCGCGAGCATGCCGACGAGCGCGAGGCCGATGCGTACGCGGCGGACGCGCCAGACGCGCGCGATCACGCGGGCTCTCCCACGCGCGGGTCGGCGAGGCGTGCGAGGACGTCCGCGACGATGTTTCCGAGCACGACGATCGTCGCGGC
>DATFMZ010000097.1:0-2697 GCA_035266665.1 Gemmatimonadales bacterium | reverse complement strand
CCGATCCCGAGGGCGAGCGTCAGCACGACGGCGCCCGCGAAGAGGGGACGGTTCTTGAGCCCGCGGAAGGTGTAGCGGAGATCCTGCATGCGACGCTCGAGCCAGGGCATTCCGCGCATGTCGGGCTGCTCCTCGGATGGTTTCCGCCGGAGGCGGGAGGGGAGTCAGGAGATGGGGCGGTTCCTTCCTTGACACATCGAGCCGGAAAATGGTTGCATGGGGCGGGGCCGCTATTCCGTCCGTAGCGCGCGCATCGGATCCACGCGCGCCGCCCGGCGTGCCGGAATGAAGCTCGCCAGCGCCGCGACACCGAGCAACACGCCTGCCACGACGACGAGCACCGTCGGGTCGCGGGGCGACTCCTCGAACAGGAGGGGCTCGATCCAGCGGCCTACCATGAGCGCGATGACGACGCCGAGCACGATACCGCCCGCCGCGAGCTTCAACCCGCCTGTCACCACGTGTCCCACGATGTCGCGCATCGTGGCGCCGAGCGCGATGCGCACGCCGAGCTCGTGGAGGCGTTGGCCCACGTTGAAGGCGATCACGCTGTAGAGGCCGATCGCCGCGAGCGCGAGCGCCAGCAACCCGAAGATCACGAACATCGTTGCGCCAAGCCGCCAGGGCTGGGTCTGCTGGCCGATGACGTCCTCCATCGGCGTGACCGTGACGTATGACGCCCCCGGCATGACCCGCTGGAGTGTCTTGCGTATGGTCTCTTTCATGGCCGCGGGGTCGCCGCGCGTGCGGACGAAGAGTCCGCCCTCATCGGGGTGGAACTGTGCGGCCGAGAGATAATAGAAGAGGCCCGGGTCGTCGCCCAGCTTGTTGTCCTTGATGTTCTCGGCGACGCCGACGACATAGGTGCACGGTACGGTGTCGGCGCCGACGCGGACGCATTGGCCGAGCGCGTCCTTCCCGGGCCACAGCTTCTTGGCCATCGCCTGGCTCACCACCATCGCGCGCGGCGCGCCGGCCACGTCCTGCCGCTCGATGCCGCGTCCCTCCAGGATGCGCGTTCCCATCGTCTGGAAATATTCCGGCGAGACCGCGTTCAAGTTGAACTGCCCGAGTTTGTTGATCGAGTCGATGCCCGCCACGTGCAGCCCGACGCTCCACGTGCTCCAGAACGGCATGGTGAGCTGGCGCGTGGCGCCGGTGATGCCCGGAATCGCCGCGGCTTCCTCTTGAAGGCGCTGAATGAGGGCGACGCTCCGCGCGCTGTCAAGCGTGACCCCGCGCATGTTGGTCTCCACCATGGCGACGTGTTGCGGCTCATAGCCGAGCGGGACCGCGCGCACGTTGCGAAGACTGCGGACGAAGAGGCCGGCGCCCACGAGGAGCACGACGGACAGCGTGCCCTGGAAGACGAGGAGCCCCGACCGGAGGCGTGAGCGCTGATACGTCCCTTCGCGGACGCCTTCGCGGAGATCGCGGTTCAGGTCCACGTGGCGTGTTTGGACGAGCGGCGCGAGTCCGGTGAGGAGTCCCGCGATGAGCGCGGCGGCGCCGGCGTAGAGCAGGGTCCGGGAGTCGGTGATCACGGTCGCGGTCGATGTCGCGGAGAGAAACGCCGATCGGAGCACCGCGCCGCCCCACTGCGCGATCGTCACGCCCGCGATGCCGCCCAGGAGGGCGAGCACGGCGCTTTCGGTGAGGAGCTGGGCCGCGAGGCGGAGCCGGCTCACGCCGAGTGCCAGCCGCACCGCGATCTCGCGGCGTCTTTGCAGTGCGCGCGCCAGCAGGAGATTCGCGACGTTGGCGCACGCGATGAGCCAGACGATGAGCGCCACCCCGCCGATCCAGGTGGCGATCTTCGCGAGACTCGACTCGTTCGGTCCGCGGTCGCTCAGGATCGACTCGACGCGTGCGTGCGGCTTGGTGAGGCCGAGAGACTGCACGCGGGGGTGGGCCGCGACCTCGGCGGCGTAGCTCTTGGCGAACGCCTGGGTGAGATCGGCGTTCGCCGCGGCGATCGAGACGTTGGGCTTACGCTCGACCATCACCTGTGCCCACGTCCAGAAGTACGTGGTCCACCAGTTCTCGCCGGGCATCCGGAGTGACGCCCCCGTCTCCGCGCCGCGCACGCTCGCCGGGACGAAGAGCGCGGGCGGGGTGTCGGGCCAGACGCCCACGAATCCGCGGGGGGCCACGCCGACGATCGTGTAGCGGGTCGCGCCGACCTGGAGCGCCTGGCCCAGCACGTCGCGCCGGCCGCCGTAGCGCGTCTCCCAGAACCCGTAGCTCAGCACGGCGAGGGGGACGCCGTTGGGTGCGCTGTCCTCGGCGGCGGTGAAGTAGCGGCCGAGGACGGGCGGCGCGTCGAAGAACCCGAAGAACCCGGCACTCACGACGCCGATCTTCAGCTCGTGGGCATCGGTGCCGGTGCCGACGGCCATGTCGTTCTCGGTGAACAGCGCGGTACGCTCGAACGATTTCGTGTCGTTGGTGAGATCGATGAACCGCGCGTACGGGATGTAGCTGTTCGTGACCTCCTTCCCGCGCCAGGTCTCGGAGAGATAGACCCGATGAATCCGCGACGCCTCCTGCATCATGGGCGGCGGGCGGAAGAGCAGGCGGTCCACGATCGAGAACATCGACGCGTTCGCGCCGATCCCGAGGGCGAGCGTCAGCACGACGGCGCCCGCGAAGAGGGGACGGTTCTTGAGCCCGCGGAAGGTGTAGCGGAGATCCTGC